>CAZBYA010000046.1:0-16624 GCA_964496175.1 uncultured Gaiellales bacterium | reverse complement strand
ATCGCCGCCGAGCCGCAGTCGGAGTCGTCGTAGCTCTCGCCCGTCTCGCCGAGGATCAGCGGCACGCGCGCGGCGACGGGCGCGAGGGTGCGATCGAAGCACGCGACGGCGGCGCACGTGTTCTTGCCGTAGACGTGCGCCTCCGCGACGAGCTGGTGCAACGGGTCGCGCGGCTCGTGCGACAGCCACTGCGTCAGGTCGTTGGCGTAGTCGAGGCCCGGGATCGCGATCGGGCCGCGGTAGCCCGCCTTCCGCATCACGTCCACCGCCTGCTGCATCCCGGCGGTCCGGTACGGCACGTTGGCCTTGCCGTACGTCGCCTCGCAGACGCCGCCGGCGAGGAAGCAGCGCGCGTCGACGATCGTCTCGCCCCACGGCGCCAGGATCACGTCCGGGTCGTGCGCGAACGTCCGCGCGAGACTCGACCACATCGCCGGCGCGTGATCCTCGTCGGGCGACCCCGACTGGTAGGTCGCCGGGTTCGCGCCCGGCGCGGCCCAGATCAGCGACAGCTCGACGTAGATGCCGTGGCGGTGGAGCAGGCCGACGTACGCGACGATCGCGCGCCGGTAGGCCGCGCCGCCCAGCCCGGGCTTGACACCGTTGATGCCGAGCCAGCAGTCCTCGTTCAGCGGCACGCGGACGAAGTTCACGTGCCACGACGCGATCGCCTGCACGGACGCCGCGTCCAGCGGGCCGTCGGTCAGCCCCCAGCCCTGCACGCACGCGTACTCGGTCCCCGAGCGGTTGACGCCGCGCAGCGTCAGCACGCGTCCCTGCGCGTCGACGAGGCGATTGCCGGACACATGCAGCCCCGGCGAGGCGGCGACGGCCGAGCCGGCGAGCGCGAGGCAGACCCCGGCGACTGCGAGCGCGCGCATCAGCGCAGCAGCACGGCCGCCTGCCGCGGCTGCAGCGTGAGCGAGGAGACGGTGGCGGTCGTCAGGCGCCACGACGGCGGCAGGACGCCGTCGTCGGGCACGGCGCCGCCGCCCTGCGGAGTCTGGAGCTGCATCGGCGCGGGCAGCGCGTAATGGACGGTCGAGTCCCCGGGATTGACGACGACGAGCCCGCGCGCGAAGCGGCGGACGAACGCGCCCTGGTCCTGCCGCAGGCCCGGCGGGTCGACGGCGGCGCCGAGGTCGAGGTCGTACTCCGGGAACCAGCTCACCTGGATCCCCTCGCCGAAGTTGACGTACGTGTGCGCACCGCGGATCAGCAGGTACGAGCCGAGGTCGAACATGCGCGCGGCGACGTCACCGACGTCGGGGTACGACTGGCAGATGACGATCTTGTCCTTGCGCACGAGCCCGAGCGCGCGCGTCAGCTCGAGCTGCCAGTCGACCGGCGCGAGGCCGGTGGCGAAGCCCTCGACCATGATCCCGGCGGCCGCGTCGTAGCGCGTCCGCTCGCGCGTCGTCACCCACGAGCCCGCGTTGACGATCACCGGCTTGCGCAGGCTGCGCTGCACGAACGCGAGCCAGCGCTCGATCCGGTGCGACCAGCCGAGCTCCCACGGCGGGTCGTAGGCCGGCAGCTGCGGCGTGTACGTGGTCGGTCCGAAGTCGTTCGGGACGCTCGTCGAGTCCATGAAGACGCCGTCCGCGTGCGTGCTCGCGACCTGCCGGCGCACCTGCGCCAGCCAGTACGCGCGCCACGACGGGTTGTCGGGGTTCATCAGGTACCAGCCCCAGCTCTGGAAGACCTCGCTGCCGTGCCAGCGGTAGAACCATTGCGGCTGCGGGTGCGCGGGCCACTCGGGCACCCAGGAGTCGCCGAAGCGCACCTGGGTGTGGCGGCCGAGACCCAGCCCGAGGCGATACTGGATCATGAAGAACGCAGGGTTGCGCCGCTTCAGCGCCTCGGTCGTCGTCGCGCCGAGCTTCTGCGCGCCGGCGTAGTGCGAGGCGGCGAAGTCGAGCTGGCCCGGCGAGAGCCCGTCCGGCAGCTGGTCGCTGAAGACGCGGATGCGGTCGGTCGTCGGCGCGGGGCGCGCCGTGGCGGCCGCGGGCACGGGCGCGGCGAGCGCGAGGGCGGCGATCAGGGCGGCGGCGGCGCGCACTGGGCGCGCTCACGGTAGCGCCGGCCCGCCGCGCCGCACGACACCCGACCGGGGGTTCTCGTTTCGGCGGCGGTCGCGCCGGGAACGGACGCGGCACCGTCCGGGTACTGCCCTCCCCTGGCGGAACGACACGGGACGCACGGGGGCCTTCACCGGCGAGGACACGGTGAAGACCCCGCGCCCGTCGCCTAGCGCGACGCGATCCGGAGACCGAGCAGCCCCGGGAGCCCCGCGATCGCGCGGGCGGGCGCCGACGGGCGACGGCCGCGCGCCTCCGCCTCGTCGATCGCAAGCAGCGCCCGGCGGACGAGCAGCGCGCCGATGGTGCGCACCGGCTCCGGCGGCAGGGCGGGCGGCGTGCGCGTGACCAGCGGCGACGTGATCTCGTCCCCGGCCGCGAGCGAGGCGAGCAGGTGCCCGCCGAGCCAGCTCGGCCCGACGCCGTTGCCGGTGTAGCCGGCGCCGTAGTGGATGCGCGTGCCGGGGATCGTTGCGAAGAACGGCAGCCGGTCGCTCGAGACGTCGATCGGCCCCTCCCACGCGTGCTCGACGGGCACGTCGGCGAGCGCCGGGAAGAACGCGCGCAGCGCGCGCTCCGCACGCACGACGTCGCCCGAGGCGCTGCCCATCAGCACGCGCCCGTCCCGCGTCGGCCGGAAGTAGTGCAGGTACGTGCGCGCATCGGAGACCGCCTCGCCGCCGCCCCACCCGATCCGCTCCTCGAGGTCCGGCACCGGCGCCGTCAGCACGATCGCGCTGCGGAAGACGGCCATGCGCCTGGCGACCGCCGGGATGCGGGCCGCCCAGGCGTTGGTCGCGACGACGACGTCGCGCGCCCGCACCGACCCGGACGGAGTGCGCGCGAGCCCGTCCTCGAGCTCGACGACCGGCGAGTGCTCGTGCAGCCGCACGCCCTCGCGCAGCGCCGCGCGCCGCAGCGCGCGCACGAGCCGCGCGGGTTGCACCGTGCCGCCGTCGCGGTGGACGACGGCCGAGCGGAAGAGCGGCGACCGGACGGAGAGCTCACCCTCGGCCGCCTGCTCGGGGACGCCCAGCTCGCGGGCGACCTCGACGTCGCGGCGGAGCCGCTCGTCGTGCGCGGGGGCCGTGGCGACGAGGGCGGTGCCTCCCTCCGTCAGCCAGACGTCCTCGCCCAGCTCGCGCACCGCGCCGACGACGCCGTCCGAGGCACGCGCGACCTCGAGCGCGGCCGCCGGCCCGAAGAGCTCGACGAGCCGGGGCAGCGACGACCAGTAGCCGTGCAGGAAGCCGCCGTTGCGGGCGCTCGCGCCGTCGCCGCAGCGGAGCGCCTCGAGGAGGACGACGTCGAGCCCGCGCCGGCGCAGCGCGAGCGCGGCCCAGAGGCCGGTGAAGCCGCCGCCGACGACGACGGCGTCCGCCGCGGCCTCGCCCTCGAGCGGCGCCTCGGGCTCGTCGAGCGGCGCCTCCACCGTCCACCAGGGCTCGGTTGACCCGCGCAGGCCCGGGTCGTAGAGTCGACGCTTCATACCGGTGAACGTACAGTTCAGATGACTGAAGTTCCAGTTGAGGCGTCTGCGGAGGCGAACGGCCGCGTCGACCTGGGCGAGCGCCTGCGCGCGATCCGCCTGCTCCGCCGCCGCACGCTGAAGGAGGTCGCCTCCGCGGCCGGGGTGAGCGAGAGCTTCTTGAGCCAGCTCGAGCGCGGCCGGTCGAGCGCGAGCGTCGCCTCGCTGCAGCGCCTGGCAGGCGCGCTCGGGATCGAGGTGTCGGACCTCTTCGCCGCCGACGGTCTCCCCCGCCCGAGCGTGCTCCGCCGCGAGGCGCGCCAGCCGGTCGTGTGGGGCCACCTGGGACGGAAAGCGCTGCTGACGCCGAAGCCGTTCCACGCGCTCGAGGTGGTCGTCGCCGAGTTCGACGCGGGCGGCTCGACAGGCGACGAGCCGTACACGCACGGGGACTCGGAGGAGCTGCTGCTCGTCGTCGAGGGCCGCGTCCACGTCCAGCTCGGCACCGAGATCTACGACCTCCGCGCGGGCGACAGCGTCCACTACCGCAGCTCGACGCCGCACCGCGTCAGCAATCCCGGCGGCGAGCCGGCCGAAGTGCTCTTCGTGATCAGTCCACCCAGCTACTAGGAGGGAAGGAGCCCGCAATGGAGCCGCAGGAGCAGGTGTTCGAACGGCGGATCACACGGCGGAGGGCGCTCGAGGTCGCGGCGGCGATCGGCGGCGCGGGGCTGGTCGCGGGCCCGGCGTCGGTCGCGCAGGCCGCACGCTCGCGCCTCGCCGCCGAGACCGGTGCGCTCCAGGTGCTCGACTGGGCCGGCTACGGCAACGACGGCGGCCAGTCGATGTTCGCCCAGTACGTGAAGCAGCACCCGAAGAACAAGCCGCAGTTCACGTACATGACGAACGAGGCGGACGCGCTGGCGAAGATCCAGGCCGGCTTCCACCCCGACCTCTTCCGCCCCTACGTCGGCTGGGTCGAATACTTCGCGACGAGCGGCCTCGTGCAGCCATGGGACACGAGCCTGATCTCGAACTTCAAGAACCTGAACCCGTTCATGGTCAAGGCGGGCCAGTACGGCGGCAAGCAGTACGGCATCCCGGACGACTGGGGCCTCGACGCGATCCTCTACCGAACCGACAAGGTGAAGCCGAAGGCGAGCTCGTGGGGGCTGCTCTTCGACGAGCGCTACAAGGGCAAGATCGCCTGGTTCGACGACCCTGTCGAGAACCTGACGATCGCCGGCCTGATCTTCGGCTTCAAGGACCCGTGGAACCAGAGCGACAAGGAGCTCCAGCAGTCGAAGGCCTTCCTCATCTCGAAGAAGCACCTCGTCCGGACGATCTGGGCGTCGGAGACCGACCTCGACCAGCAGTTCGCGTCGGGCGACGTCTGGATCGCGCTCGCGTGGCCGAACGACTGGGTGCAGATGCGCGCGAAGAAGCTGCCGGTCACGTACATGCACCCGTCGGTCGGGAAGCAGCGGCCGATCGCGTGGGTCGGCATGTTCATGCTCCTGAAGGGGACGCCCCGCTACCACCTCGCGCACGCGTACGTCGACGCGTGGAGCTCGGCGGCCTCCGGCAAGTGGCTGGAGGACAACTACGGCTACGGGCACGCGAACACGCTCGCGAAGCCGTCGTCGAGCGACCTGCTGAAGGCGCTCCAGCTCGCGAACCCGAAGGCGGTCTCGTGGCCGAACGCGTACCTCGACCGCAACGTCCCCCGCCGCGCGGTCTACGCCAGGATCTGGGACGAGGTGAAGGCGGCCTGAGGAGCCCGCGCCGGCTGTCCGCCATCACGCCCGGCCTGCTCGCGCCGCCGGTCGGGTGGCTGATCGTCTTCTTCCTCGCCCCGATCGGGATCGTTGCGGCGTACAGCGTCAACGCGCTCGCGCTGCCGCCAAGCGTGCCCGGCTTCACGCTGTCGGCCTGGCACGACTTCTTCCACGGCGGCGCGTACCTCGGCCTGTTCTGGAAGTCCGTGAAGATGTCGCTGATCGTCTCGGCGCTCGTCGTGCTCGTCGCGTTTCCGCTCGCCTACTACCTCGCCCTGAGCGGCACGAAGCGGAAGTACGTCCTGCTGCTCGTGCTGATCGCGCCGTTCATGACGAGCTACCTGCTGCGCGTGCTCGCGTGGAAGGTGATCCTCGGCGACCAGGGCGTGATCAACACGTTCCTCTTCTGGACGGGGATCCGCTCGCCGGGGCACCCGATCTCGGCGCTCCTGTACAGCCGCTTCGCGGTGATGCTCGTGCTCGGCTACGTGTGGCTGCCGTTCGTGGCGCTGCCGATCTTCGTGTCGCTCGAGTCGCTCGACACACGGCTGCTCGAGGCGGCCAGCGACCTCGGGGCGTCGCGCTGGCAGGCGTTCCGGCGCGTGACGCTGCCGCTCAGCCTGCCGGGGATCGCCGCGGCGTTCCTGTTCGTGTTCATCCCGACGGTCGGCGAGTTCATCACGCCGTCGCTCGTCGGCGGCACGAGCGGCTACATGTACGGGAACCAGATCGTCGACCTCTTCGGCACGGGCTTCCCCGACTGGCAGACCGGATCCGTGCTCGCGCTGTTCCTGCTCGCGGTGATCGCGGCGCTGACCGTCGTGTTCTCGCGCTTCATCCAGGTGCGCCAGCCCGCCTGATGGACGCGGCGCTGTCGAGGAACGGGCGCTGGGCCCTGCGGGCGTTCTTCGCGCTCGTCGTCGTGTTCCTGTACGCGCCGATCGCGATCCTGCTCGTCTTCTCGTTCAACAGCGCGTCCGTGCCTGCGTTCCCGCTCACCGGCTTCACGTTCCAGTGGTACCGCGACTTCTTCGCCAACACCGACCTGCGGGCGGCGCTCGAGACGAGCGCGATCATCGCGGCGGTCTCGAGCGTCGGCGCCGTCGTCCTCGGCACGCTCGCGTCGATCGCGCTCGCGCGCCGGCGCTTCCGCGGCAAGGCGGTCATGTCGGCCTTCCTGCTGAGCCCGCTCGTCATCCCATACGTCGTCTTCGGGATCTCGCTCCTGCTGCTCTTCCACCAGCTGGGGATCCCGCGCTCGATCCTGACGGTGGTGATCGGGCACGTGGTGATCACGCTGCCGTACGCGATCCTCGTGCTCGTGCCGCGGCTCGAGCAGATCGACGCGTCGCTCGAGGAGGCCGCGTACGACCTCGGGGCGAGCCACCTGCGCACGTTCCGGTCGGTGACGCTGCCGCTGATCCTGCCGGCGATCGTCTCGGCATTCCTGATCGCCTTCACGACGTCGTTCGACGAGTACGCGGTCGCGTCGTTCGTCGTCGGGACGCGGCAGACGTTCCCCATCTACCTCTACTCCGCCCTGCGCTTCCCGTCGCAGCTGCCGCAGGTGATCGCCGTCGCGGTCGTCGTGCTCACCGTCTCGCTCGTCGTCGTGATCGCGGCCGAGGTCGGCCGCCGCTCGGCCGAACGGCGGTTGGCGATCTGATGGCGAGCACGGCGATCGCCCTCGAGGGCGTCGGCAAGCAGTACGCGGGCGTCGGGGCCGTGCGCGACGTCAGCTTGGAGATCGCCGACGGCGAGTTCTTCTCGCTGCTCGGCCCGAGCGGGTGCGGCAAGACGACGACGCTGCGGATGATCGCCGGCTTCGTCACGCCCGACAGCGGGCGAATCCTCCTGCACGGCGACGACGTCACCTCGGTGGCGCCGAACAAGCGGCCCGTGAACATGGTCTTCCAGCAGTACGCGCTCTTCCCCCACATGAACGTGTACGACAACGTGGCGTTCGGGCTGAGCGTCCGGCGCGTCCCGCGCGCGGAGCACCGCGAGCGCGTGCTCGAGCTGCTCCGCGTCGTCGCGCTCGAGGGCTACGAGAAGCGGCGGCCGCGGCAGCTCTCGGGCGGCCAGCAGCAGCGCGTCGCGCTCGCGCGCGCGCTCGTGAACCGGCCCGCCGCCCTCCTCCTCGACGAGCCGCTCGGCGCCCTCGACGTGAAGCTGCGCCGGCAGATGCAGCTCGAGCTGAAGCGGATCCAGCACGAGCTCGGCACGACCTTCGTCTACGTCACGCACGACCAGGAGGAGGCGATGGCGATGTCGGACCGGATCGCCGTGATGAACGGCGGCCGGGTCGAGCAGGTCGGCTCGCCGCGCGAGATCTACGAGCGCCCGGCGACCGCGTTCGTCGCGGACTTCATCGGCTCGCTGAACGCGTTCGAGGTGACGGTCGACGAGGTGGTCGGCGGCTATGCCGTGGCGCGGCTCGGGGAGCGCGACCGGGTCGTCGCGCGCGTGGAGCCGTCGATCGGCCCCGGCGCGCAGGTGCGCGTGGCCGTGCGGCCCGAGTGGGTGCGGCTCGGCGGCGAGGCCGGCGACGGCTCGCTCCTGCACGGCACGGTCGCCGAGGTCGTCTACCTCGGCATGTACACGCAGTTCCACGTCGACACGCCGGCGGGGCGCGTCGTCAGCCACCGGCTCGCGGAGGACGCCCCGCGCCTCGCGGCGGGCGACGCCGTCTCCGTCTCCTGGGGCGCCGACCGGGCGTACTGCCTGGCCTAGGCGCTCATGCGCTGCCAGGCCTCGGGCAGGACCTCGCCGAGGATGCCCGTGATCCGGTCGAACTCGTGCTGGCTGGCGACGAGCGGCGGCGAGATCTGCACGACCGGGTCGCCGCGGTCGTCGGCGCGGCAGATCAACCCCTTCTCGAAGAGGCGGGGCGAGAGGAAGCCGCGGAGGAGGGTCTCGCACTCCTCGTCGGAGAACGTCTCGCGCGTCTCCTTGTCCTTGACGAGCTCGATCGCGTAGAAGTAGCCCGCGCCGCGCACGTCGCCGACGATCGGCAGCTCGAGCAGCTGCTCGAGCGTCGCGCGGAAGGCGCCCTCGTTCGCGAGCACGTGCTCGTTCAGGCGCTCGCGCTTCATGATCTCGATGTTCTTGAGGGCGATCGCCGACATCACCGGGTGGCCGCCGAAGGTGATGCCGTGCGCGTAGCTCGACGACTCCTCGAGGAACGGCTCCATCACGCGGTCCGAGGCGATCACCGCGCCGATCGCGGCGTACGACGAGGAGAGCCCCTTGGCCGACGTGATGATGTCGGGGCGGATGTCGTAACGCTCCGAGGCGAACCAGTGACCGAGCCGGCCGAAGCCGGTGATCACCTCGTCGGCGGAGAGGAGGATGTCGTACTCGTCGCAGAGCGCGCGCACGCCCTGCCAGTAGCCCGCGGGCGCGACGAGCGCGCCGCCGGCGTTCTGCACCGGCTCCATGTGCACGAGGCAGATCGTCTCGGGGCCGAGCGCGAGGATCGCCTGCTCGAGGTCGTCGAGCAACAGCGCGGTGAACTCCTCCTCGGTCTCGCCGGGCGGGCGGTGGTAGCGGTGCGTGTTCCGGACGTGGCGCACGCCGGGGACGAGCGGCTCGAACGGCGCCCGCAGCGCCGGGATCCCGTTCAGCGAGAGCGCGCCCATCGTCGTGCCGTGGTACGCGATGTGGCGGGCGATCGCCTTGTGGCGGACGGAGCCGTCGCGCGCGGCGTAGTACTGGCGCGCGAGCTTCCACGCGGATTCGACCGCCTCGGAGCCGCCGGAGACGAAGAAGACGCGGTTGAGGTCGCCGGGGGCGAGCGCCGCGACCTCCTTCGCCAGCTCGATCGCGCGCGGGTGCGCGTACGACCAGTTGGTGTAGAAGGGCAGCTCGCGCATCTGCTCGAGCGCGGCCTGCCCGATCTCCTCGCCGAAGCCGTAGCCGATGTTCACGGAGAAGAGGCCGGCGAGGGCGTCGAGGTAGCGCCGGCCCTCGAGGTCCTCGAGGTAGCAGCCGTCGCCGCGGACGATGATCGGCGGCTCGTGGGCGCCCATGCGGGTGAAGTGCAGCCAGAGGTGGTCGCGGGCGGCCCCGCGGAGCTCGGCGAAGACGTCGTCCGGGATCGCGCGCATCCGGATCATCTACAGGCTGCCGCGCGCGGCGTCAAACGCGGAGTGCGTGGAAACGCCGATGCGCCGACCCCGCGCGATCACCCCGGGCTAAACGTCCAGCCCACGCCTGCCGATGCTTCGGTAGCCGGCCCCCGTTGACGGCCGGCGGCGTCTGGACAATCGTGGAGACGGGTCGGTGTCGAGCAAGCGGAGGGCTGGGCGATGGGGTTGACGGGGGCGAGGGTGGCGGCTGCGCTCGCCGCAGGCGGGCTGCTGCTGTGCGCGCTGCCCCCGGGAGAGGCGTCGGCGGCGACCTCTGCACGGCCCTCGATCGTCTCGCTGACGGCGTCTCCGAGGCCGATCCCGAACGCCGGGGGCGTGGTGCTGGTGCAGGTGCGGGTCCGCGGCGCCGCGCGGTGCAGCTTCGAGGGACAGCAGTTCGGCTCCGCCCCGTTCGCGCTCGTCCGCACGGTCGCGTGCGCCGGCGGCCAGGCGACCGCGCTCATGCCCGTGCAGCCGAACCTGCTGCGGTCGGCGGCGATCATCCATTTCCGGGTCACGGCAGGTGACCGGGCAGGCCACCGCAGCGTCCGCACGATCGCCGTCGCCCAGGCCGCCGCCCAGGCGCCGGCGCCGGCCCCCACCCCGGCTCAGCCGCTTGCGATCTCGAGCAGCACGGCGCTGCCGGCAGGCGTCGTCGGCGCCGCCTACTCGACGACGCTCGCGGCGAGCGGCGGCAGCGGCCGCTACAGCTGGACGGTGACGTCGGGGACGCTTCCGTCCGGCCTGACGCTCGCGGGCGCCGGCACGCTCTCCGGCACCCCGACGAGCGCCGGCCGCTCGTCGTTCTCCGTCCAGGTGACGGACGGCGCCGGCCACACGGCGACGGGCTCGTTCACCCTGGCGGTCGCCGCCGCGCCGCCGCCGAGCGGGACGGTCCCGTCCTCGCTCAGCACGAACTGGTCGGGTTACGTGCTCACGGGCGGCCCGTACACCGGCGTGACCGGCACCTTCACCGTCCCGAGCCTGGCCAGCGCCTCGCAGGACGGGACGACGTCCGAGTGGGTCGGAATCGACGGCACCTCGTCCAGCAACCCCTCGATCATCCAGGCGGGGATCACGGAGAAGTACACCGCCGCCACGAACGACTTTCTCGTCTACGCCTGGATCGAGCTCTACCCGCAGCCCGCGGTGTTCGCGCCGCTCGTCGTCAACGCGAGCGACAGGGTGACCGTCACGCTCGCCCAGTCGTCGCCGGGAACCTGGAGCGTGCAGATGACGGACGCCACGAGCGGCCAGACCTACTCGGAGAGCGATCCCTGGAGCGGCCCCGCGACGTCGGCCGAGTGGATCGTCGAGGCGCCGACCGACGCGACGAGCGGCCAGGTCGAGAACCTCGCGACCTTCTCGCCCGTCACCTTCAGCGGTCTCGCGATCGACCCCACCGCCGGCGACGTCTCCCGCGTCGTGATGGAGCAGAACGGCGTCACCGTCTCGACGCCGTCCGACCTCGACGCGAACGGCTTCACCGTCGCCTACGGCGCCGTCAGGCCGAACGCGCCGTAGGCGCTAGGAGCGGACGCGGCGCAGCGTGGCGCTCGCGCCCCACCCGCCGTTCGGCGCGGCGGTGACGGCGTCGTCCAGGTTGGCGCCGGCCGGCTTGAGGCAGTCGACGGCGCCGACGATCCCCCGGACGCAGCTCGCGCCGGGGGCGAGCCTGCGGCGGTAGTGGTGGTAGCCGCTCGAGATGCCGTCGAGCGTCAGCGGGCCGTGGCAGGCGGCGCTGATCCGCCAGCTGCCGGCGGTCTCGCGGGCGTCGACGACGATCGTGATGCGGTAGCCGGGATGACCGGAGACCACGCCCGTCCAGGTTCCCGCGAGCGGCGCGGCGGACGTGGCGGCCAGAGCGGCGGACGCAGCGCCGGCGCAGGCAGCGACCGCGACCAGAGCAGCAAGCCGGCGTCCCCAACCCCCCATCGTCGGCTGACCGTATACCCCGCGCGGAGACTCGCCAATCACCCGCTTGCGTGAGCCAGGGGTTCGGCGGCTTCGGGGCGCCGGCTCAGGAAGAGCCCGGGTCGTCCGCTTCGGCCCCCGCGCACAGGTTGTTGATCGTGTTGTCGAGCTGCTCTTCCGGCGGCGAGTTCATCGCCTTGACGAGGTTCGCCATCAGCTGCTTGCCCCAGATGGCGTCGCCGAAGTAGCCGGTCTTCTGCATGCCGGCGCAGTCCCTGCCCCAGTTCAGGACAGCCTGGACCAGGTGGGGGAAGCCCTGCGGGCTGTTGACGTCGATCGTCGC
The DNA here is from genome assembly GCA_964496175.1 of uncultured Gaiellales bacterium. Taxonomy (GTDB): domain Bacteria; phylum Actinomycetota; class Thermoleophilia; order Gaiellales; family Gaiellaceae; genus PALSA-600. Next base: position 4,910 of record CAZBYA010000046.1, on the reverse strand, counting down.
GTCTTCCTCACCGCGTGCGGCAGCGGTGGCCCGGAATCCCTGAACGGGCGTGAACCGGTGGATGAAGATCAGGACGGTGTAGGTACCGCCGGTCTTCGGGCCGATCACGGCGATCGCCTGCGTGTTCAGCTTCGAGCCGAGCTGCGCCTGGTTCAGCGCCGAGACGGTGATCGGGCCCGCGCTCTTGATCGTGAGCTTGCTCGCCTTCGCCGAGTTCGGCGGCGGCAGCGGGATCTTGATCGTGAGCGCGCTCGACGAGCGCGCGCCCGCGAGCCCCGAGCCGCTCAGCAGCGCGACGACCAGAACCGTGCCGACTGCGATCCCCGTCCGGCGCATAGGCAGGGACGTAACACCCCTGCGACAGCCGCTGTCAACCCCGCCGAAAGAGAGAAGCTTCGGGAGCCGATGCAGCTCGGGCACGGCGCCGCGCATCCCGCGTCGGTTGTCGCTAGTGCTCGCCCGTGTCCGGCCGCCGGGTCAGCCACGGCGTGTACTGGACGGTGCCGCCGGCGGTCTGGCAGTCGCCGCCGCCGTTCGGGCCGTCGGGGCAGCCCCACCAGTTGCCGTCGGCGGTCACCACCGTCCCCACGTCGCCGAAGGCGCCGGTGCCGTTGTCCTCGAAGACGTTGCCGTGCGCCGCGACCGTCGCCTGCCCGGCCGGCGTCCCGCCGTAGAACATCCGCGTCTGCGTGACAAGGAGGCCGGTCGTGAAGCCGCTGAACGTGTTGCCCGTCAGCGTCGCGTTCACGTCCGCCGCGCCCCAGCCGAGCAGGTCGGTCGCAATGTAGGCGCCGTACGTGCCGTTCGGGTCGGTCGTGTGCGCGTCGCCTCCCTCCGCGGAGTTGCCGGTGAACGACGGCGTCGCCCCGGCGGCACCGCTGCCGAACGCGGCCAGCGCCGTCGCGCAGCCGGAGACCCGGTTTCCGTCCACCGTCGCGGACACGTACGGGGCGAAGACCCAGACGCCGTAGCCGTCGGTCGTGCAGTCGCGGACTGAGTTGCCGCGGATCACGTCCGCAGCGCCGCCGGACCCCCCGTTGTTGTCGGTGTGGATGCCGCTCGCGGAGCTCGAGACGTCGTTGCCGAGGAAGCTCGTCCCGCGCGACCAGTTCGCGGAGAGCGCGTCGCTCGCGTTCGTGACGCGGTTGTCGGCCATCACACCGGCCTCGCCGAACGCGAACATCGCGATCGACGCCGGGTCCGCCTGCACGTTGTCGACCCGGTCGTTCGTGAACGAGAAGGTCCCGCCGTCGCCGGCGTAGATGCCGCGCAGATAGATGTCGGCGACCCGGACGTCAGTGACGACGACGTTGTGGAAGGGCGTGCGGAGCCGCCAGTCGGTGATGATCCCGTTGCGCGCGTCGAGGTCCGCTCCACCCGCGACGACGCCGCTCGTCAGCGCGGGGTTGTCGCCCTCGAGCCGCAGGCTCTCGATCGTCACGTCGCTCGACTGCACCAGGATCATGTTGGAGCCGCCCGGGCAGAGCGAGCCGCCGCCGCTCGAGCAGCGTGGGCCGGACACGGCGGGGTAGAGGACGGTCGACGCTCCAGCCCCCTCGAGCGTGAGCGGCTTGCTCACGACCAGGTTCTCGGCGTAGCGCCCCGGCGCGACGGTCACGGTCGCGCCCGGCGCGGCCGCGTCGATCGCCGCCTGGATGCTCGTGTAGGCGCAGCCGTGCGCGCAGACCGTTGCGCCGTGCCCGTCAGCCGAGGCGCCGCCCACGACGACGAGGGCGGCCGCCCCCACGAGGGCTGCGAGCAGCGTGCGTGTGCCGAACATGGTTCCCTCCCCGGGTCGACCGCAGTGCGAGATGATGTGCACAGCCGGAGCCCGAAGTCCAGCCGCGACGGCCGCTTCGACGATAGTCAGCCGCTGAGTGCGCGCAGCGCCGCCGCACGCGCCCGCGGCAGATTCCGCCGGCCGCGGCGGTCCTGGAGGTACACGCGAAGCGCGTTCAGGCACAGCGTCGCGTAGAACCCCTCGACGAACGCGCCGACCCCGAGAGCCATCGGGCCGCCGATGCGGATCGTGAACACCCCGCAGGCCAGGCCGAGGACGTAGCCGGCGACCACCCTGCGGAAGCGCGCCCTCGCCGCGGCGCCGCGCTCATCATCGATCTCCTGGATCGCGTCCAGGATCGCGAGCGCGAACGCCGCGTGCTCCGGGGGCGGCGCCTCCCCGTACCGCTGCGAGCGGCGGATCTGCCGCCTGGCCCGGCGGTCGAGCGAGCGCCACTGCCTCTGCAGCTCGGGGCGACGCCGGATCATCCAGAGATGGCCGCGGAGGCAATGGAGCGCGATCAACGCGAGCGCGAGCGCCGCGCCGACCCCGGCGAGGATCACGACCACCTCGACCGTCATGAACGACCCCCCAAGCCCTGTCAGAACCTTTCCGGACGCACGGCTGCACTCGCCCGGCGGACACTCGTCAAGACGCCAGTCGAGGCCGAACCTTGCACACGACCCCCGGAGTCGGACGACGCTATTGACCTACAGCGGACTCCGATGTAGCTTCTCGCACAATCCCCGAGGAGGGTCGAGGGCATGAAGAAGACGCTTCTGGTCACGCTCGCCGCGTTGGCGGTCACCGTCGGCGTAGGCTGGGCCGCGCAGGCAGGCACCTTCTCGGGCCCGGAGGGCGTCTCCCAGCGCAACTTGACGTTCTGGACAGCGGGCATGAGACCCGTTCGAGCGTCGTCGAAGCTCGACTTCAGCACGAGCTGGCTCTTCTCGATCTTCAGCCAGGGATCCTTGACCAACCCGTCGATCACGGTGAACAGCGGGTACCCCTCGTCGGACTTCCCCGGCATCAGCGGTTTCCCGGTCACCCAGAGCCAGAGCAGCCTCGCCCCCGGTCAAGTCATGAGCCTGGCGCTGCCGTCGTCGATCGTCACCCGCACGACGCCGGGGTTCGATTCCAGCCGCTCGGTCGACACACGGCTCGTCCCCGCGGGAGGCGGCCAGCAGGTCGTGACGGTGTCGGTCGATCTGACGGACGCCCGCTACGCCCCGGGTGGCGTGCTCCAGATCGCTTTCCCGATGGACGTCGCCGGTGAGGCAGGCGCATGCGGAACCACGACGGCCGCGAGTTCGGCTCCGTTTTCGGCTTCATGCAGCGTCAGCGGCGACGGAACCGTCCACTGGGCGACGTGCGTCAGCAACTGCGACGGCTCGCTCCAGCTCAACGATCCAGTCGTCTTCACCGCGATCCTCAGCATTCCGAATCCCTCGCCGCGTCCGATCATCCACGTCCCGCCTGCGCTGATTGGCGCCTTTTCCGGCGGGGTCGGGGGGCCTGACACCTGCACCGACGCCGGGACGACGTCCTCCTACACCACAACGGAGCCGAGCCTCGACGGCTCAACGCCGGGCGACGGCTCGGCGACGTTCTCCATCGGCGACGTCGGCCTCGACTGGCTCAACTGCCCAATCGACGTCTACCACGTGAACTACGCCGGGCTGAGCCATTAGGACGATGACCCGTGACCCCTCAGAGACACCGAAGGCCCCGCACGGGGCCTTCTCTTTGGCTCTAGTCCTGAGAGCGGATGATGGGACTCGAACCCACGACCTTCTGCATGGCAAGCAGACGCTCTAGCCAACTGAGCTACATCCGCGTGGGCCGCCAGTTTAGCCGAGGCGTGCGGCCATCGTCTGCGCGACGGCCTGGAGGCCGGACAGCGGCCGGATCATCACCGTGAACCGCTCGATCAGGCCGTCGTCGCCGTCCTCGAGGATGTCGATCCCCTGCAGCTCGCGGTCGCCGACGTTCGCCTCGAAGAAGAGGATCGTCGTCCGCCCCTCCCGCCACTCGTTCGTGTAGCGGAAGTTCTCGAAGACGGTGGCGACGAGGCGCAGCACCTGCTCGACCTGCTCCTTGCCGCGGTACGGCCGGTAGACGGCCGGGCTGCGGAACTCGACGTCGGGGGACAGCGTCGCGAGCGCGGCGTCCTCGTCGCCGGCGGCGATCGCCCGCCCGAAGGGATGGCGCACGTTCATGCCGCGTCCAGCGCCTCGTTGACGAGCCGGTCGGCAAGGTCGTTGTGCGCCCGCCGCACGTGTGTGTACTCGACGCGACCGACCCGCCGCGCCAGCGCCGCCGCCTCGAGCGAGAGCCCGCGCAGCGCCTCGTTCTTGACGCGGTACTCGCCGCGCATCTGCTTCACCATCAGCTCCGAGTCGGAGAGGACCTCGACCTCGGGCACGTGGAGCTCGAGCGCCTTGCGCAACCCCTCGATCAGCCCGCTGTACTCGGCGACGTTGTTGGTGGCGATCCCGATCGTCTCGCCGTGGGACGCGAGCATCGTCCCGTCCTCCGCCTCGAGCACGTACGCGTACGCGGCCGGGCCGGGGTTGCCGCGCGCGCCGCCGTCCGTGTACAGCCGCGCCTTCACGCGAGCAGCTCGTAGACGTCGAACGCAGGCTCCTCGTACGGGTGCGCGCCGCGCAACGCGGCGACGACGGCGTCCTGCCGCTCCGCCGGGAATACGGTCTCGAGCCGCAGCTCCGGCACGCGTTCCTCAACCCCGCGCTCACCGACGGTCGGCGACGATCCCTCGCCGCCGAGGAACGTGCCCGTCCCCTCCGCGTACCAGGAGCAGCGCTCGTACGCGCCGATGCGTCCGGCGCCCGCGGCGAAGACGGCGTCGCGCACCGAGTCGAGCGCCTCCGGCGGCACGAAGACGACGAGCTTGCGGTTCATGCGGCGAGAGCCTCGTCGATCGCGGCGAGCGTCGCCGCGTCGAGCTCGACGCCGGACGCGGCGGCGTTGTCGGCGACCTGCTCCGGCCGCGACGCCCCGACGATCACCGCGGCGAGGTTCGGCTCACGCAGCGCCCAGGCGAGCGCGAGCTGGGCCATCGTGAGCCCGAGCCCGTCCGCGATCGGGCGCAGCCGCTGCACGCGCTCGA
>CAZBYA010000045.1:15280-22425 GCA_964496175.1 uncultured Gaiellales bacterium | reverse complement strand
CGCGCCACGAGGAGATGGCGGCGTTCATGGCGTGCGCGCATGCGAAGTGGACCGGCGAGGTCGGCGTCTGCCTCGCCACCTCGGGCCCCGGCGCGATCCACCTCCTGAACGGCCTCTACGACGCGAAGCTCGACCACGCGCCCGTCCTGGCGATCGTCGGCCAGCAGTCGCGGGCGGCGCTCGGCGGCCACTACCAGCAGGAGGTCGATCTCCAGACGCTCTTCAAGGACGTCGCGCACGAGTACTGCCAGATGGCGAGCGACCCGGCACAGATCCGGCACCTGATCGACCGCGGGCACCGGATCGCGCTCGACCAGCGGACCGTCACCTGCGTGATCGTCCCGAACGACCTCGCCGAGGCGCCGGCGGAGCCGGACCCGCCGCACAAGCACGGCACCATCCACTCCTCCCCCGGCTGGAACGCGCCGCGGGTCGTGCCGCAGCGCAGCGAGCTCCAGCGCGCCGCCTCGATCCTCAACGAGGGCAAGAAGGTCGCGATCCTCGTCGGCCGCGGCGCCCTGGGCGCGCACGAGGAGGTGATGCAGATCGCCGACAAGCTCGGCGCCGGCGTCTCCAAGGCACTGCTCGGCCGCACCGTGATCGACGACACCCTCCCCTACTGCGCCGGCCCGATCGGCCTGCTCGGCACGAAGCCGAGCTGGACGCTGATGAACGAGTGCGACACGTTGCTGATGGTCGGGTCGTCGTTCCCCTACTCCGAGTTCCTGCCGGAGCCGGGCAAGGCGCGCGGCGTGCAGATCGACCTCGACGGCCGCATGCTGAACATCCGCTACCCGATGGAGCTCGGCCTGATCGGCGACGCGAAGGCGACGCTCGAGGAGCTGATCCCGCTCGTCGAGCACAAGACCGAGCGGGGCTGGCGCCAGCAGCTCGAGGACGAGATCAGCGAGTGGTGGCGGCTGATCGAGGACCGCGCCATGCAGGACGCCGACCCGATCAACCCGCAGCGGCTCTTCTGGGAGCTGAACAAGCACCTTCCGGACGACGCGATCATCGCCGCCGACTCCGGCTCGTCCGCCAACTGGTTCGCGCGCGACCTGAAGCTCGGTCCGTCGCACCTCGCGTCGCTCTCGGGGACGCTCGCGACGATGGGCCCCGGCGTCCCCTACGCGATCGCCGCCAAGTTCGCGCACCCGAACCGGCCCGCCGTCGCGCTGGTCGGCGACGGCGCGATGCAGATGAACGGCATGGCCGAGCTGATCACCGCCGCCAAGTACCGCGACCGGTGGGCCGACCCGCGCCTGGTCGTGCTCGTGCTCAACAACCAGGACCTCAACCAGGTCACCTGGGAGCAGCGTGCGATGGAAGGCGACCCGAAGAACCCGATGACGCAGCGCATCCCGGACGTGCACTACGCCGACTTCGCCCGCATGATCGGCCTCGACGGCGTCCGCATCGAGTCACCCGACGCGATCGACGCCGCCTGGGAGGAGGCATTCGCCGCCGACCGGCCGTTCGTGATCGACGCGGTCACCGATCCGGAGGTGCCGCCGCTACCGCCGCACATCACGGTCGAGCAGGCGAAGCACTTCGTGTCGGCGCTGAAGGGCGGCGACCCGAACGCCCGCGCGATGATCACGGAGTCGTTCAAGCAGAAGGTGCTCGAGTTCCTGCCGGGCCGGTGACGGGCGGCGTAGGCTTGACGGAGCCGCCAAGGAGCGCAGGTGCCGGCTTGGCCGGCACCGGAGCGGAGATCGACGCTCTCGACGTCTCCTGCTTCACCGTCCCGACCGACGAGCCGGAGTCCGACGGCACGCTCGAATGGGACTCGACGACGGTTGTCGTCGTCGAGGCGCGCTCCGGCGCGGTGCGCGGGCTCGGCTGGACGTACGCTCCGGCCGCGGCCGGCAAGGTCGTCGACGAGCTGCTCGCCGACGTCGTCCGCGGCCGCCCGGTCGGGGAGCACGGCGCGCTCTGGCTGGAGATGGGAGCGCGGCTTCGCAACGCCGGGCGTCCCGGCATCGCGTGGTGCGCCCTCTCCGCCGTCGACCTCGCGCTCTGGGACCTGCGCGCCCGCCTGCTCGGCGTGCCGCTCGTCGAGCTCCTGCCGGCGTGCCACGACCGCGTGCCGGTCTACGGCAGCGGCGGCTTCTGCTCGTACACGCTCGACCGGCTCGCCGAGCAGCTCGCAGGCTGGGTCGAGCAGGGAATCCCGCGCGTGAAGATGAAGCTGGGGCGCGACCCGGCGTTCGACCCGCAGCGGCTCGACGCCGCGCGCGAGGCGATCGGGCCCGGCACGGAGCTGTACGTCGACGCGAACGGCGCCTTCCCGGCGAAGGAGGCGATCCGCTGGGGCCGCCGCTACGCCGAGGAGTGGGACGTGCGCTGGTTCGAGGAGCCCGTCTCGTCCGCGGACTCCGAGGGTCTGCGTCTCGTCCGCGAGCAGGTGCCGCCCGACGTCGCGGCCGGCGAGTACGGCTACGTCCTCGCCGACTTCCGCAACCTGCTCGGCGCGGTCGACTGCCTCCAGGCGGACGTGACGCGCTGCGGCGGCATCACCGGCCTCCTGCGGGTGAACGGCCTCGCCGCCGCGCACGACCTCGACCTCTCCGGCCACTGCGCGCCGCAGCTCGCCGCGCACGCGCTCTGCGGCGTCGACCGGCTCCGGCACCTCGAGTACTTCCACGACCACGTCCGCATCGAGTCGCTGCTCTTCGACGGCGTCCTCTCCCCCGTCGGCGGCGCGCTCGTCCCCGACCGCTCGCGGCCCGGCCACGGCCTGACGCTGAAGCGGGCCGACGCGCAGAGGTGGGCGGCGTGATCCTGCGCATGCTCCGCAACATCCGGGAGGGCCGCGTGCAGCGGCTGCTCGCCATGACCACCGCGATGTCCGCGCCCGCCCTCGGCGCCGAGATCTACTTCGAGCACTACAAAGGCTCGTTCGGCGACAAGTGGATGTGGACGCCCCTGCTCCTGACGCCGCCGCTCACGGCCGCGGGTGTCGCCGGCTTCGCCTCCGAGAAGGCGGCGCGCACCGCGCTCCCGGTCGTCAGCGGCCTCTACTTCCTCGACGGGCTCGCCGGCATCGTCACGCACTTCCAGGGCGTGCGGAAGCGGCCCGGCGGCTTCGGCGAGGCGCACTACAACCTCGTGATGGGGCCGCCCCTGCTCGCGCCGGGCTCGCTCTGCCTGGTCGGCGCGCTCGGCCTCGCCGCGGCGATCGTGCGGCGCGAGAAGTGAGCATCGAGGAGGAGGCGCACGCCGACCCGCAGCGGCTGCCGAAGCAGCGCCGCGGCGTCACCCCACAGATGGTCGGGCGCTATCCCGAGTACGACGTGCTCTCGCAGCAGGGCCACTGGGACGAGGTGACGCGCCGTGTCGTGCTCGACCGCGTCGAGAACGTGCCGCCGATCCGGTTCTTCCAGGGCGACGAGGTCGAGACCCTGAAGGCGTTCTGCGACGTCGTCACCGCGCAGGACTCGGAGCCGCGCGTGCCGGTGCTCTCGTACGTCGACGAGAAGCTCGGCTCCGGCAAGCGCGACGGGTACCAGTACTTCGACCTGCCCGACGACGCCGAGACGTGGCGGCGTGTCGCGCGCGGGCTCGGCGAGGAGGCGCGCCGGCTCACCTTCGACTCGTTCGGGGCGGCGCCGCTCGAGGCGCAGACCGGCATCGTGCACCGCTTCTCGAAGGCCGACCTGCACGGCGGCGCCTGGGACACGCTCAACGTCTCGCGCGCGTGGTCGGTCGTGATGCGCTACGTCGTGCAGGCCTTCTACTCCCACCCGTGGGCGTGGAACGAGATCGGCTTCGGAGGCCCCGCCTACCCGCGCGGCTACGGCGCCTTCGGCTCGCCGCACCTCGGCGAGAAGGAGTCGTGGGAGGCGGACGAGACGGTGCACGTCGACCCCGTCAGGGACGTCTCCAGCAGGGGGCTGGACTAGTGCTTGACGGCGCACCCCATCCAGCCCACAAGGCGTCCCTCCGCCCGCGCTCGACGGCGCCCTGCCGCGTCCTCGGATGCACCGATAGCACCACTATCGGCGCATCCTGCGTCCTTGCATTGCGGCGCCGATCGCGACCGGATGAACGGATGTGGGCTGAATGAGGTACGCCAAGGGCTCGTTGGCGATGCCGAAGGACAACGACTCGCCCTTCCTGCTCGACCAGCACAAGCGCGGGCTTCAGAACCTCGACCGGATGGCGCGCTACCGCGACGAGGACACCGTCGACCTCGTCGTCGTCGGCGCGGGCGCCGGCGGCGGCGTGCTCGCGCAGCGGCTCGCGCGCAAGGGCTGGAAGGTGGTCGTGCTCGAGAAGGGGCCGCTCTGGGACCCCGACCGCGACTGGGTCAGCGACGAGAAGGGCTCCGGCGGGCTCTACTGGACCGAGAAGCGGGTCATCTCCGGCAGCGACCCGATCGAGATGGGCAAGAACAACTCCGGCGTCGGGGTCGGCGGCTCGATGACGCACTTCGCGGGGTACGTGCCGCGCCTGCACCCGTCCGACTTCGAGGTGCGGACGCGCGACGGCGTCGCCGTCGACTGGCCGATCTCCTACTGGGACCTCAAGGAGTCGTTCGAGCGCGTCGAGCGCGAGCTCCCCGTCGCCGGCGAGCGCTGGCCGTGGGGCGACCCGCACGACTACCCGCACGGGCCGCACATGATCGCGGGCGCCGCTGCAAAGGCCTGGGAGGGCGCCCGCAACTACGGGATCGAGATGCGCGTCGGTCCCGTCGCGATCACCAACGGCTCGTTCGGCCACCGCCCGCACTGCATCTACCGCGGCTTCTGCCTCGAGGGGTGCAAGGTGAACGCCAAGGCCTCGCCGCTGATCACGCACTTCCCGGACGCGATCGAGCACGGCTGCGAGATCCGCGCGGACTCCATGGTCACGCGCGTCGAGCTCGACGACGCCGGCCGGCGCGCGACCGGCGTCCGCTACGTCACCGGCGGCAAGGAGCGCTTCCAGCGCGCGGAGGCCGTCGCCGTCTGCGGCTACGCGATCGAGACGCCGCGCCTACTGCTCAACTCGGCGTGCCCGGCGCACCCGCACGGCATCGGGAATGGAAGCGACGCGGTCGGCCGCTACGTGATGGTGCAGGGCGCGACGCAGACGGCGGCCCGCTTCCCGGAACTGATGCGGATGTACAAGGCGCCGCCGCCCGAGATCTCCTCCGAGCAGTTCTACGAGACCGACGAGCGGCGCGGTTTCGCGCGCGGATTCTCGATCCAGACGATCGCGCCGCTCCCGATCGGCTGGGCGGAGCACGTCCTGGCAGAGGGACACTGGGGGCAGTCGCTGCGCGAGTACATGCGCGACTACAACCACTGGACGGTGCTCGGCATCCTCGCCGAACTGCTGCCGCAGCCGGAGAACCGCGTCACGCTCGCCGACGACGCCGACGCGAACGGGATGCCGGTCGCGCAGTTCAACTACAGCCTCTGCGAGAACGACAAGGCCGTGATCGCCTACGCGAAGAACGTGCTCGCGGAAATCTGGGAGGGCGCGGACGCGCAGGACACGCTGACGATCGACCGATACGCGCACCTCGTCGGCGGGTGCAGGATGGGGTTCACTCCGGACGACTCGGTCGTCGACGCGAACCACCGCGTCTGGGGCGTCGACAACCTGCTCGTCGTCGACGGCTCCGTCCTGCCAACGCAGGGCGCCGCCAACCCCGCCCTCGTGATCATGGCGCTCGCCGACCGCTGCGCCACCCTGCTCGCGGACAAGCGCGTGGAGCACTGATGCCCGGCGGCGTCTCGAACCCGCGCGACCTGATGCTGCTTCTGCTCGGCGAGCTGCTGCACGTCGAGCGCCGGCTCACGCACGAGGTGCTGCAGAACCTCGCCGAGGCGGTGCACGACGAGGAGCTCGCGCAGGCGCTGCGCAGTCACCTCGACGAGACGAAGGAGCACGTCGAGCGGCTCGAGACGGCGTTCCGGCGGCTCGAGGCGGCGCCGTCGGCGAACCTCTCGCGGCCGTTCGAGAGCTCGGTGCAGCAGCACGGAGAGCTCGCGCAGCAGGTCAAGGAGCCGAGGCTCGCCGACGTCTTCCACGCGCAGGCGGCGTTGCACACCGAGCACTGGGAGATCGCCGCGTACCGCGCGGTGCTCGTCCTCGTGCCCGAGGAGGTGGCGGAGCTGCTGCGCCCGAGCCTCGCCGAAGAGGAGCGCGCGGCGAAGCAGGTCGCGGGCGCGCTCGAACGTGTCGCCCAGGACGCGCGTGCTCGCTGACCTCGCGACGCTCGAGCTGCGCCGGCTCACGCGGCGGCGCGTCCGCCGCGGCCTCGGTGCGATCGCGAAGGTGTTCGCGAAGCACGACCTCCTCACGTACTCGAGCGCGATCGCGTTCCAGGTGCTCTACGCGGTCGTCCCGCTCGCGCTCCTCTTCCTCGCCGGGCTCGGGGTGTTCGGCGCACAGTCGGTGTGGACCCACCACATCGCGCCGGTCCTCCACCGGCACCTCTCGCACGACGCCTTCGCGATCGCCGACCGCACCGCCCGCCGCGTGATGAACGCGAAGCGCGGGTTCTGGCTGACCGGCGGCCTGCTCGTCGCGCTGTGGGGCGCCGGCGCGGCCCTGCGCTCGCTCATGCAGCCGCTGAACGCCGTCTACGAGACGCGTGAGGACCGCTCGTGGCGGCGCCGCATGGTCACGTCGATCGGCGCCGGCGCGCTGGTCGCGGCGGCCTTGCTCGGCGCGCTCGTCGTCGTCCTTGGCGGCAAGCTGCTGCATGCGGCCGGCGTGCTCGCCGTGCTCCTCTTCGCCGGGCGCTGGTTCGCCGCCGTCGTGCTGCTCCTGCTGGCGAACGCGATGCTGATCCGCTTCGTGCCCGCGAAGAAGCGTCCGCTCGAGTGGGTCAGCGTCGGCTCCGGCCTCTGCACGGTCTGCTGGATCGTGGCGACGATCGGCTTCGGCGCGTACGTCAGCGCCGTCTCCTACTCGTCGTTCTACGGCGCCCTCGCCGGCGTCGTGTTGCTGCTGATGTACCTGCACGTGGCGGCGATCGCGTTCCTGCTCGGCGTCGTCGTCGACTCGCTGCTGCGAGACCAGGTCAGGGCCCGGAAGCGGCGCTAGTCGTATCCGTGGCGGTCGTGTCCGTCACGGTCGTGTCGATCGCGGTGGTGTCGATCGCGGTCGTGTCCGTCACGGTCGTGTCCGTCACGGTCGTGTCCGTC
>CAZBYA010000045.1:0-15180 GCA_964496175.1 uncultured Gaiellales bacterium | reverse complement strand
GTCGCCGTCGGGTCGGTCGCGGTCGGGTCCGTCGCCGTCGGGTCGGTCGAGGAGTCCGTCGCCGCGGGATCCGCGGCGGGGTCCGACCCGTCGCCGCTGTCGGCGCTCGCTGTGTCCGCGCTGTCGGACGTGTCGGAGCCGTCGCCGGCGTTCGGGTCGACCGGCCCCTGATCGGTCGTCGTCGCGTCCGTCGAGCCCGTCGCCGACGATCCGTCCGTCGTCGTCGCCGCAGTCGTCGTCGTGATCGGCGGAACCGACGTGCCGCCGGTCCCCGGGCCGCGCGCGCCGGCCGCGGCGGCGGCGAGGAACGCGTCGCCGGCAACCGGACGAGTCCGGTCGCCGCCGCCCGGGGCGCTGTCGCGGACGAACGCGGGGACGACGTCCGCCGGGGTGAGCCGGAGCGCCACGGGGATCGCGGCCACGACCGCGTGGCTCGGCGCGGCCTCCGCCGCCGACGCCCTCGAGACGATCGGCAGGAAGTGCCGCACGAGCCGCGGATCGCCGAGCGCGGCCCCGATCACGGCCGTCGTCGCGAGCGCACCGACCTTCGCGGCCATCGGAGCGCCCGCGGCGGGCAGCATCCCGACCATCCGGCCGAGGAAGCCGGACAGGTACGAGCCGAGCGACCGTGCGATCCCCGAGGCGCCGAACTGACCCCGGCAGCCCTCACACGACCGCAGGTGCGCCTTGACGGCGCGGCGCTCGCCGCCGCTGAGCTCGAGCGACGTCGAGGTGCGCACGAGGCCGCAGGTGAGCGGCGCGCCGAAGCTGATCCACTCGGCCAGGCGGTTCTTGGCCGCGAACAGCGCCTGCTCCACCTGCTCGTTCCGGAGCGACAGCTCGGCGCCGATCTCGGAGACGGTGAGACCGCGCAGCTCGCGGAGGAGGTACACGCGGCGTTGCCGCTCCGGCAGCGCCGCCAGCCCCTGCAGCAGCGACTCGCGCGCCGCGCGGGAGTCGCCCTCTTCGGCGCCCGCCGGCTCGACGAGCTCCTCCGGAACGTCGACGCGCTTGCGGCGCGCCGCGAGCGCGGCGTGGAACGCGATCTTGTACAGCCAGGGCTTGACGTGCCGCGGCGCGCGGCCGTCGGCGATCGCCCGGTAGGCGTTCAGCATCGCCGTCTGCGCGACGTCCTCCGCCTCGCCGCGGTCGCGCACGATCCGGCGCGCGTACGAGGCGAGCGCCCCGGCGTACCTCCGATAGAGCTCCTCGAACGCCGCGCGGTCACCCGCAGCCGTACGGGCGGCGAGCTCCTCGTCGGTCGGTCGGAAGTGTGGACTTGCCTCCACCGCTGTGCCCTCCACCGCTACGAGCAGTGCGCGAAGCAAAACTTGCCTGGGTTCCCGTGCAAATCACCCGGGGGAGTGATTCGAGGCAAGTCGGCGGCGGTCCCTCGCTCGAAGCCGGCGTACCTGTCGTTCGACGAAAGGAACCACGATGCGCCGCACGCTCCTCCTGATCGCGGTCGCCGCCCTCGCCCTGGTGGGGGCTGCGGTCGTCCGCGCCGACTCCGGCGCGCCGGCGGGGTTCTTCGACAAGAGCTACCGCCTGTCCGTCACGTTGCAGGACTGGAACTCACCCGTCTTCGACACGACGCTCAACGACATCGCGTCGACCACTCCGTCGGATGCCGCCGCGTACCTGTCCCAGTCGGTCGGCGACACGACGTTCGGCGTCGACGTGTCGCAGGCGCAGTGCTTCGAGATCGGGAACACGGCCGCCGCAGTGCCCTGCTCCGCGATCGGGGCCCTGCTCGACGCCCAGCCCACCGGCGGGATCGACGCCGTCATCCAGGCTCGGCCCGTGGCGAACGCCGACGGGTCGCTCGACTTCGCCGCGAAGAAGGTCACCGTCTGGATCGACCCCGGCACGGGCGCCGTGGTCAGCCCGCCGTCGGACTGGGCGAACGCCAGCCCGCCGACGGTCCCGGCACCGCCCAAGCTGTTCACCAAGAACGTCAGGCTGAACCTCAACCTCGAGGACGTCAACGGGCTCGTCTTCGACGCGACGATGAACGACATCGCCTCGCGGATGCCGGACAGCTGGGCCGCGTACCTCCACCAGGAGCTCGACTCGGCGACGTTCGAGGTCGACGCGGGCAACGCGACGTGCTTCGAGATCAAGCACTCCGTCTCGTCGACGGTCCCGTGCTCGGCGATCGGGGCGCTGCTCGACGCCTCACCCGACGGCGGGCTGGACGTGATCGCCCAGGTGCGGGCGATCGCGCAGCCGGACGGCCTCTCCTTCACCGCGAAGAAGATCACCGTCTGGCTCTAGCGGCCGTGGCAGCGGGGAGACCGGTCCTTCCACCGGTCTCCCCGCGAACCTGGGTAAAGACTGCTACGCGCCGAGCTCGTGCAGCAGCGGCCCGCAGTCGAGCGGGTCGTAGCCCAGCCGGCCGGCGATCTCCTCGCTCGTCGGCTTCGTCCCCTCGCGGAAGAGGTCGCGCAGGAGCTCGCCCGTCCCGGGGTTCCGCCACCAGTCGTCGCCGACCTGCTCGACGAGGTGGCGCCGCAGCTGCGCCGAGCGGATCCACGCCCGCAGGTAGTCGGCGGAGTAGAAGCCGGCGTCCATGTCGGAGAGGTACGCGTCGCGCCGGTAGCGGATGCCCGTCGCCGCGGTCAGCTCGCGCTCGTAGACGTCCGCGTCCCCGCCGTCGCGGTCGAACCGTCCCCAGAAGTCGAGCTCGTAGCGGAGCTTCGCCTCGTACCGGCGGAACAGCAGCGCCTCGAGGAACGTCGTCGCCTCGGCGTTCTCGCGGGCCTGCTCCGCGTCCAGCCCGAAGTGCAGCTCGTGCCACTCGGGCTCCCGTGTGATCGCCTCGGCGATGTACGAGTAGATCTCGGTCAAGGCGTGGTCGCGGGAGATGCGCCGGAAGACGTAGGGGAGCGTGGGGTCGCAGCCGCCGTAGTGCAACGCGTGCCCCGCCTCGTGTAGGAAGGCCTGGTAGTCGTGCAGCCCGCCCTGCGCCCGCGTGATCAGATGCACGACCTTCGGCGGATCGCTCGCGATCACACACGCACGCGGCGACTTCTGCGGACGGTCGTCGAGGTCGAGCCTGATGTTCGGCTGCGCGGCGAGGTCGAAGCCGAGCGCACCCAGCGTCTCGAGGCAGATCTCCGTCGCGCGCTCCCTCGTGTACGTCGACTCGAGCGGCGACAACCTCCGCATCCAGGCGGTGTGGTAGCTCGAAGGCACGTCTTCGCGCTCGTCGCCGAGCAGCGTCTCGAACCACCGACCGCGCAGCCGCTCGTACGCGGGGCGCCCGTCGTCGCTCGCCTGCTTCAGCGCACGCGAGAGCTCGCGCAGCGAGATCGCCTTCTCCTCCTCGTTCCGCTCGATCGCATCGGCGATCCCGGAGTACTCGGAGGCGAGAGCCTCGTTCGCGCGGAGCAGCTCGAGCCGCTCGTCGTTGAAGCCCGCACCCGCTGCCGCCTGGAGCGCCCCGAGCTCCTCGCGGTCGCCGTACGCGGGCAGCACGGCGAGCTTCGCCTGCGCCGCGCGCAGCGGCAACTCCTCGCCGCGAAACGTGACGCGCTCCGCCAGCAGCCGGTTCTCGAGCTCGTCCTCCCGCTCCGTGAGCTCGGCCGAGATCAGCCCCGACTCGCACGTCTTGCGCAGCCGGTAGAGGAGCTCGCGCTCGTCGCCGGCGGCGGCCTCCTCCGCCTCGCGGAGCGCGTCGAGCTGCGCGCGGCTGAAGAGGTCGGCGTAGCGACGGACGATCTCCGCCTGCTCCGAGACCTCCTTCTCGCCCACGCGCACCGCGCGTCCCTCCTCGGAGCGGTCGAACAGGTAGCGCTCGAGCCGCGCCTGGAACTCCGCGGCCTCGAGGACCGACGTCGACGTCACGCTTCAACCCTAGCGAGCGACCGCGCGACCTCGACCAGCTTCCGCGGCTCGAACGGCTTCTGCAGCACCGCGTCGGCGCGACCCTCGAACGACGCCGCGTCGACCGAGCCCGTGACGACCACGACGGGGATCCCCGCCGCGCGCAGCCAGTCGAGCAGATGGGTCGTCTCGGCCCCGCCGAGGTGGATGTCGAGCAGCACGACGTCCGGCCGCTCGGCCTCGAGCGCCGCCTCGGCCTCCCCCGATGTCCCCGCCTCGCGCACCTCGAAGCCGTCGAGCTCGAGATTCACACGGCAGAGCAGACGAAGCGCAGCGTCGTCATCGACGACGAGCGCCCTGGCCACAGGCGTCCGCATCGCCGGCCGATGGTAGCGATTACCATCGGAACCGGTGGGGTCGACCACCCGCACCGGCGAGCGCTACGCCGTCCAGATGGGCGAGCTGTGGACGGGCCTCGCCCGGACGCTCGCGCGGCTCGACGTGGTCGCCGGCGACCCGGATCGGCTGGACGCCGACGGCGCGGAGGCCTCGCTGCAGCGCCTCCAGTACGCGCTGCACGTCGCCTCCGAGGTCGCGTACGGGCTGGAGCCGCCGCCGGGGGCGGCGACCGCCCACGCCGAGCTCGCGGACGCGCTCGCCTGCGCGCGCGACACGACCGCCGAGGTGGCCGAGGCCGCCGGGCTCTGGGGCGCGGCCGGCGCCGAGCCGCTCGTCCACGAGTGGCGCGGCGCGCTCTTCCGGGTCCGGCTCGCCCGCCTGCGCCTGGCCGAGCAGCCCCGGCGCGCCGCGCCGGAGCCCGAGCCCGAGCCGTCGGGCCTCACCTGGCCGCTGGTCGCCTTCCTGCTCGCGCTCTGCGGCGCCGTCGCGTTCGTCGGCGGGGCGACGCTCGGGCTCTGGCCGCTCTGGGCGAGCGGCATGCTCGCCGTCTGCGGCTCGGTGCTCGCGTACCGGCCCTAGCTTTCGTTCCCGGCGTAACCCGGCCGCGGCCGCGGGCGTTTACTCCTTGAAAGATGGAAAATCGCGCCCCGCACCCCCCGGGTGGCGCGCCAGAGGGCACGAGCGGCGTCCCGGTGCCGCGCCCGACGCTCGAGTACCGGCTGAAGGCGTGGCGAACGTTCCAGCGCGCCCTGGACCCCCTGGCGGCACCGAAGCCGCTCAGGCCGCCGACGCGGCCCTGTTGAGGCGCTCGATCGTCCGCTCGCGGCCGAGCAGCTCGAGGCTCTCGAACAGGCCCGGCGACACCTTCGAGCCGGTCACCGCGAGCCTGATCGGCGCGAACGCCTGCCTCGGCTTCTCGCCGAGCTCCTCGGCGAGCGCCCGCAGCGCCTCCTCGATCGCGGGCGCCACCCACGGCTCCACCTGTTCGAGCCGGCGGGCCGCCGCCCGGCAGGTGCCGGCGTCGGCGCCGGCCGGCGACACGTCCTCGAAGAGGAAGCGCACGAAGTCGGGGTACTGCGCGAACTTCTCGATCTTCTCCTGCACGAGCGGCGCCGTCGCGTGCACCAGGTCGCGCGGCCACTCGTTCCCCTGCTCGTCGAGCCAGCGGCAGAGGATGTGGGCGTACTCGTCCGGCTGGAGCGTGCGCAGGTACATGCCGTTGAGCCAGTCGAGCTTCTGGTAGTCGAAGGTCGCCGGGCTCGGGACGACGCGCTCGAGCGAGAAGCGCTCGATCAGCTCGTGGCGCGACATGATCGTCGTCTTGTCGTCGTAGCTCCAGCCGAGCAGGGCGAGGAAGTTCATCAGGGCAGGCGGGTAGTAGCCCTGGGCGCGGAACCAGTCGACCGAGACGTCACCGCGGCGCTTCGACAGCTTCTTGCCGTCGTCGCCGCTGATGTTCGGGACGTGCGCGTAGAGCGGCAGGTCGGCGCCGAGCGCACGCAGGATGTTGATTTGCGACGGCGTGTTCGAGACGTGGTCCTCGGCGCGGATCACGTGCGTGATCCCGTCGAGCATGTCGTCGACGGGCGAGACGAAGTTGTACGTCGGCCGCCCGTCGGAGCGGACGATCACCAGGTCGGGCAGCTTGTCGTTCTGGAACTCGATGCGACCGCGCACCGCGTCCTCCCACCACACGCTCCCCTCGCGCGGCTGCCTGAAGCGGATCGCACCCTCGTCCTCGTACGCGTGGCCCGCCCGCACGAGCTCCTCGGCGAGCTCGCGCGCGCGGCCGGCGGTGTCGAGCTGGAACGTCACCTCGCCGTCCCAGTCGATGCCGACCCAGCGCAGCGACTCCTGGATCTGCTCGACCGCCTCGGCCACCTCCCGCGTCGTGTCGGTGTTCTCGATCCGCAGCAGGCACTCGCCGCCCTGCTGGCGCGCGAACAGCCAGTTGAAGAGGAACGTGCGGACGCCGCCGATGTGCAGGAAGCCGGTCGGGCTCGGTGCCATGCGGACGCGGACGCTCATCGGCTCTCTATCGTAGGCGGGCAGTGGAGTTCGGGGCGCACGTCTCCTCCAGCGGCGGCATCGACAGCGCGATCGACCGGATCGAGGCGATGGGCGGCGACTGCGTCCAGGTGTTCACGCAGTCGCCGCGGATGTGGCGCGCGACGAACCACAAGCCCGAGTCGGTCGCGCGCTTCCACGACCGCCGCCGCGAGGCCGGCATCGGCGGCGTCGTCTGCCACGCGCTCTACCTCTGCAACCTCGCTGCGCCCGACGACGCGATCTACGCGAAGTCGGTCGAGACCATGCGCACCACGGTCGACGCGGCGTGCGCGATCGGCGCCGACGCGGTCATCTTCCACGTCGGCTCGCACCTCGGCGCCGGCTTCGAGGCGGGCCTCGAGCGCACGTGCGCCGCGCTCGCGCAGGTCCTCGAGCGCTGCCGGGACGACACGTGGCTCTGCATGGAGAACTCGGCGGGCGCCGGCGGGACGATCGGGCGCTCGCTGGAGGAGCTCCAGACGCTGCTCGAGCGGCTCGACCGCCACCCGCGCCTCGGCGTCTGCCTGGACTCGTGCCACCTCTACGTCTCGGGCTACGACGTCACGGACACGGCCGTCGTCGACGCGCTCGTGCAGGAGCTCGACGCCGGCATCGGGCTCGACCGGCTGCGCGCCCTGCACGTCAACGACAGCGCGGCGCCGCTCGGCTCGAACCGCGACCGGCACGCGAACATCGGCGAGGGCCTGCTCGGGGAAGGGCTCGGCGCGTTCCTCGCGCACCCGGCCTTCCAGCACCTGGGCGCCTACCTCGAGGTGCCGGGCGTCGACAAGCGAGGCCCGAACGCCGACGAGATCCGCAAGCTGCGCGAGCTCCACGCCCGCTGGGTGTGACGCCGCGCCGGACGGCGGCGTACAACACCCGAGATGACGTTCGCGGAGGCCGCCGAGCAGCACCTCGACGACGTGTACGGCTACCTTGCCTGGTTCACGGGCGACCGCTCGGCCGCGGACGAGCTGACGGGCGAGACGTTCGAGCGCGCCCTCCGCCTCTGGCACCGCTTCGACCCGCAGCGCGGGTCCGCGCGCACGTGGCTCTGCCAGGTCGCGCGGACGGTGGCGCTCGACCACTTCCGCTCCGAACGCCGCCGCTCCCGGCGGGAGCAGCTCGCGGCCGGCCCCGAACGGGTCGACGAGCGCTTCGCCGAGGGCCTCTCGCCCGACCTCGAGGCCGCCCTGCGCGGGCTGAGCGCGGGCGAGCGCGAGGTGGTCGCCCTGCGGGTCGTCCTCGATCTCGACGCGGGCACGACGGCGCGCGTCCTCGGCATCTCGCCAACCAACTGCACGACGCGCCTGAACCGCGCGCTCCGGAAGCTCGAGGAGGCACTCCATGTCGCAGCGTGACCTGATCGCCGAGCTGCGCGACGCCCGCGTCGCGGCTCCCGCCGAGGTGCGCGAGCGCGTGCGGCTGCTCGCCGCCTCCGCGCCCGCCCCGCCGCGCCGCCGGCTCACCTGGCGCCGCGCGCTCGTCGTCGCGGTGCCGGCAGTGGCCGCCGTCGCGGCCGCGGTCGTGCTGACACGGCCGGCCGCGCAACATCCCCAGCCGCTGGTCGACCGGGCCCGAGTGGGCGCGTTCGCCCAGCACGGCGCCGTCCTCGCGCCGAACGTGAAGGCGCTGCCCTCGATCGCCCCTCAGTCCGCGCCCGGCCGTGTGCAGCGCTACGGCGCCTCGCTGACGCTGCGCGTCGCCACCGCGGACGGCGTCTCGAACGGCGTCAAGCGCGCGCTCGCGATCACGGCCTCGCTCGGCGGCCACCCGACCTCCGTGCACGCGAGCGCGCAGGGCCGCGGCGCGAGCGCCGACCTCGTGCTGAAGATCCCGCGCGCGAACGTGCAGGCGGCGATCCGCGAGCTCTCGGCGCTCGGGACGATCACCGCCGAGCAGGTCGACATCCAGGACCTGACCGAGGGCCTGAACGCGACCGACCGGACGATCGCGCGCCTCCAGGCGCAGCTGGCCGCCCTGCGCGGGCAGCCGCAGACGCCTGCGGTCGTCCGGCAGATCGCGGCGCTCACGGCGCAGGTCCAGCAGCTCCAGCGCGCCGAGGCGAGCACCATCCGCACCGCGCACTTCGCGACCGTGTCGCTGCACCTGCGCACGCCTCCGCCTCCGGTCGTCCACCGCGGCTCGAGCCGCCTGCACGGGCTCGTCGTGGCGGTGACCTGGCTCGGGATCGGCGCGCTCTACGCGCTCGCGCTCGGCGTGCCCGTCGCGCTCGTGTGCCTCGTGCTCTGGGTGCTCGTGCGGGCGCTGCGCCGCCGCCGCGAGGAGGAGCTGCTCAGCCGGCCTTGACCTGCGCGAAGACCCGGAACGTCGGCTGACCGACGGGCAGCTCGTCGAACTCCGGGTTGACGCACCCGAGCTCGTCGACGCGCGACTCGTACGTGCGCTCGATCTCCGCCTTGCACATCGGGAGCGGCTGGCGCATCGCGCGGATCGCGCCGAAGCCGGGCTTGCGCGCCTCGGCGGCGCGGAGCATGTCGAGATCGATCTCGACCTCGTAGACCTTCTGCATGCAGCCGACGTACGTGTGGTCCCAGGCCTCGTACGAGTAGACGAACGGGCACCCGCGAGCGAGGCACGCGCCGGGGTAGACGACCTTGTCGCAGTGGACGCCGCAGCGGCGGCACTCCATCTCGTCCTGCGGACGGAGGGGGAGCGCGGGCGCGGCGGTCAGCTGCTCGGGTGTCATGCGGGCATTCTCCGAGCGTCTCCGGATGCCCGCAAGACTTGACTTGCGGCCGCTATCGCGCTAGTCGCCGGACGGCGTTCAGCACGTCCATCGGCGTGAACGCGAGGAAGTCCGGCTCCACGCCGGTCTGGGTGTCGTCTGCCGCGAACCACAGGGCCTGAACGGTCGTCATGCCCAGTTTCGCCGCGCCTTGCACATCCGTCTCGAGCCGGTCGCCGACGAACATCGCGGCCTCCGGCTCCACCCCCAGCTCATGGAGCGCCCGCAGGAAGATCTGCGGCTCCGGCTTCATGGCGCCGACGTCCTCGGAGAAGACGACGGCGCCGAGCAGGTGTGCGAGCCCCGCATCCTCGACGTCGCGGCGCAGCAGGCGCGCGGGATCGGGCCACGAGTTGGCGACGAGCCCCGTCCTGAGCCCGCGCGAGCGGAGCGACTCCAGCAGCGCCTGCGCGGATGCGAGCACCTGGTGGGCCGGCCGCCACACCTCGTGCTCGGCGTCGATGAACGCGTCCGGGTCGTCGACCCCGAGCTCGCGCAGCAGCTCCGCGTAGGGACGGCCGACCGACGCGAACACGAGCTCGCGGTAGCGCCGCGTGAAGTCGGGATCGTCACGCCCGAGCGCGGCCCGGTGGCCGGCGACGAGCAGCTCGTCGTCCCAGGTGAACTGGACGAGCGTGTTGCCCCAGTCGAAGAGGACCGCCTCGATCACCGCCGTTAGGGTAGAGACCGTGGCGCGGAGGATCCTCTGGGCATCGCTCGTGCTCACGCCGGTCGTCCTCGTCGCCCGCTACGCCGTCCACCTCGACGCGACGCCGCTGTTCGTCCTCTCCGCCGCCGCGCTCGTCCCGCTCGCGTGGGTGATCGGCGAGTCGACGGAGCACGCGGCGGAGCACACTGGGCCCGGCGTCGGCGGGTTCCTGAACGCGAGCTTCGGCAACGCGCCCGAGCTGATCATTGCCCTGTTCGCGATCGCAGACGGGCTGCCGACGGTGGTGCGCGGCACGATCACGGGCTCCGTGGTCTCGAACATCCTGCTCGTCCTCGGCCTCGCGATGGCGGTCGGCGGCGACGGGCGCGTCGACGCGCGGTCGCTGCGCTGGCAGCTCTGGGCAGTGATCGCCGCCGTCTTCCTGCTGCTCGTGACGTCGGTGCCCGGCTGGCACGGCTCGCCGGACCGCCACGAGCTGTTCGTCGTCAGCGTCCCCGTCGCGGTCCTGCTGCTCGCCGGCTACCTCTGGGTGACGCGCCGGAACCTGCGCGTCCATCGAGAGGCGGACCGCGACGCGCCGCGAGACGAGGCGTGGCACCTGCGCACCGCGCTCGCGTGGCTCGCAGTGGCGACGGTCGCGACGGCGTTCGTCTCCGAGATCCTCGTCCACTCGCTGCGCGAGTTCGGGCACGCGGTGGGGCTCTCCGAGTTCTTCATCGCCGTCGTGATCGTCGCGATCGTCGGGAACGCCGCCGAGCACGGCGGCGCCGTCGTGATCGCGAGCCGGGGCAACACGCAGCTCGCGACCGAGATCGCGATCACGTCGTCGATGCAGGTCGTGATGTTCGTCGCGCCGGTCGTCACGCTGCTGTCGCTCCTGCTGGCGAACCGGCTCACGCTCGCGTTCCGGCCCGTCGAGATCGCGACGATGGGCGCCGCCGCCGCGCTCGCGTGGCTCGTCACGCGCGACGGGCGCTCGCGCCGCTGGGAGGGGCTCATGCTCGTCGGCGTCTACGGCCTCGCCGTCGTCGCCTACGCGCTCTCCTAGCGCCCGATAGGACCTCCCGGCCGGCCAGGACCTATTGGCATCCGGTCGTTTCGCGGCTAGCTTCCCTCCCTTCACGTATCGAGCGGGAAGGGGTCACAGTGAAGGTCAAGTTCGTGAGCGCGCTGCTGCTCGCGTGCGCGCTCGTCGCCGCGGCGTCCGCGGGGGCGACGACGCCGAAGCCGGCAGCCAAGAAGCCGTTCGACAAGCGGTTCGCGTGCGCGACCATCGCGCCTCCGGCGCTGATGACGTCGCTCGCCGGCGGGTTCGGCGGCACCTACACGCTGAAGCCGGCGGACGCGCTCGCGGGCACGGGGAACCACGTCTACGACAGCACCGGTGGCGTCAGCGCTTGCGACTACTTCATGTCGGCGAGCCCGCCCGGCATGGACAAGGCCTCGTACGGGGGCCCGGCATCGGTCGCCATCATCTACGGGCAGGACGGGGTCAGCTTCTACAAGCGCGATCTCACCACCGCGTCGCAGCGGTTCACCGCGGCGCTCTGCGCCCAGCAGAAGGCGCAGAACCCGAACCTCGTGATCGATCCGCGCATGTGCGCGCCGATCCCGATCGCGGGGATCGGCGACAAGGCCTACGAGGCCGGCAGCTACATCGCCGTCCTCCGCGGTCACGTCTTCCTCTCGGTGGGCATCACGCTGCTCTCCAACACGACCGGGAACGTGGGGGCTTCGGCCGAGCTGCTCCAGTCGATGGCGAAGGCGCTGCTCGCCCGCATCCCGACGTACTAGAGAAGACCGCCGCCGCGGATTGGGACGATCGCTCAGCGGTCGGGTTGGGCGAATAATCCGATCAGGTGACCCCGGACGAGCTGCGTGCGATCTGTCTCTCCTTCGCCGGTGCAGAGGAGACGTTCCCGTTCGGCCCTGAGACGTCGGTGTTCAAGGTCGGCGGCAAGATGTTCGCGCTCTCGGCGCTCGGCGGGCAGCCGCTGCGAGTGAACCTGAAGTGCGAGCCGGAGCTCGCGGAGGCGCTGCGCCGCGCGCACCGCGCAGTCATCCCCGGCTGGCACATGAACAAGAAGCACTGGAACACCGTGCTGCTCGACGGATCGCTGCCGGAGGAGACGGTACGCGACCTGATCGAGGACAGCTACGACCTGGTCGTCAGCGCGCTGCCGCAGGCGCGCCGGCGCGCGCTCGGGTGAGAGCGGACCGCTCTCGGCGGTTACGTGCCCGCCATAGACTCCGGCCCAGTGGAGGGGGTCTACGAAGTCAAGTTCGGCGGCGACGCCACGCTGGAGCGCGTGCTGGTGCTCCTGCGTGAGTTCGACGAGCGAGCGAGAGAATCGCCGGGGCTGCGTGCGATCCTCGACGAGAGCGACTTGCGGGTTTCGCAGCTGCGCGCCGGCGACGTCCGACGAATCATCGACGCGTTCAGGCTCGCGCGTCACATCCGGTCGGCGCGCGTGGCGATCGTCGCGCCGACGCCTGTCGTGTACGGGCTGAACCGGATGGCAATGGCCTTCGCGGACGCCGACGACGTCTTCTGCGTCTTCCGGGCCCGCGAGGAAGCCGAAGCCTGGCTCGCGTGACGTCGATCGATGTCCCTCGATCGAGCCGTCGGGCTGGGTGAGGCGTGCTGATGGGAGAGCGCAACGAGCATCGAGAGCGAACCGGCCCAGTGCCCGCCGAACGCGCCCCCGAGCGGCGCGCATCTCCTAGCTCGTGAACGGCTCCTGGTTGCGCGTGAACGCGTAGCCGGACCAGATCAGCCGCTCGCCGTCGACACGTAGCCGCTCGCCGCGCTCGCGGCCGGCCGACGCCCGCCAGCCGTCGCCGTCGCGCGCGAACGTCGTCTCGCCCTTGCCGGGCGGCGTCCCCGCCACCTTCGCGTGCAGCGCCTCGCCCTCCCACCAGAGGACGAACTCGTTGCCCTCCGACCACCACCGCCCGAGCAGCGGCCGCACGTCCGCGGGCGGCTCCGGCTCGGGCCGCCACGGCTCGATCTCCTCGGGCCAGAGCTCGCGCGCCTTCGCCGCGAGCCGGACGGCGAAGAGGTCCAGCTCGCCCCGTGTGCCGGAGTTCGTCAGCGCCGCCGCGCCGGTCTGCGACTTCCGATCGATGTAGACCGCGGCGAGGTGGCCCGCCATCGCGCCGCCGTGCCCGCCGTAGATCCGGCCCTCGTGGTTGAAGAGCATCAGGCCGAGGCCCCAGCCGAGCGTCCACTCGTCCGGCCAGTACATGACCTGCGGGAACCACAGCTCCTCGACCGTCGCCGGGTCGAGGACGCCGTCGGCGCCGCGCGCGAGGAAGGCCGCCCACGCGCAGAGGTCGCCGACCGTCGACCAGAGCTGCCCCGCGGCCGCGGTGCCGCCGAGGTCGGTCTCCGGCTCCGTCCAGACGGTCCGGGCGTACTCGTCGACCAGGTAGCCCTGCGCCTTCGGCTCCCGCGGCGCCCACGTCGTCCGCTCGAGACCAAGCGAGCCGATGATGCGCTCGTCGACGTACCGCGTGTACGGCAGGCCGCTCTTGCGGGCGACGACCTGGCCGAGCAGCCCGAACGCGAGGTTCGAGTAGTGGTGCGCCTGGGCGGGCTTCAGCACGAACTCGACCTCTGCCATCGACTCCACGAGCTCGTCCTCGGTCGGCGACCGGCCGCTGACGAACATCTCCCCCGCCTCGCGCTGGAGACCCGACAGGTGGCAGAGCATCCGCCGGATCGTCGGCGTGCCGTTGGCGACGCCGTCCAGGTGCTGCTCGAGCCGGTCGTCGAGGTCGAGCGCGCCGGCGTCGCGGAGCTGCATGATCGCGGTCGTCGTGAACGTCTTCGTGATCGAGCCGATCCGGTACTGCGTGTCGGGGGTCGCCTCGGCCCCCGCGGCGTAATCCGCGCTCCCGACCGCGTCCGACCAGACGACCTCGCCCTTGCGGACGACGGCGGCCGCGACCGACGGCAGGCGGTCGGCCTGCCGCTCGCGCAGCAGGCGCTCGAGCTGCTCAGACACCGACCCGCGCTCCCAGCGCTCTCGGCACCGCGGCGAGCGCGAGCTCGACGTCGTCGTCGTCGACATCGAGGTGCGTGACCGCGCGCAGCGTCCCCGGCCTCGTCTGCGAGAGGAGGACGCCCTCGTCGCGGGTCCGCGCCAGCGCCTCGTCCTCGGCGAGCCCGAGCGCGGCGACGTCGAGCTGGACGAAGTTCGTCTCGACGAGCTCGAGATCGACGGGCAGCCCCGCGGCTGCCCAGCCCTCGGCGAGCCTGCGGGCTCGCGCGTGGTCGTCCGCCAGCCGCTCGACGTTGTGGTCGAGGGCGTAGAGGCCGGCCGCGGCGACGATCCCCGCCTGCCGCATCGCGCCGCCGAAGCGGTGCTTGCCCATCCGCGCGGCGTACATCAGCTCGCGCGAGCCGGCGATCAGCGCGCCGAGGGGGCAGCCGAGCCCCTTCGAGAGGCAGAGCGTCACCGTGTCGAAGAGGCCGCCGATCTCCGCCGCGCTCACGCCGGTGGCGACGACCGCGTTCATCAGCCGGGCTCCGTCGAGGTGGACGCGCAGGCCGAGCTCGCGCGCGGTCGCGACCAGCTCGCGGAGCTCGTCGAGCGGCCAGACCGTCCCGCCGGCCGTGTTGTGCGGGTTCTCGACCGCGAGCACCGTCGCGCGCGGCCCCCAGAAGCCGCCTTCCGACCAGATCGTCTCGCGCACCTGCGCCGGCGTGAACCGGCCCCGATAGCCGGGCAGGCCGCGCGTCTGCAGGCCGGAGAAGGCCGCGGCGCCGCCGAGCTCCGACTTCATGATGTGCGCCCGCTCCTCGACGATCAGCTCGGTGCCGCGCTCACCGAGGATCCAGAGCGCGATCTGGTTCCCCATCGTCGCCGTCGGCAGGTAGACGGCCTCCTCCTGCCCGAGCAACTCGGCGACGCGCCGCTCGAGCTCGAGGACGGTCGGGTCCTCGCGCTCCTGCTCGTCGCCGACCTCGGCGCGCGCCATCGCCTCGCGCATCCCCGGCGACGGCCTCGTCTGCGTGTCGGAGCGGAGATCGACCACGGTCGAAAGCTACCGTGTCCGGGTGGACCTGATGCTCGTCTCGGAGACGCTCGCAGGCGAGCCCGCCTACCGCGTGCGGCAGGTGTGGGAGTGGGCCGCGCGCGGCACGCGCTCGTGGGACGAGATGACGAACGTGCCCGCACGCACGCGCGCGCTGCTCGCCGAGCGCGTCCCGTTCTCGACGCTCGAGCTCGTGGAGGAGGCACGCTCGGCGGACGGCACGGTCAAGGCGCTCTTCCGCACCGGCGAGGGGCATCCGGTCGAGGCGGTCCTGATGCGGTACCGCGACGGCCGCCGCTCCGTCTGCCTCTCGTCGCAGTCGGGCTGCCCGCTCACGTGCACGTTCTGCGCCACCGGCCAGATGCGCTTCCGCCGCAACCTGAGCGAGTGGGAGATCCTCGACCAGGCGCTGCACTTCCGCCGCATCGAGCCGATCGACCAC
>CAZBYA010000044.1:0-22842 GCA_964496175.1 uncultured Gaiellales bacterium | reverse complement strand
CCGACACGACTGCGCCGAGTGTGGTGCAGCCGGCGGATGTGACCGTGGTGGCGGGGTCGGGTGGCTCGGCGAACGTCTCGTTCACCGTCGATGCGACCGATCCGGACAACGCGGAGTCCACGTTGACGATGCATTGCTCGTGGGGTGCCCAGGGAAAGCAGTTCACCGCGGGGGCGACCTCGCAGACCTTCAACGTCGGCACGTGGACGCTCTCCTGCTACGCCTCCGACCCGGCCGGCAACACCTCCAGCACCGTCACGTTCAAGATCAACGTCGCTCCGGCAGGGAGCCCAACCGGGGATACGACCGCGCCGAGTGTGGTGCAGCCGGCGGATGTGACCGTGGTGGCGGGTTCGGGTGGTTCGGCGAATGTCTCGTTCACCGTCGATGCGACCGATCCGGATAACGCCGAGTCGACGTTGACGATGCATTGCTCCTGGGGCACCGCGGGAATGCAGTTCACTGCGGGCTCGACGTCGGAGACCTTCAACGTCGGCACGTGGACGCTCTCCTGCTACGCCTCCGACCCGGCCGGCAACACCTCCAGCACCGTCACGTTCAAGATCAACGTCGCTCCGGCAGGGAGCCCAACCGGGGATACGACCGCGCCGAGTGTGGTGCAGCCGGCGGATGTGACCGTGGGCGGGGGCGGGCCGGCGAATGTCTCGTTCACCGTCGATGCGACCGATCCGGACAACGCGGAGTCCACGTTGACGATGCATTGCTCGTGGGGTGCCCAGGGAAAGCAGTTCACCGCGGGGGCGACCTCGCAGACCTTCAACGTCGGCACGTGGACGCTCTCCTGCTACGCCTCCGACCCGGCCGGCAACACCTCCAGCGCGGTCACGTTCACGATCAACGTCACCCAGGGCGGCAGCGGCGCGACGAGCGGCGGTAGCAGCGCTGGCGCCACCGGCGGGTCGACCACCGGCGGCGGCAGTCCGTCGACCACCGGCGGCGGCAGCAGCAGCACCGGCGGCGCCAGCACTACCGGCGGCGGCAGTCCGACGACCACCGGCGGCACGACAACCACGACGGGCAGCCCCACGACGACCACCACGGCACCTGCGGCGCCGGCCCCGGCGCCACCGCCGGCACCAATCGTCTACGGCAATGCGATGCCGGGAAGCACCCTGACCGCTGTTCCCCCCAAGTGGCAGGTGCCCCCGACACACGTCACCTACCAGTGGCAGCTCTGCAAGAGCACCGGCTGCACGTCCATTCGAGGCGCCGATCGCCCCAGGCTCAAGCTCACACCCGCCCTGGCGGGCTACAGCGTTCGACTCGTCGTCACCGCCACGATCGCGGGCCACACGGAGACGTCGGCGTCGAAGAAGATCGCCGTCCGCCGGCGCCGCTAGGCGCCGGAAGTCGGGGACGCGCCACACCTCTTACCCGGGGCGGAGCGCAGCGGGGGCTAGATTCCCCGCGTGCAGCTGACCGCGCGGATCGTCACTCTCCGGCTGGCCGAGACGTTCACGATCTCCCGCGGCTCCGAGGACGAGGCGGAGGTCGTACACGTCGAGCTCCGGCACCAGGGCGTCTCGGGCTTCGGCGAGGCGGCGCCGATCGAGCGGTACGACGAGTCCGCCGCCTCGGCGCTCGCGTGGCTCGAGGGGCTCGAGCTCGGCGACGATCCCTTCGCGCTCGAGGAGATCGAGTCGCGGCTGCCGCCCGGCGAGCAGGCGGCGCGCGCTGCGGTCGACGGGGCGCTCCACGACCTCCAGGGGAAGCTGACCGGCCTGCCGGTGTACCGGCTGCTCGGCCTCCGGCGGGCAGGGCCGCCGAGCTCGTTCACGATCTGGCTCGGCGACCCGGACGACATGGGGCGCCGGGCAGAGCGGGCCGCCGGCCGCGGCTTCAAGCGGCTGAAGCTGAAGCTCGGCGGCCGCGACGGCCTCGACGCCGAGCGCGTGGGCGCGGTCCGCTCCGCCACCGGCCTGCCGCTGCAGTGCGACGTCAACGAGGCGTGGACGCTCGAGGAGGCGCTCGACTACCTCCCGCGCATGGAGCTCGAGTACTGCGAGCAGCCGCTCGCGGCGGGCGACCCGGACGGTCCCGAGCTGAAGCGGCGCTCGCCGGTTCCCATCTTCGTCGACGAGGACTGCCACACGCTCGCCGACGTGCCCGCCTGCGCGGAGCGCGCGCACGGCATCAACATCAAGCTCGCGAAGTCCGGCGGCGTCCGCGAGGCCGTGCGGATGGTGCACGCGGCCCGAGCGCTCGGTCTCGGCGTGATGCTCGGCTGCATGGTCGAGTCGGGCCTCGGCATCGCCGCCGGCGCGCACGTCGCGAGCCTGATGGACCACGTCGACCTCGACGGGAACCTGCTGCTCGCCCACGATCCCTGGCCGGGCGTCGCCTTCGTCGACGGCGTCCAGCTGCCCGCCGACCGCCCCGGGCTCGGTGTCGAAGCCTCGTAGGCTCCTGATCCTCGCCGAGGGGCGCTCGCACGACCCGCATTTCGGGAAGACGGCGCGCGGGGTGATCCGCTACCGCCCCGAGCAGGTGGTGGCGGTGCTCGACTCGCAGAGCGACGCGACGGAGCACGAGGGCTTTCCGCTCGTCCGCACGGTCGACGAGGCCCTCGCCTACCGGCCGACGATCGCGCTGGTCGGCGTGGCGACGCAGGGCGGGCGCTTCCCGCCCGCCTGGCGCGAGCTGCTCCGCGCGTGCATCGCCGCGCGACTCGACGTCGAGAACGGGCTGCACGAGTTCCTCACCCAGGACGCGGAGCTGGTTCAGCTCGCCCGCGACCGGGGGGTCGAGCTGCGCGACCTGCGCAAGGCGCCGGCGGGCCTGAACGTGCCGACGGGGGAGAACCTGACGCACGACGCGACGACGATCCTCACCGTCGGCTCCGACTGCGCGATCGGGAAGATGACCGTCGCGCTCGAGCTCGACCGGGAGGCGCAGCGGCGCGGCGTGAAGAGCTGCTTCGTGCCGACCGGCCAGACGGGAATCGCGATCGCGGGCTGGGGCATCTCCGTCGACGCCGTCGTCGCCGACTTCATCGCCGGGGCGGCCGAGCGGCTCGTGCTCGAGGGCGTCGCGCGGGGCGGGGAGGTGCTGTTCGTCGAGGGGCAAGGGTCGCTGCTGCACCCCGCCTACTCGGGGGTGACGCTCGGCCTGATCCACGGCTCGGCGCCGCATGCGTACGTGCTCTGCCACCTGGCGGGCGAGACGGTCGTCGACTCCGATGAGCGCTTCCCGATCCCGCCGCTCTCCGAGCTGGTCGCGCTGCACGAGCGGATCAGCCTGCTCGCCCGGCCCGCGGCCGTGCGGGCGATCGCGCTGAACACCCGCCTGCTGGGCGAGGAGGAGGCGCGGGCGGCGGTGGCGAAGACGGAGGCCGAGACGGGGCTCCCCGCCGACGACCCGGTGCGCTTCGGCGCCGCCCGGCTCGTCGACGCGCTCCTGCCGGATAGCCACTAGGCCCGGGTCGGGGCCGGAATAGGACGCACGGCCCTTGCGCGCAGGACGCGGCGCGACGATGTTTCCGGGCGAACCCAGACCGACGGAAGAGAGAGGCAACCTGTGAAGAGATTCGCTGCGATCGCGGCGGCGCTGCTGCTCGTTGCGGGCGCGTTCGGCGCCGCGCGGGCATCGGCGGACGGTGTCCACTTCGGCATCAACGACGACGAGGGCATGTTCGAGAAGGGCCTCGGGCCGTTCTTCACGACCCTGACCGGGCTCGGCATGCACGACAACACCGTCACCGTCCGCTGGGACGAGACGTCGTCGTCGGGCTTCGAGGACCTCGGCGGAGGGGTGACCCTGCAGAACTTCCTCCCCGCCACCGTCGCTGCGGCGAGCCTCGCCGGCGTCACCCTCACCTTCGACGTCTACCCCCGCCATTCGGCGGCGGCGGCCGACCCGGCCGACAACGCCTCGAAGTTCGCCGCGTGGCTCGCGAACCTCGCGAAGACGTACCCGAGCGTCACCCACTACGTGGTCATGAACGAGTGCAACCAGCCGCTGTTCGTGAACCCGCAGTACTCCGGAGGCGCCTACCAGGCGGCGGCCGACTGCGGCCAGTTCCTCGCCGCGGGCTACAACGCCCTGAAGAGCGTCAACCCGAACATCTTCGTCTGGGGGCTCGGCCTCTCGCCGCACGGCGCCACGGTGAACGCCGCCAGCCCGGGACGCGACTCGAGCCCGTTCGACTTCCTGAGCGCGCTCGGCACCTGGTACAAGAGCAGCCCGTACGCGAATCAGCCGATCATGGACGGGCTCGACGTCCATCCGTACCCGATCCCGCAGTCGGTGCCGTTCGCGCAGGGCAACAGCAACGCGAACGGCCCGGCGTACGGGGTCGCGACGCTGCCGCTCGTCTACCAGGCGTTCTACAACGCCTTCAACGGCACGAAGCAGCCGACGGTCGGGCCCGGCCGCCTGCCCGTCAGCCTGAACGAGGTCGGCATCCAGACCGTCCCGACCGTGCCCGGCTACACCGGCACGGAGACGCCGAACTGGGGAATCGACAGCGTCACCGGCACCCAGGACTACCAGGCACAGTGGTACAAGCAGATGATCGACTTCGTCCAGTGCGACGCCGACATCACGAACGTCAACATCTTCAAGCTGATCGACCAGGCGGACCTCGGTGTCTGGCAGAGCGGGCTCTACCAGCTCGGCTGGGTGCCGAAGACGTCGGCCGCGGTCGTCAAGAACGAGATCGCGTCCGTCACCTCCTGCCAGACGGGCGCGGCTGCGTACTGGGCGCCGTCCGGGACGACGACGGGCGGGCAGACCGGCTCGACCGGCGGCAAGGGGAGCAAGACGCCGCCCAAGGCGAAGAAGCCGGCGCCGAAGCCCAAGCCGAAGCCCAAGCCGAAGCCGAAGCCCAAGCCGAAGCACCACTGACGCGTAGGGTTCGAGGGGCCCCGGCGACGGGGCCCCTCGCATGCGCATCGCCGTCATCTCGGACACGCACCTGCCGCGCGGGGCACGGCGGCTGCCCGGCGCGTGCGTCGAGCGCCTGCGGAGCGCCGACCTGATCCTGCACGCCGGCGACGTCGTCTCGGCGGACTTCCTCGACGAGCTGCGCGCGCTGGGGCCGCCGGTCGAGGCGGTCTACGGGAACATGGACGAGCCCGCCCTGAAGGAGGCGCTCCCGAAGGAGCACGTGGTCGAGGCCGGCGGCGTGCGGATCGGCATGGTGCACATCCCGGGGCCGAGGGCGGGCAGGGAGGCCCGCCTCGTGGCGCGCTTCCCCGGCTGCGAGGCCGTCGTCTACGGGCACACGCACGTCCCGCAGGTGGAGCGGGTGGGACGCGTGTGGATCCTCAACCCCGGCTCGCCGACCGAGCGCCGCAGCGACCCGCGCCTGGCGATGCTCGAGCTGGACGTCGCCGGCGGGCGGATCCGCCCGCGGCTCGTCGAGCTCGCCCCTTGACGACCGAACAGGCGTTCGCTACGATGGCGAACACATGTTCGGCAGGCTGATACTGATCGTCGGGATCGCAGTGCTCGTCTGGAGCGCCGTCGCGCGCTCCTCGGATGCCCACGGCGCCAAGCTGGTGGTGACGGTGCGGCCGTACGACACGCTCTGGTCGATCGCGGAGAGCCACTACGGCGGCGACGTCCGCGACGCGATCTGGCGGATCGAACGGGCGAACCACCTCCCGGGCGCCGACATCCAGGTCGGCGAGCACCTCGTGCTCCCGTAGCGCGGGCCGGGCCCGCGCGCGCACGGCTTGCGAGACTACGCGGCGCGTGGACCTCGACCTCGTCTTCCTCGGCACCTCCGGCAGCGCGCCGACCGCCAACCGCGCGCCGAGCTCCGTGCTCGTCCGCCGCGGCGGCGAACGGCTGCTCTTCGACTGCGCGGAGGGGACGCAGCGGCAGCTGATGTGCTCGACCGTCGGCCTGCCCGACCTCGAGGAGGTCTTCCTCACGCACTTCCACGCCGACCACACGCTCGGGCTGCCTGGGATGCTGAAGACGTTCTCGCTCCGCCAACGCGAGCTGCCGCTCACGGTCTACGGGCCGCCCGGCCTGCGCGAGCTGTTCGGCGACCTGCGCCGCGTGTTCGGCCGGCTCACGTACCCGCTCGAGCTGCGGGAGCTGCGCCCGGGCGACGCGCTCGACCGCGACGGCTACCGGATCCTCGCCTTCCCGGTGCACCACGGCGTCGCGGCGCTCGGCTACGCGCTCGTCGAGGAGCCGCGGCCGGGGCGGTTCGACGGCGAGGCCGCCGACGCGCTCGGCGTCCCGCACGGCCCCGAGCGGGGGGCGCTCCAGCGCGGCGAGTCGGTGACGCTGCCTGACGGCCGCGTCCTCACGCCGGACGTCCTCGTCGGCGAGGCGCGCCCCGGCCGCCGGATCGTCCTGCCCGCCGACACCGCTCCCGTCGAGACGGTGCGGGTGCTCGCGGAGGGCGCCGACCTGCTCGTCCACGAGGCGACGTTCTCCGAGGAAGAGCGCGAGCGCGCCGCCGAGACGCTCCACTCGACCGCGCTCCAGGCGGCCGAGACGGCGCGCGACGCCCGCGTGCGCCTGCTCGCGCTGACCCACGTGTCGCCCCGGTACTTCGGGCCCGAGCTCGCCCGCGAGGCGCGGGCCGTCTTCCCGAACACGGTCGTGCCGCGCGACTTCGACGTGATCGAGGTGCCGTTCCCCGAGCGCGGGGAGCCGACGCTGGTGAAGGGCGGCGCCCGACCGGTGGAGGGCGATAGAGTGGCGGCGGGATGAGCGACAAGGTTCGCGCAGCGGTGGCGGGCGACGTCGCGGAGGCCGAGGAGATCCAGGAGCTCCTCCGCTCGGCGGGGATCGACGCGGAGCTCGAGGACGCCGAGGACGGCGCCGTCGCGGTGCTCGTCGCCGACGGCGACCTGGAGCCCGCCCAGGACGCGCTCGAGGCGCTCACCGACCCCGACGACCTGATCGCAGAGCCGTAGCCCTCTCTAGAGCTGCCACCGGCCGGCGCGCAGCACGGGCACCTCGCGGCCCTCGCGCGTCAGGCCCGTGACCGCGACCTCGTCGCCGCCGATCATGAAGTCGACGTGGATCGCGCTGCGGTTGATCCGCGGCACGTCGTCCTCGCCGACCGCCGTCGCGTAGGCGTTGCCGAGCGCGAGGTGGCTGGCGGCGTTCTCGTCGAGGAGCGTGTTGGCGAAGACGGTGCCGGTCCGGCCGATGCGTCCCTCTCCGTCCACGAGCGCGACCTCGCCGAGCCGCGAGGCACCGTCGTCCTTGGCGCAGCGGGCGCGCAGCGCGTCGGCGCCCTCGTCGGCGTCGATCTCGACCGCGCGGCCGCCCTCGAAGCGGATCCGGAGGCCGCGCACCATCGTCCCGCCGAGGTCGAGCGGCTTCGTCGCCGACACGACGCCGTCGACCCGCTCGGGATCGGGGGTCGTGAAGACCTCCTCCGTCGGCAGGTTCGGGACGAACTGCACCCCGTCGACGGTCGTCGCCCCCGGCGCGTCGCCCGCGAAGCGCGACGTCGGCAGCAGCCCCACGGTCAGCTCCGTCCCCGGCCCGTCGAAGCGGAGGGCCGCGAGCCCCGCCTCGTCGAGCCGCCGCCCCGCCTCGTGCAGCCGGCCGACACGGTCGCGCCACGCCGCCGCCGGGTCGGGCTCGTCGAGCCGCAGGACGTGCTCGAGCTCGCGCTCGAGCGTCCCGAGCGCCTCGTCCGCCGACAGGTCGGGGTGCGCCGCCCGCGCCCACTCCGGCCCGGGCCACGGGACGACGCACCAGTTCGTCGTCCGCCCGTTGATCACCTCGTAGTGCTCCGGCAGCGACGGCAGCTGGTCTCGGCCCGAGCGGGTGGGGTCGACCCCGTCCATCAGCCCCGGGGGCGTGTTCGGCGTGATCGAGATGCGGCAGCCGTGCAGCCGGCCCAGCTCGAGCAGGCGCCGGCGGAACCACGGAGGCACGTACTCGAGCGTCTCAGGCGAGGCGTGCTCGGCCCGGATGCGCTTGACGAACGGGTCGAACCACCAGACGTCGACGAAGACGGCGCCGCGGTCGTAGGCCTGCGCGGCGATCGCGCGCACCAGCGGGGCGGCGGTCGGCGGGGCGATCAGCAGGACCGTCTGGCCGCGCTGGACGTTCGCCCCGACCTCGACGACGAGGCGGGCGTAGCGGTCGAGGACGGCCTGCACGGCCCGAGAGGCTACTCCGTCCGGCCGGATCCCCTACACTGCAGCCGCTAGGGCACACGGAAGCACCGCCCTTTAACCCGGTCCAGCGAGGCCGGAAAGGAGTCGAATGCAGCACCCTGCCGTCACACCGGACGCCCGCGTCCTGCTGGACGAAGAGGCGATCCGCCGGACGCTCTCCCGCATCGCGCACGAGATCATCGAGCGCAACGACGACCTCGGGTCGGTCGCGCTCGTCGGTATCCACACGCGCGGCGTGCCGCTGGCGCAGCGGCTGCGCCGGCTGGTGGAGGAGCGCTCCGGCGAGGAGCTGCCGCTCGGGCAGCTCGACATCACCTTCCACCGCGACGACGTGCACGTGCGCGCCGGGCAGGGCCCGCGCCACGCGCAGCCGCTCGTCCGCGACACCAAGCTCGATTTCGAGCTGGAGGGCCGCACCGTCGTCCTGGTCGACGACGTCCTCTACACCGGGCGCACGATCCGCGCGGCGATCGACGCCCTCTTCGAATACGGCCGCCCGAATCGCGTCCAGCTCGCCGTGCTCGCCGACCGCGGCCACCGCGAGCTGCCCATCAGGCCCGACTACGTCGGGAAGAACCTGCCGACGGCGCGCCGGGAGCGCGTCCAGGTCGAGCTGGTCGAGGTCGACGAGGTCGACCGCGTCCTGCTCGTCCCCGAGCGAGAGGAGGCCGACCTTGACTGAGCTCCGTGTCGTCGGCGGCGAGCTTCGGCCCCCGTCCGACGGCCGCCGTCACCTCATCGCCGTCGCCGACCTGACGGCCGACGACGTCGCGCGCCTGCTGGCGACGGCGCACTCGTTCGCGCTCTCGCAGGAGCGCGACACCAAGAAGCTGCCGACCCTGCGCGGCCGGCTCGTCCTGAACGTCTTCTACGAGTCGTCGACCCGCACGTCGTCGTCGTTCGAGCTCGCCGCGAAGCGGCTCTCCGCGGACACGATGACGCTGAAGGCCGCGGGCTCGTCGGTGGACAAGGGCGAGTCGCTGAAGGACACGGCGCAGACGCTCTCGGCCTACGACCCCGACGTGATCGTGATCCGGCACCCCGAGGTCGGCGCCGCGCACTTCGTCGCACGGCACACGGGCGCCCGCGTCGTGAACGCCGGGGACGGCAAGCACCAGCACCCGACGCAGGCGCTGCTCGACCTGTACACGATGCGGCAGGCGTTCGGCCGCCTCGACGGCCTGCACGTCGCGGTCGTCGGTGACGTCGCGCACTCCCGCGTCGCCCGCTCGCTCGTCCAGGCCCTGCGCCTGGTCGGCGCGCACCCGACGATCGTCGGCCCGCCGACGCTGCTGCCCACGGGCCTGGCGCCCGCGTCGCACGACATCGCGTCGATCGCCGACGCCGACGTCGTCTACGTGCTCCGCATGCAGAAGGAGCGCATGCTCGAGGGAGCGAGCTTCGTGCCCTCGCTGCGCGAGTACACCGCCCTCTGGGGGATCACCCCCGAGCGGATCCGCCCCGGCCAGCGCGTGATGCACCCCGGGCCGATGAACCGCGGCGTCGAGATCGACGCGCGCGTCGCCGACTCCGACGTCGCGCTCGTCGTCGACCAGGTTCGGTCCGGCCTCGTCGTGCGCATGGCCGTGCTCTACGACCTGCTGACGAGTGGCCCCGTCGTCGTCCAGGCGACCGCGGCCGTGGAGGTGGCGTGATGCTGACCGGTGGTGGAGGGACGGACAACGTCGTCGTCCGCGGCGCGCGCGTGCTCGACCCCCTCGAGGGGATCGACCAGGCGCTCGACGTCCGGATCGACGGCGGCGTGATCGCGCAGATCGGGGAGCGGCTCGACACGAACGAGCACCGCGTCGTCGAGGCGGACGGGCTCGTGCTCGCGCCCGCGTTCGTCGACCCGCACGTGCACCTGCGCACGCCCGGCCGCGAGGACGAGGAGACGATCGCGACCGGCACGGCGGCCGCGGCCGCCGGCGGCTACTGCGCGATCCTCGCGATCCCGAACACGGACCCCGTCGTCGACGACGCCGAGGTGCTGCGCGGCCTGCGGGCGCGCGCCGCGACCGAAGCGGTCGTCCCGGTCGGGTTCCTGGCGGCGATCACCAAGGGTCAGGCGGGAGCGGAGCTGACGGAGATGGGCTCGCTCGCCGACGCGGGCGCGGCCGGGTTCACCGACGACGGGCGCCCGGTGGCGTCGGCCGGCGTGATGCGGCGGGCGCTCCAGTACAACGCGATCACCGGCCGCACGATCGCCGTCCACTGCGAGGAGCCGAGCCTCACGCGCGGCGGGCACGCCCACGCGGGCGCGGTCGCGGCCGAGCTCGGCCTCGGCGGCTGGCCCTCGCTCGGCGAGAGCCTGATGGTGTCACGCGACCTCGACCTCGCCGGCGCGACGGGCCGGCCGGTGCACCTGATGCACCTCTCCGCCCGCGAGTCGGTCGAGCACCTCCGGCGCGCGCACGAGCGAGGGGTGCAGGCGACGGCGGAGGTGACGCCGCACCACCTGTGCCTGACGGAGGACGCGGTTCGCTCGCTCGACCCGAACGTGAAGATGAACCCGCCGCTCCGCTCCGCCGACGATCGCAGCGCCCTCGTCGAGGCGCTTCGGGACGGCACGATCGCCGCCGTGGCGACCGACCACGCGCCGCACTCGCCGGAGGAGAAGGACGTGCCGTTCGAGGCGGCGCCGTTCGGCGTGACCGGGCTCGAGACGGCGTTCGCCGCGCTCTACACGCACCTGGTCGAGCCGGGCCTGGTGACGCTCGAGACGCTGCTCGAGCGGATGTCCGCCGGCCCGGCCGCGATCTTCGGCCTCGCGCGGCCGCGGATCGCGGTCGGCGAGCAGGCGAACGTGACGCTGCTCGACCCCGGCGCGACGTGGCGGGTGAAGGCGACCCGCTTCCGCTCGCGCTCGGCCAACTCATGGCTGCTCGGCGAGCGGCTCCAGGGCCGCGTGAAGCTGACGATCGCGGCCGGCAGGGTGGTGCACGAGGCGTGAGCGCAGACGGCGCGCTGATCCTCGAGGACGGGACGGTGTTCCCGGGCGCGTCGGTCGGCGCGCCCGGGTTCGCCTTCGGCGAGGCCGTCTTCACCACCGCGATGAGCGGCTACCAGGAGGTGGCGACCGACCCGAGCTTCGAGGGGCAGATCGTGTGCTTCACGGCGCCGATGGTCGGCAACTACGGCGTCGCCGAGACGCGCTCGGAGTCCCGGCGCACGCATGCGCGGGCGGTCGTGATGCGGGAGGCGCGCGGCCCGGAGTGGACCGACTGGCTGCACGAGCGCGGCGTCGCGGCGCTCTCGGGCGTCGACACGCGCTCGCTCGTGCTCCACCTGCGCGAGGCCGGCGCGATGCGCGCGGCGGTCGTGACCGAGGAGCACGTCCTCGACGAGGTGCTCGCCGCGGTGCGCGCGCAACCGCAGATGGCCGGTGCCGCGCTCGTCGCCGGCGTCTCGACGCCGGAGGCCTACACCTTCGCCGCGGAGGGCGCCGTGCGGGTCGCGGTCGTCGACTACGGCTGCAAGCGCTCGATCCTGCGCCGGCTGGCCGCGAACGGGGCGGCCGTCGACGTGTTCCCGCACGACGTGGACGCCGACAGCCTCGCCGGCTACGACGGCGTCCTGCTCTCGCCCGGCCCCGGCGACCCGGCGCCGCTCGAGCTCGAGGCCGCGACCGTGCGCGACCTGCTCGGCCGGACGCCGGTCCTCGGCGTCTGCCTCGGCCACCAGCTGCTCGCGCTCGCGACCGGCAAGGAGACCTTCAAGCTGCCGTTCGGCCATCGCGGCGCGAATCACCCGGTCGTCGACCACCGCACGCGCCGCGTGCTCGTCACCTCGCAGAACCACGGCTTCGCGGTCGCGCCGGGCGACGAGTCGGGCGTCACCCACAGCTCCCTCTACGACGGCACGGTCGAGGGCCTCTCCTACCCCGACCTGCGCGCCCGCTCCGCGCAGTTCCACCCCGAGGCGGCGCCCGGGCCGCACGACG
The DNA here is from genome assembly GCA_964496175.1 of uncultured Gaiellales bacterium. Taxonomy (GTDB): domain Bacteria; phylum Actinomycetota; class Thermoleophilia; order Gaiellales; family Gaiellaceae; genus PALSA-600. Next base: position 10,773 of record CAZBYA010000044.1, on the reverse strand, counting down.
CCGCGACGATCATCGGCGGCTGGGTCGAGGAGCTCGGGGCCCCGGTCTGATGCCGAAGCGCCACGACATCAGGTCGATCTGCCTGATCGGCTCGGGCCCGATCGTGATCGGGCAGGCCGCGGAGTTCGACTACGCCGGCTGCCAGGCGCTCAAGGTGCTGCGCGAGGAGGGCTACCGGACGATCGTCGTCAACTCGAACCCGGCGACGATCATGACCGATCCCGGCTTCGCCGACCGGACGTACCTCGAGCCGCTCGACCTCGAGGGCGTCGCGGGGGTGCTGCGGCGCGAGCGGCCCGACGCGGTCCTGCCGACGATGGGCGGCGGCACCGCGCTCGACCTCGCGCGCCAGCTGCACGAGTCGGGCACCCTCACCGAGCTCGGCGTCGAGCTGATCGGCGCGTCGTTCGACGCAATCAACCGCGCCGAGGACCGGGAGCTCTTCAAGCGCACGGTCGAGAGCGTCGGCCTGAAGGTGCCGTCGTCGCGCATCGTCACGTCCCTCGACGACCTCGAGGGTGTCTCGCTGCCCGCGGTGGTGCGGCCCGCGTTCACGCTCGGCGGCCACGGCGGCGGCTTCGCCAACACGCCGGAGGAGCTGCGAGAGCGCTGCGAGCGCGGGATCGCGGAGTCGCCGATCGGCCAGGTGCTCGTCGAGGAGTCCGTGCGCGGCTGGGACGAGTTCGAGCTCGAGGTCGTGCGCGACCGCGCCGACAACGTCGTGATCGTCTGCTCGATCGAGAACCTCGACCCGATGGGCGTCCACACGGGCGACTCGATCACGGTCGCGCCCCAGATGACGCTCTCGGACGAGGCGTACCAGGAGCTGCGCGACGCCGCCATCGACGTCATCCGCGCCGTCGGCGTCGATACCGGCGGGTCGAACATCCAGTTCGCGCGCGACCGTGTGACCGGCGACATCCGCGTGATCGAGATGAACCCGCGCGTCTCGCGCTCGTCGGCGCTCGCCTCGAAGGCGACGGGCTACCCGATCGCGAAGGTGGCCGCGCGCCTCGCGGTGGGCTACACGCTCGACGAGATCCCGAACGACCTCACCGGCACGACGCCCGCGAGCTTCGAGCCGACGCTCGACTACGTCGTCGTCAAGATCCCGCGCTTCGCGTTCGAGAAGTTCCCGCGGGCCGACCGGACGCTCGGCACGCAGATGAAGTCCGTCGGCGAGACGATGGGGATCGGCCGCTCGTTCATCGAGGCGTTCGTGAAGGCGAAGCGCGGGCTCGAGGGCGACTTCGAGTGGGCGCCCGAGAACCTGCACCCGTGGTTCCGGCGCGAGCTCGAGCGGCTCGAGGCCGAGGAGGAGCGGCAGCAGGCGGAGCGGCCCGTCTACCGGCGGATCGACTCCGTCGCCGGCGAGGTCGAGGCCGCCTCGAACTACTTCTACGGCGCCTGGGGTGAGCGGGACGAGTCGCCGCCCGGGGGCGACGGCAGGCGCGTCGTCATCCTCGGCTCGGGTCCGAACCGCATCGGGCAGGGGATCGAGTTCGACTACTGCTGCGTGCACGCGGTGCAGACGTTCCGGGAGCTCGGCTACGAGGCCGTGATGGTCAACTGCAACCCGGAGACGGTCTCGACCGACTACGACACCTCCGACCGCCTCTACTTCGAGCCGCTCGACGCGGCGTCGGTGCTGGCGGTGTGCGAGCGCGAGCGGCCGGAAGGGGTCGTGATCCAGTTCGGCGGGCAGACGCCGCTGAAGCTCGCGCGGGCGATCGAGGCGGGCGGCTTCCGCATCCTCGGCACGCCCTTCGAGGCGGTCGACCTGGCGGAGGACCGCGAGCGCTTCGGCAAGCTCCTCTCCGAGCTCGGGATCCGCTGCCCCGAGTGGGGGATCGCACGCACCGGCACGGAGGCGGCGGCGATCGCGCAGCGGATCGGCTACCCGGTGCTCGTGCGCCCGTCCTACGTCCTCGGCGGCCGTGCGATGCGCGTGTGCCACCGCCCGAACCAGGTGGTCGACGCCTTCCACGGCGTCCACGGCCCGACGCTCGTCGACCGGTTCCTCGAGCGTGCGATCGAGATCGACGTCGACGCGCTCTGCGACGGCACCGACACGTACGTCGGGGCGATCATGCAGCACGTCGAGGAGGCGGGCGTCCACTCGGGCGACTCCGCGTGCGTCCTCCCGGCGCAGTCGCTCGGCGCGTCGGCGACCTCCGAGATCGCAGCGATCGTGAAGCGGCTGGGCCCGGCGCTCGGCGTGGTCGGCCTGCTGAACGTCCAGCTCGCGGTCGTCGACGACGAGGTGTTCGTGCTCGAGGTGAACCCGCGCGCGTCCCGGACGGTGCCGTTCGCGTCGAAGGCCACCGGCGTCAACCTCGTGCAGGGCGCGTGCCGGCTCGCAGCCGGCGAGCGCCTCGCCGACCTCCGCCTGCCGGCCGAGCGGCCGCCCCGGCAGGTGAGCGTGAAGGCGGCGGTGCTCCCGTTCGCGCGCTTCCCCGGCGCCGACCCGGTGCTCGGGCCCGAGATGCGTGCGACGGGCGAGGTGATGGCGAGCGCGAGCGACCTGCCGACGGCGTTCGCGAAGGCCGAGCGCGCCGCGGGCCGAGCCCTGCCGCGCGACGGCGTCGTCTTCTTGTCGGTGCGCGACGACGACAAGGCGGCGGCCGTGCCGGTCGCGGCGGCGCTCGTCGGTCTCGGCTTCCAGCTCGTCGCGACGGAGGGCACGGCGCGCACCCTGCGCGCCGCAGGGCTCGAGGTCGACGAGGTGCGCAAGGTCAAGTCGCCGGGGGACGGCCCGAGCGTGGTCGACCTGATCCGGCGCGGCCGGTGCAACCTGGTCGTGAACACGCCCGAGGGCGGGTCGGGGCCGCGCTCGGACGGCTACCTGATCCGCGAGGCGTCGCTGACCGCGCGCATCCCGTGCATCACCACCATCGCCGGCGCAGGCGCGGCCGTGCACGCGATCGCGAACGCGCGCGCGGAGACGGCGCTGAGCCTCCAGGAGCGGATCGATGTCGAGGCCGCGGCGCGAGCGTCGTAGGGTCCTCGCCGTCGAGGCGGTCGGGGCGTACGCGCTCGTACGCGTCGACCGCGGCGGCCTCGACCCCGGCGTCCCGGGGCAGTTCTTCATGCTCGAGGCGCCGGGTCGCGTGCTGCCGCGGCCGATGTCGCTGTGCCTCGCTCCGCCCGGCGAGCTCGCCTTCCTGCTCGACCCGATCGGGCCGGGCACCCGTGCGCTCGCGGCGCTCGAGCCCGGCGAGCGCATCCACGTCTTCGGCCCGCTCGGCAACGGCTTCCGCCTCGACGTGCCGCGGCCGCTCCTGGTCGGCGGCGGCATCGGCGTCGCGCCGTTCCCGTACCTCTCGGAGGCACTCGAGCGGCCGCCGGCGGTGCTCGGCTTCCGCAGCGAGCTGCACGCCGAGGCGGCGGCGCTCGTCCCGAACGCCGAGGTGGTGATCGACCCGGTGCTCGTGACCGACGCGATGCCGCGCGACCGCGACGTGCTCGCGTGCGGACCGGAGCCGATGCTCGAGGCGGTGCGCGCGCTCGCACCGGACGCGCAGCTCGCGTGGGAGGCGCCGATGGCGTGCGGGTACGGCGCGTGCTACGGGTGCGTGGTCGAGGTCGACGGCGTGTTGAAGAGGTTGTGCGTCGAGGGACCAGTGCTTTGCTCCTCCTGAACGCGAGCGGGTGCCTCGACGCGCTGACCGCGCCCGACGTGGTGCGCTCGTTCGACGCGTTCGTGACGAAGACGGTGACGCCGGAGCCGCGGGAGGGCAACGCGCCGCCGCGTATCGCGGAGACCGAGCTCGGCATGCTGAACGCGATCGGGCTCGCCAATCCCGGGCGCGAGCGCTTCCTCGCGGAGACGCTGCCGCAGCTGCGCACGCTCGGCGTGCCGCTGTGGGTGTCGGTCGGCGGGTTCGTCGCGGACGAGTACGCGGAGACGTGCGCGCGGCTCGACGACGTGACGGTCGAGCTGAACCTCTCCTGCCCGAACGTCGACGAGGCGCCGGAGACCGCCGCCGAGATCGTCGCGGCCTGCCGCCGGGTGACCGCAAACCCGCTCTACGCCAAGGTTTCGCCTCACGTCTGGGACGTGGGGGAGACGGTGCGCGCGATCGAGGCCGCGGGCGCCGACGGCATCTCGCTCGTGAACACGCTGCGCGGCGTCGCGCTCGACGAGCGCCTGCGCCCGCGGCTCGCGCGCGGCGCCGGCGGCTACTCGGGACCCGCGCTCAAGCCCGTCGCGCTCGCCGCGGTGCGCGCAGCACGACACGCGACGTCGCTGCCGATCGTCGGCATGGGCGGCGTGTGGTCGGGTCGCGACGCGCTCGAGCTGATCGCGTGCGGCGCGTCGCACATCGCGCTCGGCACGGTCCTGTTCGCGGACCCCGACGCACCCTCGCGCGTGCGCCGGGAGCTCGCAGTGGACGCCGCGCGCCTCGGGTTCGCACGACCGGAGGATGCCTTCGGTATCGCGCTCGATACCGTTGCCTCAGCGGAAAACAGCGCCAGAAGTTCGTAGTTGCACGCGGCTGTGAGGTTGGTAGGATGCGGCGCTCATGGTGCCTCCCCAGACCCAGGTACAAGCCCCCGTACGCTCGCTCGACCAGCGGATGGAGGCGCTCAAGCGCGCGAACGACATCCGTGTCAAGCGCGCGAGGCTGAAGAAGGACCTGAAGTCGGGGACGGTGTCGATCGAGCAGATCCTCCGCGAGCCGCCGGAGTACGTGTCGACTGCGAAGGTGTTCGACATGCTGATGGCGGTGCCGAAGTTCGGCCGCGTCAAGGCGGCGCGCCTGCTCAACCAGTGCCGCATCAGCCAGTCGAAGACGGTCGGCGGCCTCTCGGACCGCCAGCGGCACGAGCTGATTGCCCTCTTCAACCACCGGTAGCAGCGGCACCACCCCCGTCTTCGTCGTCACGGGCCCGTCGGGCGCCGGCAAGGGGACGCTGATCCAGCTCGTCCTGCCGCGCTTCCCGGAGCTCGCCGTGGCGGTCTCCGCGACCACGCGCGAGAAGCGGCCCGGGGAGGAGGACGGCGTGCACTACTGGTTCCTGACCGCCGAGGAGTTCGCCGCGAAGGTCGATGCGGGCGACTTCCTCGAGTACGTCGACTACGTCGGGAACCGCTACGGGACGCTGCACTCCGAGATCGACCGGCTGCGCGCGCAGGGGAAGGCGCCGCTGCTCGAGCTGGAGACGGAGGGCGCGAAGCGGGTCAAGCGCCGCGTCGAGCACGCCGTCACGATCTTCGTGACGGCGCCGGTGGACGAGCTCGAGCGCCGGCTGCGCGAGCGGGCGACCGAGAGCTCCGGCGAGATCGGCGAGCGGATCGAGACGGCTCGCCGCCAGCTCGACGAGGCCGCGGACTTCGACCACGTGGTCGTGAACGACGACCGCGAGCGTGCCGCGGACGCGCTGGCCGACATCGTCGCGCAGAGGCTCGGCGCGACCGCTACCATGCCGCGACCATGATCCATCCCCGCATCGACGAGCTGATGACGCAGGTCGACTCGCGCTACGCGCTGGTGATCGTCGCGGCCAAGCGCGCCCGGCAGATCAACAACTACCACCACCAGCTCGGCGAGGGCACCTTCGACGAGTTCGCGCCGCCGCTGATCGAGTCGCGCTCGAAGAACTACCTGACGATGTCCCTCGAGGAGATCACCGAGGGCAAGATCGTCTACGACTACACCAAGTAGTCCACAATTCCGGCTATGAGCCGGATCCTGCTCGGCGTCACCGGCGGCATCGCGGCCTACAAGGCGTGCGAGCTGACGCGCCTGCTCGTGAAGGCCGGCCACGAGGTGATCCCGCTCGTGACCCCGGGCGCCCAGCGGTTCGTCGGCGAGGAGACGTTCCTGGCGCTCGCGCGTCGCCCCGCCGCGGATGACCCCTACCCGCACCTGGCGCGTGCAGACCTGCTCGTCGTCGCTCCCTGCACCGCGAACACGCTGGCGAAGCTCGCGCACGGACTGGCCGACAACGTGCTGACGGAGGCAGCGCTGGCCCACCGCGGGCCGGTGCTCGTCGCGCCGGCGATGAACCCGCGCATGTGGGCGCACGCGGCCACGCGCGCGAACGCCGACGCGCTGCGCGCGCGGGGCGTCGAGCTCGTCGGGCCCGACGAGGGCGAGCTCGCCGAGGGCGAGTGGGGCGTCGGGCGGATGGCGGAGCCGGCCGAGATCGCCGATCGCGTCGGGCGCCTGCTCGCGCCGCCGACGCTGGCCGGCCGGCGCGTGCTCGTGACCGCCGGCGGCACGCGCGAGCCGCTCGACAGCGTCCGCTTCCTCGGCAACCGCTCGTCGGGCCGGATGGGCGTCGCGCTCGCGGAGGAGGCGCGCCGCCGCGGCGCGGAGGTCGTGCTGCTCGCGGCGAACCTCGCCGTCGACCCGCCGCCGGGCGTCGAGACGATCCCGACGCCGACCGCCGCTGCGATGCTCGACGCCGCCGTCGCCCTGCCCGACGTGGACGTCGCGCTGCTCGCGGCCGCGGTCGCCGACTACCGCCCGGTCGAGGCCGTGGCCGGGAAGCGGCCGAAGGACGAGCGGACGTGGACGGTCGAGCTCCAACCGACCCCGGACGTCGCGCGCGCGCTCGGCGAGCGCAAGCGCCCCGGCCAGGTCATCGTCGCCTTCGGCGCCGAGCACGGCGCCGAAGGGCTCGAACGGAAGCGCGCGATGCTCGAGACGAAGCACGCGGATCTCGTCGTCTTCAACGACGTCGGCCGCGGCGACATCGGCTTCGACTCCGCCGACAACGAGGTCGTCCTGGTCGGGCGCGACGGCGACCGGACGGTGCCGAAGGCGTCCAAGGCGCGCATCGCCGCCGCGATCCTCGACGAGGTCGAGAGGCTCCTCGAATCGAACTAGGCGCGGTGGTGATGGCCGCCGGGCTCGGCACGCGCCTCAAGCCGCTGACCGAGCGCTGGGCGAAGCCGATCCTGCCGATCGACGGCGTCCCGGTCGTGGTGACGCTCGTCCACGAGCTGGCGGCGGCCGGCTGCACCGCGATCGCCGTCGTCACCGGCCACCTCGGCGAGCAGGTCGAGGAGCTCCTGCGCCCGCTGCCGTACCCGCTGCGCTTCGTCGAGCAGCCCGAGGCGCTCGGCTCGGCGGACGCGGTCGCGCGCGCGGGTGCGACGCCGCCCTATCTCGTCGCCGCAGCCGACACGCGCTTCGCGGACGGCGACGTCGCCCGGTTCGCGGCGGAGGCGGCCGGCGCGGACGGCGCGATCGCCGTGCGTCTCCAGCCGGGCCGCCCCGAGCACACGCGCGTCCACGTCGAGGGCGGGCGGATCGTGCGCGTGAACGCGCCCGGCGCGCCGGGCGCCTGGACCGGCGCGCCGCTCTGGTACGTCGGGGCGGCTGTCGAGCGGCGGCTGCACCCGCTGCCGGGGTCGCCGCCGTTCGAGCTCGGCGATGTCTTCCAGCTCGCGATCGACGACGGCGCGACCGTCTCTGCTATCCAGGTGAGGCGCACCCGCGACCTGACGTCGCCCGTTGACCTGGTGCGCGAGAACTTCCCCTACCTTCGCTAGTGCCATGAGCGACGCCTACCACCTGTTCCGCGAAGGTCAGACGCGGCTCCGGCGCGGCATGGCGGCGCAGGCGACGGTGCCGCTCGAGAAGGCGAAGAAGCTCGAGCCTGCGAAGGCGTCGATCCGCGAGGCCCTCGGCATCGCCTACTTCCGGCTCGCCCGCTGGCGGGAGGCGGAGCAGGAGTTCCGGACGATCGTCGAGGACCTCTCGCCGACCGACCACTACGCCCACTACGCGCTCGGCCGCGCGCTCGAGCAGCAGGGGCGGTCGGCGGAGGCGAACGGGCATTACAAGCTCGCGAGCTCGATGAAGCCGGGCTCCGAGCAGTACGCCTCGCGCATCCTGGACCTCGAGTGAAGGCGGTCGTCCAGCGCGTCGCGCGGGCGCGCTCGACGCCGGGCGGCGCGATCGGCGCCGGACTCTGCATCCTGCTGGGCGTCGCCGAGGGCGACGACGAGCGCGTCGCGGTGCGGCTGGCGGAGAAGATCGCGAACCTGCGGATCTTCGAGAACGACGCGGGCAAGTTCGACCGCTCCCTGCTCGATACCGGCGGCGAGGCGCTCGTCGTCAGCCAGTTCACGCTGCTCGCCGACACCGCGAAGGGCAACCGGCCCAGCTTCTCGCGAGCGGCGCGGCCGGAGGCCGCGGAGCCCGTGTACGAGCGCTTCGTACGGGCGCTCGCGGACCAGGGCGTTCGCGTCGAGACGGGCAGCTTCGGCGCCCGGATGCAGGTGGAGCTCGTCAACGACGGGCCCGTGACGATCGTCCTGGAATAGCCGGAATTTGCTACCGTTCCGTCTCCACATTTCGAGCACGTTTCGAGGTGGGCGCGCGGCGCCCATTTTTCGTAGATGGGGGGAAATTCGCAGGTGGCGACGGCACAGCACGAACGGGAACGGCAGCTCCAGCGCGACGTCTCGCGGCTGGTCGAGTCGGCCCTGCCCGGCGTCGAGGTGCTCGCGCTCGAGCTGGGCGGCAAGGAACGCTTCTGCGTCTACGTCGACCACCCGCAGGGCGTCGACCACGCGCTCTGCGAGCGCGTCACCCACGTCCTCCGCCCGTACCTCGACGAGTACACCGTCGAGGTGTCGTCGCCGGGGCTCGACCGCCCCCTGCGCACCCGCGCCCACTTCGAGCGCGCCGTCGGCCGCACCGTCCGGGTGAAGACCGTGACGGGACGCGCCCGCGGCGAGGTGCTCGCCGCCGGCGAGCGCTCCGTCCGCATCGCGGGCGGCGCCGACCCGGCAGACATACCGTACGACGCGATCGTGCGGGCCAACCTGATCGATGAAGGGAACACGCGATGAGCCAGGAGATCGTTGACGCCGTCCGCGAGATCGAACGCGAGAAGGGGATCGAGAGCGGCACGCTGGTCGCGGCGCTCGAGGACGCGCTGCTCGCGGCCTACAAGAAGACGCCCGGCGCGTCGCGGCACGCCACCGTCGAGCTCGACGATCGCGGCGACTTCCGCGTCTTCTCGATCGAGATCCCGCCGGAGCTCGAGGTCCGGCTGCTCGACGAGGCGCGGGAGCGCGCGCTCGACGAGCTCGAGCGGATCGAGGAGGAGACCGGCGAGAAGAACCACACGCTGCTGGCCGACGACGACCTGGAGATCGACTGGTCGCAGGTTCCCGGCGAGCAGATCCAGCGGGAGGACGTGACACCGGACAACTTCGGCCGCATCGCCGCGCAGACCGCGAAGCAGGTGATCCTCCAGCGGATCCGCGAAGCGGAGCGCGAGATGATGTACGACGAGTACATCGACCGCGTCGGCGAGGTCGTGACCGGGATCGTCCAGCAGACCGGCGACCGCCGCAACATCCTGGTCGATCTCGGCAAGGTCGAGGCGCTCCTGCCCGGCCCGGAGCAGGTCGACGGCGAGCGCTACGAGCAGGGGTCGCGGATCAAGGCCGTGATCCGCGAGGTGCGCACCGGCACGAAGGGCCCGCAGGTGATCCTCTCGCGCCGCGACCCGGAGCTGATCAAGACGCTCTTCGAGCTGGAGGTGCCCGAGATCGCCGACGGCCTCGTCGAGATCCGCGGCGTGGCGCGTGAGCCCGGCTACCGCTCGAAGATCGCGGTCGAGTCGCACGCCCAGGGCGTCGACCCGGTCGGGGCGTGCGTCGGCCCGCGCGGCTCGCGCGTCCGCATGGTCGTCTCCGAGCTGCGCGGCGAGAAGATCGACATCATCCCGTGGAACCCGGAGCCCGCCCGGTTCGTCGCGAAGGCGCTCTCGCCCGCGCGCGTGCGCGAGGTGTACCTCGACGACGAGGGCAGGGAGGCGACCGTCGTCGTCCCGGACGACCAGCTCGCGCTCGCGATCGGCAAGGAGGGCATGAACGCCCGCCTCGCTGCCCGCCTGACCGGCTGGAAGGTCGACATCGTCTCCGACACCGAGTTCGCGCAGCAGGAGGCCGAGGCGGCGTTCGGCGGCGACGGTGAGGAGGGGGAGGACTTCTCGGGCCGCTGCGCCGCGATTCTCTCGAACGGCAAGCGCTGCCCGAACGCGTCCCTGCCGGGGTCGAAGTACTGCGGCGTCCCCGCCCACCAGGAGCTCGCGCTCGTCGAGACGGACGCCGAGGCGAACCCGATCGTGGCGGAGCCCGAGCCGGAGCTCGAGGCGGTCGTCTCGGAGCCGGAGCCGGTCACCGAGGACGCTGCGGCGCTCGGCGAGCCGGCGGCGGAGGAAGCCTTCGCGGCCGGCCCCGGCGACGCCCCCGTCGCGACCGAGGAGGCGGATGCGGACGGCGACTAGCCCGACCCGCACCTGCGCGGGCTGCGGCCGCAAGGCGCCGCAGGCCGAGCTCCAGCGCTTCCACGCGGAGGGCAGGGAGCTCGTGCCCGGCGCCGGCGCAGGCCGCGGCGCCTACACGTGCCGCCGGCTCCAGTGCTTCGAGCAGGCGGTCGCCCGGCGCGCGTTCGCCCGCGTGCTGCGCAGGACGACGCGCGTCGACCCCGCGCTCTCGCGCCTCTACACTGGACCAGCGAATGCCCAACGGTAAGCCCAACAGACCGATCAGACCGCGCGGCGGCGGCCCGAAGGGGCGGCGCCGCGTCGTCATCGACCAGGGCGGCTCGCGCCCCGGCCAGGGGCAGCGCCAGCGGCCGGGCGACCGCTCCGCCGAGCGCGCGCCCAGGCAGCCGCGCGAGGTCGTCGCGCCCACCGGGCCGGTGACCGTCGAGTCGGGCGTCACGCTGCGCGACTTCTCCCAGGCGCTCGGCGTCGCGATGCCGCAGATCATCAAGCTGCTGATGAACCTCGGCA
>CAZBYA010000043.1:0-25087 GCA_964496175.1 uncultured Gaiellales bacterium | reverse complement strand
GCTCAATATCGTGTCGACAAGCTGGGGGTCACTGGTTCGAGCCCAGTACCGCCCATCTCTCGAAAGGCCCGCTCAGGCGGGCTTTTTGTTTGCTCGAACAGTGACTTTGGCTCTCCCAACTGAGCTAATCGCCCCGCGTGTCAGCGAAATGTCAGCAAGACTCCGGCCGTGTTCGGGGTGGACGAGGGTGGACTCGACGTAGCTGCAGTATTCGCCCGCGCCGCAACGCTTGTAGCCGTCATCCGTCCAAAGCGACCTTCCAAGAGCGATCCCTTGAGGATGGCGTCACGGCCGCGCTCTCAGAGGTACTTCCCGCCCCCGAGTTCGTAGCCCGCAGACGAATCGCGGGATTGACGGTTCCGGGCTGGGACCCCCAGCTGGGGGCAGGCTGTGGAGCCGCGAGACAGGCGGCCCCACGACGCGCCCGCACGTAGCGGGGAATTTCGCCAAACCCTCCTAGTGGGTGAGGTGAAAGTCCGCGACGTGGACGTCGGCATCGTTGCGCGGGTTCGTATCTTCTGGGCCGCCGCTCGTCTCGACGGAGGCACGAACCGCGAGGGAGCCGAAGTGTGGGGCGCTGAAGTACGTGCGGGCGCGTCGGAAGTCCTGGAGGTCACCCGTCGGGTAGTAGATCTTCAACGTCAAGAACGCGGTGCGCGTCCCTCCGGCACTGATTCCGTAGAACTCGCACGTCGGATGATCGGTGTAGCTCGTAATCACCTTGTTGGCACAACCGGCCGCCTCGAGCTGGAACCATGAGTTCTGAACCGGCTCGAGCAGCGTGCCTGCCTTTCCCTCGACGAGGTATCTGTGCCCTTCGACTTCGAATCCGAGTCGCACGCGCGCGTCCGACTCCGACGGGCCGTGATTCGTCACCTTCACCCTGAACTTGACAGTCGTCGCGTGGCCGTATCCGAGTGTGCTCACCGTGATGTCGAGCGGGCCGGAAATCTCGATCGCTAGGTCGGCCTTCGGTCTTTCCTTCTCGGTCGTCTGCGTCGTCGTTGCGGGCTTGACCGGGACGGCCGTCGTCTGTTGCGCGGTGCTCGTCCCCAGCGCGGTCGCGGGGATCCCGTAGACGATGCAAAAGCCAGGGCCCCCGGCGGTGTTCGCCGACCAGGTCGCCGGCGCCGAGTCGACGCAGTCGTAGACGCCCTTGACGATGCTGGGCGACGGCGATGTGGTTACGCTGGCGAGCCAGTTCACGTTCGGCGCACCGTTCTGTCCTGCGCTGCCCTTCGCTGCAAAGGGGCCGAGGATTCTCGGCTGGTCAGCGGTGCCCGCGTCGAGTTTCAACGACAGCGCGCCCGGCGTGGCGCCGTGCCCGCCGTTCCAGTGGTAGGTCTGGATCGATGTGAGGCAATACGGCTTCCCGTTGGTCGTGAAGCTGGGTGTACGCGCGCCGTTCACGACGGCGTTCCCGTTCGTGTTGTCGAAGATCTTGACGATCTGTCCGCTGCACGAGTAGCCCGTACGCGGGGCGCTCGAACCTGCGAAGAGCGGCGACGCGTGCGCCGTAAGAATGCCGGCGGCACCGACGACGCAGAGAGCTACAGGGCCTCTCATCCGTCAAGTTTAACGCCTCGGTAGGCACCTGCAAGAGATGAGACGCGTCATCACCAGCCCGAGCACAGGCCCAGGATCTGAAGGAAGAGCTTACGTCTGTGTTTGGGTGCGTTCCGAGACCATCCCACCTCTGACCAAGCGGTTGGAAGCACTGTCGAGGCTTGCGCGCGAACTTGGGCGCCCGACGCCACCCCGTCGCCGATTCATCAGGGCAGCGCGGCTGACGAACGCCCTTCTGTTCAAGCCACTTGTCCAACGGTTGTCGCATCCTGTCGACCGCTCGGGCTGGGTCGACAAGCTGGGGGTCACTGGTTCGAGCCCAGTACCGCCCATTTGCGATAGCCCCGCACGCGCGGGGCTTTTGTCTGACGCGGGACTACTGCGAGCCCCTCCTGGTGCCGCGCTTCGCGAGCACCGTTGCGATCGCGGAGTAGGCGCCGGCCAATGCGAGCGGGGTGACGCTCTGCCCGAAGGGGCCGCCGATGATCCACGCGATGAGCCACACCGCGAGGAGCGAGCGGGGGAGGATGTGGCTGCGACGGGAGCCGGCGGTGAAGAGCGCGAGGGCGAGGAAGCTGGCGAACCCGTTGAGGACGTACGTGGGTCCGAACGAGGTTGCCTTGCCGATCACGAGCGCGTAGGTGCCCATCGTGATGTAGACGAGCATGGTCGCGCTCATGAGTGCGGCGCCGCTTCGTCCGAGGCGGCCGTCGCGGCCGTTCTGGAGAATGTGGAGTGCGAGCACGAGGAGCAGCGCGGCAGCCATTGCGGGCAGCATCCCGATGCCGGTGTACCAGTAGTCCGCCGCGTGTCTGAAGGCGTGCTCGTCGGGAGTACGCTTGGCGAACGTGACGGCGGTGAACGTGACCGCGCTCAGCGCGCCGAGCCAGGCCGCGCCCTGCGCGAGCAAGACGGCGCGCGGGTTGGCTCGGCGCACCGGCGTCGTCGCGGTGACGGTGGTGTCTGCAAGAACCGTGTTCATCTCCAACCTCCTTCGATGTGGACGGTGCCGACGCGACTGGGTGGGTCGGTGCGGGCGGCGGGTTCGACCCTAGGTGGCGGCGCGCGCTGCGACTTCGGGCGCGCGGGTGATCGTGCTCCGCCGGAAGGTGGATCGTGGCGCCGCCCCGTTCCGCCTCACGGCGGATGCGGATGCGCGAGCCGCGCGATACGTTCGTGTCGTGCACCGGAGAGCCTTCGGCCTGCCCTTGCCGGACGTCGCGGTCGCGGTCGCGCTACTGATCCTTCGGGTGGGAACGCTCGCGACGGGGCTGCAGAGCGGATCACCGTGGGCGTACCTCACCGCGCCGCTATGGACGCTGCCGCTTGCGTGGCGGACCAGACATCCCTTGGCCGTCGCGCTGATCGTCGCCGGGACCGGGACCGCGGAGGTCAGCCTGGTCGGCTACCACAACTCCGTGGTCGCTCTGGCCGCGCTGGTCCTGGTCGTGTACTCGCTCGGCGCGCACTGCGCGGGCGCGGGCCGGATGCTGACGGGGCTGGCGGCAGTCGTGACGGCGGTCGTGGTCTGGGATGTCGCGCAGCCGGGCAGGCACGGCGCGGGGGCGCTCGCTTCGAACCTGTTGGGAAGCGCGGCCATCGTGTTCGTCCCGTTCCTCGGTGGGCTAGCGGTACGCCAACAGGCGTTGCGGGCGCAGGCGCTGGAGCGTTTGGCGGAGCAGCTCGAGCGCGAGCGCGAGGAGCGCGCCCGCGTGGCGGTGGCGGAGGAACGGACCCGAATTGCGCGCGAATTGCACGATGAGGTCGCGCACGCGATGAGTGTGATCGCGGTGCAGGCCGACGCCGCCGAGGGGGCGCTCGCACATGATCCGGCGCTCGTCGAGCGGCCGCTGCTGGCGATCCGGGCGACGGCGCGGGAAGCGCTGGCCGACATGCGGCGCGTGCTCGGCGCGCTACGGGGCGACGAGCAGGCGCAGCTCGCGCCAGGACCGGGTCTCGCCCGGGCGGGAGGGTTATTCGAGCAGGCGCGCGCCGCGGGTCTCGAAGTCGAGTTGCTCGTCGAGGGAGAACCTGCGCCGCTGCCGCCGGCGCTCGACCTAGCCGCGTATCGCGTCCTCCAGGAAGGACTCACCAACGTCCGCAAGCACGCGGCCGCGCGGCGAGTCGAGGTCGTGCTCCGGTATGAGCGCGAGGCGATCGTCGTCGAGGTCAACGACGACGGGAACGGATCCGCCAACGGCGGCGGGAGCGGCCGCGGGCTTGCCGGGATTCGCGAACGTGTGGCGTTGCTCGGCGGCGACTTCGTGGCCGGCCCCACCTCTCCCGGCTTTGCACTGCGCGTTTCGCTCCCTCTCGTATGATCGGCGTCTTGGTCGCCGATGACCAGGAGCTCGTCCGTTCGGGCTTCAGGTTGATCCTCGAGCTGGCGGACGGAATCGAGGTCGTCGGCGAGGCAGCCGACGGACGCGAGGCGCTCCGGCTGGGAAAGGAGCTGCAGCCTGACGTCGTGCTGATGGACGTCCGGATGCCCGAGCTCGACGGGATCGAGGCGACTCGACGGTTACGCCAAGCAGGCGTCGAGGCGCGAGTGCTCATGCTGACAACCTTCGACCTCGACGAATACGTCTATGCCGCAATGCGCGCCGGCGCGAGCGGCTTCCTGCTCAAGGACGCGCCGCGCGAGCAGCTCGTCGCCGCCGTTCACACGATCGCGCGCGGAGACGCGCTGCTCGCTCCTCAGATCACCCGCCGGCTGATCGAACGCTTCATCAACAAGCCCCCCCTCGAGCAAGCTGCGCCGGCCTTGACCGCGCTGAGCACGCGCGAGCTCGAGGTGTTGCGCCTACTCGCGCGCGGGCTCTCCAACGCCGAGATCGCCGCCGAGCTCATCATCGGCGAGGCAACCGCGAAGACGCACGTCGCCAGCATCCTGCGCAAGCTCGACTTGCGCGATCGCGTCCAGGCCGTTGTCTTCGCCTACGAGACAGGTCTCGTCGACCCGGGCGCGACGACGCCGCAGCGCTGACCAAGCTGCCCGCTCGGGCGCGCGGGACCGACGGGCCCAGCCGAGGACGCCCTCAGGACTTCCTAACAGCAGCGGCGTAGCGTCTCGACTCGAGATGCCCGTCCGCAGGCCGCTTCGGTCGCTCGCAGTCGCCGGCGCGATCGCCGCCGTGCTCGCCGTCGGGAGCCGCGGCGCCGTCGAGAGGGCAACGCCTCACGCCACGTTCGACGACTGCGCGCCGTCGCAGCTCCGCCTGTCGGCCACGAGGGTGCAGAACGCCTTCACCGGCGGCGCCTACCCGGAATCGCTGACGCTGCGGAACGTCAGCACGCTCGAGTGCAGCGTCGAGGGGCACCCGCGCGTCGTCGTGACGCCTCACCCGTATCCCGTTGCGGTCGGCGACCTCGCCGACTTCGACCGGAACATCCCGTCCAGCGGCCCCGAGCGCGTGCTGCACATCCGGCCAGGCGGGCGCGCCTACGCCTACGTCGTCGTCGGGCGGCCGTGCGACGGCGCGAAGAGCGAGCTGACGACCGGCACGATCACGTTCTCCTTCTACGGCGCCTCGACGTCGATCGTCGTGCCGGCGTGCCGCCACGCGGGGGTCGTGATCGACACCGGCCCGTTCCTCCCGAGGCCGTGACCGGACGGCGTGCAACGACCGTCGCGCTGCTCGCGATCGTCGCGGCGGCGGCATCGTCCGCCTTCGGCTCACGCTCGGACGCAGCGCCCACGCCGACCTGCGTTGCGAATCACCTGCACCTTCGCGCGGGCGCCTACGGCGAGGCCGCCCAGCAGTACACCCAGACGTTCACCGCCACGAACACCGGCGCCGGCGCCTGCCGTCTCGCGGGCTGGCCGACGCTGCGGCTGCGGAGGCCCTCCGGCGGGACGACGCCCGCCCCCGCCATCCGGGTCGTCCAGGGACGACCCGCGTCGCACCCCTTCACGACCGTGATTCTTCGACCCGGCGGCGCCGCGTCGTTCGACGTCTTCGGCGCCGACTACGACGTGCTCGCCGACAAGCCGTGCCCGACCGTGCACGGGCTCCTGATCGCCCTCCCCGGCGTCGGACCGGTGCCGGTCGGCGTCTCCCTGCCGTTCTGCACCGCGTTCTCCGTCGCGCCCCTCATCGCAGGGACGAGCGACCGCGCGGCGTGGTCGGGGGTCTGGGCGAAGCGCTGGTGCCGCATCCGGCAGTTCGGCGTCAGCGTCGGCCCGCAGATCGGCGAGGCGACGGGGCAGCACACGCTCGCGCTGCGCCTCGTGAACCGCGGTGCCGCGTGCACGCTCTTCGGGACGCCGGCACTCTGGTTCGAGGACGCGCGCGGGTTCATCCCCTTCCAGCTCGGCTACGGCGGCGACCAGGTGATCGCCGCCGACCCGCGAGCGACACCGATCCAGGTCCGCACGGGCGGCAGCGCGTGGGTTGCGATGAACCACTACCGCTGCGACCGTGGCGACGAGCGCGCCGCGGCCGTCGTCCTGATCGGCCTCGTTCCCGTGAATCCCGGCGACACCGTCCGCGTCCGCATCCGCGACCCGTACGAGCACCTCGCCTACTGCGGCAAGGGCGATCCGGGGTCGACGATCACCGTGTCACGGTTCGTGCCGACGCTCGCGGCGGCCCTCCGTCACCGGCTGCACTGAGCGGGTGCAAGCAGGTACCGTCCGTGACATCGACGGCAGTCGTTAGAGCGAGGAGCGTCGGGAGGTCTCGCAGGTGCCGACGACGGATTACGTGATTCGCGACGACGGGCTCTACACGGTCGTCGTCGGCTGGAACGACGAGCTGGAGACGTTCTTCGGAAGCGTCGTCCGCAAGTTCGCCCCCGACGGAGGAGTCGTCTACGAGATCGGGACGCGGCCCGGCGAGGTGCGCACACTGTCGACCCTGTGCAGCGCCATGATGGGCTACAGCTCCCTGGACGCGCAGACCGTGAGCGCGCTCCGCCGCGCCTCGGCCTTGTAGCGCGCCGGTCGGCGAGCCACGACGCGGCTACGATCGACGGTCAGTGACGACCGCCCCGTCCGCGATCGCCGAGCCGCCGGCGCTGCCCGCGCGCCGGCGGAGGCGGGCCCACGGCCTCGCCCGCTTCGTCGCCCGCCGCCTCGCGGCGCTCGTGCTCCTGCTGCTCGGGATCACCGCGATCACGTTCATCCTGACGCAGCTCGTCCCGAGCAACGCGGTGGCCACGAACCTCGGCGAGCAGGCTGCCGGCGACCCGGCCGCGGTCGCCGCGTTCCGGCACCATTACGGCCTGGACAGGCCGCTGCCGGAGCGGTACCTCCTCTACCTCGACCACCTCCTTCACGGCGACCTCGGCCAGTCGTCGCTGACCCACGACGCGGTCACCCACGACCTCGGCACGTTCATCCCCGCGACCGCCGAGCTGGCCCTCTACTCGGTGCTCTTCGCGGCCCTCGTCGGCATCTGCTTCGGCGTGCTCGCCGCGCTGCGCCG
This sequence comes from uncultured Gaiellales bacterium, assembly GCA_964496175.1. Classification (GTDB taxonomy): domain Bacteria; phylum Actinomycetota; class Thermoleophilia; order Gaiellales; family Gaiellaceae; genus PALSA-600. The sequence continues at coordinate 18,092 of CAZBYA010000043.1, read as the reverse complement.
CAACCGGCCGACCGACCACGCGCTCCGCGTCGGCTCGCTCGCGGGGATCTCGATGCCGACGTTCTGGATCGCGCTGCTCGCGCTCTACGTCGGCTTCTACCGCCTCAACTGGTTCCCGGGCGCCGGGCGCCTCGACCCGGGCGTCAACGCACCGCCGAGCGTCACCGGCCTCTACACGATCGACGCGCTGCTCGCCGGCGACCCCGGGCTCTTCTGGCAGGCGTTCCTGCACCTCGTCATGCCCGCGCTCGTCCTCGCCGCGTTCAACGTCAGCCTGCTCACGCGCTTCACGCGCTCGGCGGTGCTCGAGGTGATCGGCAACGACTACGTCCGCGCCGCACGCGCGAAGGGGATGCCGGAGCGGATCGTCGTGCCCCGCTACATCCTGCGTGCGGCCCTGCCGTCGGTGGTGACGGTGCTCGGCCTCGTCTTCGCGAACGTCCTGACGGGCGCGGTGCTCGTCGAGAAGATCTTCTCGTGGCCTGGTGTCGGCCAGTACGCGTACGAGGCCGCCGTCAACCTCGACGTGCCGGCGATCGCAGGCGTGAGCATCTTCGTCGCCGCCGTCTACGTGACCGTGAACTTCGTCGTCGACGTGCTCTACGGTGTCATCGACCCGCGGATCCGCGTCACGTGACCGAGGTCGTGCTCGACGGCGCGCGCCCCCGCCGGCGCCTCCTCCGCGTCCCGGCCGAGTGGCGCCAGCCGCTGGCGGTCGCCGGCGCCGTGATCGCGCTCTTCTGGGTCGTCGTCGCGGCCTTCGCCCCGCTCGTCGCGCCCGCGAACCCGCTCGCGCAGGTGTTCCCGGCGTCGCAGGGGCCCTCCGCGCACCACCTGTTCGGCACCGACGAGCTCGGCCGCGACGTGTTGAGCCGAGTCGTCTACGGCTCCCGCGTCTCGTTGCCGATCGCCCTCGTGCTCGTCGCGCTCGCGGCCACGATCGGGAGCACGGTCGGCGCGGTCGCCGGCTACCTCCGCGGCCTCGCCGACGGCGTGCTGATGCGCGTCACCGACCTCGTCTTCGCGTTCCCGCCGATCATCCTCGCGATGGTCGTCGCGGCGGTGCTCGGCCGCGGCCTGTTCAACGCCGCGCTCGCGATCGTCGTCGTCGCCTGGCCCTCCTACGCCCGCGTCACGCGCGGCCTCGTGCTCTCGGTGGGCGAGTCGGAGTACGTGCAGTCCGCGCGCCTGCTCGGCGCGTCGAGCCGCCGCGCCCTCTTCCGCGACGTCCTCCCGAACGTGGCCGGGCCGATCTTCGTGCTCGCCACGCTCGACCTCGCCAACGCGATCCTGCTGCTCTCCGGCCTCTCGTTCCTCGGCCTCGGCGCGCAGGCGCCGCAGGCCGAGTGGGGGTCGATGGTGGCCGAGGGCACGCAGTACTTCCAGTGGTGGTGGATCGGCACGTTCCCGGGGCTCGCGATCTTCACCGTCGTGCTCGCGTTCAACTTCCTCGGCGACAGCCTCCGCGACATCTTCGACCCGCGCACCGCCCGGCGCGTCGAGGAGGGCGGCGCATGAGCCTGCTCGCCGTCGAGGGGCTGCGCGTGCAGCTGCGGACGCCCGCCGGCGACGTGACGGTCGTCGACGGCGTCGACTACGCCGTCCAGCCGGCCGAGGTGTTCGGGATCGCCGGCGAGAGCGGCAGCGGCAAGACGGTCTCGATGCTCGCGCTGCTCGGGCTGCTCCCGGAGGGCGCGACCGTCGAGGGGAGCGCGCGCTTCGGCGGCCGGGAGCTCATCGGCATGCCCTCCCGGCGGCTCCGCGCCATCTCGGGCCGCGAGGTCGCGATGGTCTTCCAGGACCCGTTCACGTCGCTCCACCCGATGCTCACGGTCGGCCGGCAGCTGACCGAGCACGTCCGGCTCCACCTCGGGCTCGACCGGCGCGCGGCGCAGCGGCGGGCGGTCGAGCTGCTCGAGGACGTGCGGATCCCCGACCCCGCCTCGGCCCTGCACCGCTACCCGCACCAGTTCTCGGGCGGCATGCGCCAGAGGCTCGCGATCGCGATCGCGCTCGCGTGCCGGCCGAAGCTGCTGATCGCCGACGAGCCGACGACCGCGCTCGACGTCACCGTCCAGGCCGGGATCCTGCGGCTCCTCGACCGCCTTCGCCGCGAGCACGAGCTCGCCGTCGTCCTGATCACCCACGACCTGGGCGTGCTGTCGGCGATCGCGGACAGCGTCTCGATCTTCTACGCCGGCCGCGTCGTCGAGTCGGGCCGCCGCGAGGACGTCCTCCGGCGGCCGCGGCACCCCTACACCCGCGCCCTCCTCGACGCGCTGCCGCACCCGGAGGGCGCCACCGACCGCCAGCTCGTGGCGATCGGCGGGATGCCCCCGAGCCCCGGCCGGATCCCCGTCGGCTGCTCCTTCAACCCGCGCTGCGCGTACGCTCAGGACGTCTGCCGCGAGGTCGTCCCGCCGCTCGAGCGCGAGGACGGACGGCGGCTCGCGTGCCACGTCGACCCCTTCGCCGCATGAGCGGGCTCGCGCTCCAGGACGTCGTCGTCGACTACCACGGCCGCGACGGGGTGCGCGTCCGCGCCGTCGCCGGCGCGAGCCTGACGGTGGAGCCCGGACAGGTCGTCGGGCTGGTCGGCGAGTCGGGCTGCGGCAAGTCGACGCTCGCGCGGGCGGCGGTCGGGCTCGTGCCGGCGGCGGCGGGCACGGTGACGTTCGCCGGCACGCCGGTGACGCCGCTGACCCGCCGGGCGCGGCCGACCGCGCTCGTCCGCCTCCAGCTCGTCTTCCAGAACCCGTACTCCTCGCTCAACCCGAGGCGCACGGTCGCCAGCCAGGTCGGCGACGGCATCGACGGCCCACGCGGCCGCCGCGAAACGCGCGTGCGCGAGCTGCTCGAGCTCGTCGGGCTGCCCGCGACGGCGGCGACGCGGTTCCCGCACGAGTTCTCCGGCGGGCAGCGGCAACGCGTCGCGGTCGCGCGCGCCCTCGCGGCCGACCCGACGGTGATCGTCCTCGACGAGCCCCTCGCCTCCCTCGACGCCTCCGCCCAGGCGCAGCTCGCCAACCTGCTCGGCGACCTCGCGCGCGGGCTCGGCGTCGGGCTGCTGCTGATCTCCCACGACCTCGCGATCGTGCGCCACGTCGCCGACACGGTCTGCGTGATGTACCTCGGCCGCATCGTCGAGCGGAGCGCGACGCTGCCGCTGTGGGCGCTTCCGGCGCACCCCTACAGCGAGGCGCTGATCGCGGCCGTCCCGCACGCCGACGGGAGCGGCCGGCTCCCGGAGGCGCTCCCGGGCGAGGTCCCGGACCCCGCCCGCCCGCCGAGCGGGTGCCGCTTCCACCCCCGCTGCCCGTACGCGTTCGACCGCTGCGCCCGGGAGGAGCCGGCGCTCGTGGAGCTGCGCGGGGCGCGCAGCGCCGCCTGCTTCCTCCAGGCCGCCGGGCACGACCCCCAGCCGCCTGCCGTGCAGGCCGCCAACTTGCACCCCCCGGCCGACGTCCGATAGACCACCACCACCACCACAGGAGGAGCCACTTGCACCATCCGTCCCGCTCGAGGTGGCGGCTCGCGCTGCCGCTCACCGCAGTCGTCGCGCTGGCATGCGCCGCCGCCGCCCTCGCGGCCGCGTCGCACCACGCGGGGAGCAACACGCTCGTCATCGACAACTCGTTCACGATCAAGACGTCGGACCCGCAGCGCGCGTTCGACCCGACTGCGTCGATCGTCGACCGCGCGATCTACGACACGCTCTTCACGTACCGGAAGAGCGACCTCGCGCATCCGGTCCCGCTGCTCGTCTCGTCCTGGAAGGCGTCGAACGGCGCCAAGCTGTTCGTCTTCCAGCTGAAGAAGAACGTGCACTTCGCGAACGGCGACCCGCTCACGTCGGCGGACGTCGTCTTCTCGCTCGACCGGCTGATCAACCTGAAGGGCAACCCGTCGTTCCTGCTGTCCGCGACGAGCGTCAAGGCGCGCGGCCCGTACGCGGTCGTGATGAAGACGCTGGAGCCGAGCGGGCAGCTGCCTGCCATCCTGGCGAACCCGTCGACCGGCATCGTCAACTCGAAGCTGGTCAAGGCGCACGGCGGCAGCGACGGCTCGAACGCGTCGACGACCGACAAGGCCGAGCAGTGGCTGAACTCGTCTGCGTCCGTCGGGGCGGGGAGCGGCCCGTACACGCTCTCGTCGTACAGCACGACCTCGCAGGTCACGCTCGTCCCGAACACGCACTACTGGGGCTCGCCGAAGCCCGCGTTCACGAGCGTCGTGCTGCGCAACATGATCGCCCCGACGCAGCTGATCAACGTGCAGCGCGGCACGCACGAGGTGGCGATCGACCTCTCGGCGGCCCAGGCGACCTCCCTGAAGAGCAACAAGCACCTCAGGGTGTCCCTGCAGCCGTCGACGTGGGTGTACTGGCTGTTCGCCAACGAGAACCCGCAGATCTCGAAGGTGACGCCGAACCAGCACTGGCAGCAGGCGATCCGCTACGGCCTCGACTACAAGTCGATCGTTTCGGTCGCCGGCCCCGGCACGTACCAGACGCCGGGGATCATCCCGTCGATGTTCCTGGGCGCGCTGCCGGCGAAGGACGCGATCAAGACGAACATCGCCAAGGCGAAGCAGGAGCTCGCCGCGTCGGGTGAGGCGAGCCAGCAGATGACGCTCGAGTACCCGAGCGACCTGACGATCAACGGTGTGGCGTTCTCGACGCTGGCGCAGAAGGTGCAGGCGAATCTGCAGGCGATCGGCATGAACGTGCAGCTGTCGGGCTCGCCCACCAGCAACTGGCTGACGAAGTACCGCAACGGCCAGATGGCGTTCGGGCTCTCGATCTGGGGCCCGGACTACCCGGATCCCGCCGACTACCTGACCTTCGCCCCCGGGCAGCTGGTCGGGCTGCGCGTCGGCTGGGCCAAGGGCGGCGACACGGCGATCGAGAAGCTCGCCGCGAAGGCGCTCGTGACCACGGACGCGAAGAAGCGCCAGGCTCTGTATCAGCAGTACCAGCTGCAGCTGAACGCACGCGGCCCGTACTTCCCGCTGATCCAGCCGACGCAGGTGTTCGTCTCGACGGCGGACCTGAAGAACGCGGTCTACAACGCCGTCTACTCGCTCGACGTGACGCAGGTCGCGCCGAGGTAGCGGCAGCTCGCTAGTCGTTCGCGACGAGGGCGGCGGGATAGGAGGTCAGCATCCGCCCGCCGCCCTCCTCGACCACGATCATGTCCTCGATCCGGACGCTGAAGCGGTCCGGGACGATGATCGACGGCTCGTCCGTGAAGGTCATCCCGGGCTCGAGCGGCGTCTCGTCCTCGGGCGACAGGAACGGCCGCTCGTGCACGTCCATGCCGATCCCGTGGCCCATCCGGTGGCGGAAGTGCTCGCCGAGCCCCGCCTCCTCGATCGGCGCGCGGCAGGCGGCATTCACCTCGCGCGCGGGCGCGCCCGCGCGCGCCGCCGCACGGCCCGCCTCCTGAGCGGCGAGCATCACCTCGTACGCCTCGGCGTACCCCGCCGGCGGCTCGCCGCAGACGATCGTGCGGCCGAAGTCGGAGCAGTAGCCGTCGACGACGCCGCCGAAGTCGAACATCACGGCCGTCCCGTCGGGGATCCGCTCGCGGCCGGTCGCGGTGCCCGAGTCGAAGTCGAGCTCGCCGAGGCCGGTGAAGATGTGGGTCGTGAAGGACGGGCAGCGCGAGCCGGCCGCGCGCAGCTCGTGCTCGACGGCCTCCGCGAGCTCGACCATCGTCACGCCGGGGACGACCAGTGGGGTGACGGCCGCCATCGTCCGCTCGACGGCCTCGATCGCGCGGCCCATCGCCGCCAGCTCGTCGCCGGACTTGATCCGGCGCAGCTCGTTGACGAGGCGCGACCCGGTGCGCAGGCGGTCGAAGCCGACGGCGCGGCCCAGGTGCGTGGTCGTCTCCGCCCAGACGCGGTCGCCGACCGCGATCGTGCCGGAGCCGCCGATGCCGCGGGCGACGCGCGCGAAGATCTCCGCGCCGTCGTCGGTCTCGTTGACGACGATCACCTCGCCGGCCGGGTCCTCGCGCACGTCGAAGGCGGCGAACATGCGCGGGAAGAGGAAGACGGGGTCGGCGCCCGGCCGGAAGAAGGCGCCCGTCACCCAGCCGTGCGCGTAGGAGGCCTCGCCGAAGTTCGGGATCTGCCGCTCGACGCCGGTCAGGTACTCGAGGTCGGCCGACGGCGCGAGGAACAGCGCGTCGACGCCCTCCTGCGCGAGTCGCTCGGCGAGGCGGCGCTGCCGCTGCGCGTGGTCGAACACGGCCGCGATGCTAGTCGAGCAGGTCCTCGTGGTTGTGGACGCACTGCCACCGCCCGCCGCGCCGCTGCCACACGGACGTGTTGCGGATCCGCTGCGGTGCGACGCGGGCGTCGTCCGCGTAGCGGACGAGCAGCACGTGACGCACGACGCCGACGTCGCCGAAGACGTCGATCACCGGGTCGACCGCGTCGAGGGCGACCGGGACCGGGCCGTCGGCCGGGCGCGCCTCGCGCAGCGCGTCGAGCTCGTCGCGCCCGCGGGCCAGGCGCTCCTCGAACGCGTCCCAGACGGTCGCGTCGGACGCGAGCAGGCGGTCGATGCCCGCCCGGTCGCCCGCCAGGAACGCCTCGTAGACGCCGGTGACGGCGGCCCACAGGCCGTCGATCTCGCTGGACGCGCTCACCGCGGTCAGCCTAACCTGCGCGCATGGAGTGGACGCCGACGCCGATCCATCGCCCGTACCGCGTCCTCGTCGCCGGCTGTGCGACCGACGCCTACTTCGCGGCGTCCGAGGAGGAGAAGCAGACGCGTGCGCTGCCGCGGTTCCGCGGGATCCTCGCCGAGTGGGAGGAGCTCGGCGCGCGCGTCGTCGCGTCGATCTGCGACGACGTCTTCCAGGTCGGCGTCGCCCAGCCGCCGCGGTGGGCGTGGTACCTGCTCTTCGACGTCGACGAGCTCGACGTCGCGGCCGCGATGATCCAGGCGACCCGCGAGCCGGTCGACGGCGTCCGCGGCGACACGTACTTCCGGTTCGAGCTGACGATCGGGAGGCCGTTCTGGGCGCGCGAGGAGCAGCCGCGGGCGGCGGGCTGACGCCGCGGCGGGCGGGACTTGCGCCTGGACGATATTTCGGTCAGGGTTGCAACATTGTGAACCGCCCTCAGGTCGCCGTGGTGGGCGCGGGCGTGACCGGCCTGGCGATCGCGCACGAGCTCCGGTCGCGCGGGCTGACCGTGGCCGTCGTCGAACGGGCCGGGATCGGCGCCGGCGCGTCGGGCGTCCAGCCGGGAGGCGTGCGCCAGCAATGGGGCACGCGGGTCGCGTGCCGCCTGGCGCGCGAGTCGGCCGCGTTCTGGGCGGAGGCCGAGGCGCGGCTCGAGTCTCGCGTCCCGCTCTCGTTCGACCGCTGCGGGTACCTGTTCGTCGCGGAGACGGACGCGACGCTCGCGCAGCTCGAGGCGAACGTCGCCCTGCAGAACGCTGAGGGCATCCGTTCCCGCATCGTGCGTGCGGAGGAGGCCGGCGAGCTCGTGGCGGGGCTCGACGCAGCCTCGATCGTCGGGGGCGCCTGGTGCGCCGACGACGGGTACTTCGACCGGCCGCAGGCGGTCGTCGAGGCGTTCGGGCGCGGCGCGGACATCCGGCACGCCACGGTCGAGACGATCGAGCGGGACGGCACCGGCTGGTCGGTGGGGCCGGTCACCGCCGACGCCGTGGTCGTCGCCGCCGGCTTCGAGAGCGCGGCGCTGCTCGCGCCCCTCGGCGTCGAGCTGCCGATCGTCCCCGAGGACCGCTACCTCTTCTTCAGCGATCCCATTCCGGAGCGCCTCCTCGAGCCGCTGGTCGTGGCGCCCGAACGGCGCTTCGCGGCGAAGCAGCTCGCCGACGGGCGCGTGCTCGCGAGCGATCTCGCCGCGCGCGGCGAGGAGGAGGCGGGTCGCGCGATCTGGCGCGCCACGGTGCGCCGCGCGAGCGAGGTCCTGCTGCCGCGGCTCGCGTACGTCTCGTACTCGCTGCTCGTGCGCGGCGTCTACGACGTGACGCCGGACCACCAGCCGATCCTCGGCCCGGTCGGCGACGGCGTCTTCGTCGCGGCCGGGTTCAGCGGGCACGGCTTCATGATCGCCCCGGCCGTCGCCCGGATCGTCGCCGACGCGGTGCTCGGCGATCGCGACCCGGTGCTCGACGTCCTCGGGCCCGAGCGCTTCGCGGCGGGACGGCTCGTTCCCGAGCCGCAGCTCGTCTGACGTGTTCCTCCAGCTCGTCGCCAACGGCCTCGTCACCGGCTCCATCTACGCGATCGCCGCGGTGGGCGTGTCGCTCGTCTACGGGATCCTCCGGCTCGTCAACTTCGCCTACGGCGACTTCATGGCCTTCGGCGCGCTGATCGCGTTCGGGGTCAACGGGCCGCTGCACCAGTCGATGGTCGTCGCCGCGCTCGCCGGGATGGCGGCGACCGCAGCCCTGTCGCTCGTCCTCGACGCCGTCCTCTGGCAGCCGCTGCGGGCGCGGCGGGCGGGCTTCATGAGCCTCTTCCTCGCGTCGATCGGGCTCGCGCTCGTGCTGCGCCAGGCGCTGCTGCTCGGCGCCGGGTCGGCGCCTCGCAGCTACGCGGTCAACCCGTACCGCGTGTTCGTGCTCGGCAGCGTACGGCTGTCGGAGGCGCAGGTGATCGCGGTCGCCACCGCGGCGTGCACGATCGTGCTGGTCGGCCTGTTCCTCGCCCTGACGACGTGGGGTCGCGTGCTGCGCGCGATGGCGGACGACCGGGCCCTCGCCGCCGTCGCGGGCATCGACGTCGGCGGCGCGACGCGGCTGGCCTGGTTGATCTCCGGTCTCCTCGCCGGGCTCGCCGGCGTGCTCGCCGGGCTCGTCGAGTACTCCTTCGACCCGAACTTCGGCTTCCAGCTCCTCCTGCCCGTGTTCGCGGCGGTCGTGCTCGGCGGCATCGGCAGCGCGTACGGGGCGCTGCTCGGCGGGCTCGCGCTCGGGCTCGCGCAGGAGGTCTCGACCTGGTCGGGCTTCGCCGGCGGCGTCAATCCCGTCTACAAGCCCGTCGTGGCGTTCAGCGTCCTGGCGCTCGCGCTCCTGGTCCGGCCGCAGGGGTTCTTCGGGCAGGCGACGGCCCGGTGAGCGTCCTCGCGAGCGGCGGGTTCTGGGCGTTCGTCGGCGTCGTCGCCGGCATCTACACGATCCTCACGCTCGGCCTGCAGGTGCAGTTCGGCTTCGCCGGGCTGCTCAACTTCGGCCAGGTCGGGTTCATGGCGCTCGGCTCGTACACGATGGCGATCCTCGTCGTGAAGGAGGGCTGGAGCATGTGGCTCGCCGCGCCGCTCGGCGTCGCCGCGGCCGCCGCCGGCGGCATCCTCCTCGGCCTCCCGACGTTACGTCTGCGCGCCGACTACTTCGCGATCGTGACGATCGCCTTCAGCGAGATCATCCGCTACGTCGCGACGAACGAGACGTCGCTCACCGGCGGCACCCAAGGCACGATCGCACTCGGCTCGATCGGCACCGCGAGCCAGTACAACGGCGCGTGGAACACGTTCCAGGGCCATCTCCAGCGCACGCTCGGGTTCTCGTCACCGGACGCGACGATGCTCGTGATCGTGTGGTCGGTCGCCGTCGTCCTGCTGGCGCTGGCGTGGCTCGCGCTGCGCACGCCGTGGGGTCGCGTGCTGCGCGCGGTCCGCGACGACGAGGACGCTGCCGCGTCGCTCGGGAAGAACGTCTTCGTCTACAAGCTGCAGGCGCTCTCGCTGGGGGCGGCGCTCGCAGGCGTCGCCGGGCTGTTCTACGCCTGGGAGTTCTCGTTCTTCAGCCCGGACGACTTCCAGCCCCTGCTCACCTTCTTCGCGTGGATGATCCTCCTCCTCGGCGGTCTCGGTCGCGTGTGGGCGGTGCCGGTCGGGGCGGGCGTGTTCGGCTTCATCTTCGCCGGGACGCGCTTCCTGAACTTCCCACCGTTCACCTGGGTCGCGTCCGACGAGCGCGCGTACATCCGCCTGATCATCATCGGCCTGGTCATCCTCGTGCTCGTCGTCCTCCGGCCGCAGGGCCTGCTCGGGAACCGGCGCGAGATGGTGCTCGAGTGAGCGCGATCCTCGAGGTCGAGGACGTCGTGCGCACGTACGGGGCGGTGCGCGCCGTCGATGGGACGACGTTCTCCGTCGAGGAGCATTCCGTCACCGGCCTGATCGGCCCGAACGGCGCCGGCAAGTCGACGCTGTTCGCGACGATCGCGGGCTCCCTGAAGCCGACCTCGGGGCGGATCGTCTTCGCGGGCAGGCGGATCGACGGCAAGCCTGCGCACCGCGTGGCCCGCTCCGGCGTCGTGCGCACCTACCAGGGCGCCCGGGTGCTGACGCGCATGAGCGTCCTCGAGAACGTGCTGCTCGCGTCGAAGGGTCACCCGGGCGAGCGGCTGACGGGCATCGCCCTCAGGCCGAGAGCCTCGCGCGCCCACGAGCAGCGGACGCGCGTCCGCGCACACGAGCTGCTCGCGCTCGTCGGCCTCGAGTCGCATGCGCACGCCTATGCCGGGACGCTCTCGGGCGGGCAGCGGAAGCTGCTCGACCTCGCGCGCGTCCTGATGCTCGAGCCGTCGCTCGTCCTGCTCGACGAGCCGATGGCCGGCGTCGCGCCCGCGCTGCGCGGCGAGCTCCTCGAGCACATCCTCGCCGTGCGTCGCGACCGCGGGATCACGTTCCTGATCGTCGAGCACGACCTCGACTTCGTCATGCAGGCCGCCGACCGGGTCGTCGTGATGAACGAGGGACGGGTGCTCGCCGTCGGCACCCCGGCTGAGGTGCGGGCGGACGAGAACGTCGTCGACGCCTACCTCGGGAAGGCCCATTGAGCCCGCCCCTGCTCGAGATCGCCGGGCTCGAGGCGGGGTACGACGACGCCCTCATCCTGCGCGGCGTCGACCTCGTCGCCGAGGGTGAGCAGATCGTCGCGATCGTGGGACCGAACGGCGCCGGCAAGTCGACCCTGCTCAAGGCGCTCTACGGACTGGTCCGGCCGCGCGGCGGCTCGGTGCGCTTCGACGGCGAGGACGTCACCGGCGCCCGGCCCGACCGGTTGACGAGGCGTGGGCTGAACCTCGTGCCGCAGACCGAGAACGTGTTCCCGTCGCTGACCGTCGCCGAGAACCTCCACGTCGGCGCGCTGCCGCTGCGCCGCGCGGAGCGGCAGGCGGAGATCGCGCGCGTCCTCGACCTGTTCCCGGTGCTCGGCGAGCGGCGGCGGCAGCGGGCAGGCTCGCTCTCGGGCGGCCAGCGCAAGGTGGTGGCGCTGGCGCGCGCGCTCGTCGCCCGCCCCCGGCTGCTGCTGCTCGACGAGCCGTCCGCCGGGCTGTCGCCGATCGCGATCGACCTCGTCTTCGAGACGCTCGTCGAGATCCGCTCGCTCGGGATCGCGATCGTGATGGTCGAGCAGAACGCCCGCCGCGCGCTCGCGCTCGCCGACGTCGGCTACGTCCTCGACACCGGCCGCAACGCGTACACGGGGCCGGGCAGGCAACTGCTCGACGACCCGCGCGTGGTCGAGCTCTACCTCGGCGGCTCGGGCACGATCGCGTCGAGCTCGACCTCCACCAGCACGCCCTCGGGGATGAACCCGGCGACGTAGTAGGTCGTGTTCGCCGGGTCGATGCCGGCGAAGGCCTCGCGGTGGGCCCGCACCGCCTCCTGCCATTCCATGCCCGCCGCGAGCAGCAGCCTCGTGCGGATCACGTCCTGCGGGCGCGCGCCCAGCTCCGCCGCGGCGGCGAGCGCCTTTCCGATCGCCAGCCGCGTCTGCGCGTAGGCGTCGCCGGGGTGCAGGACGACCCCGTCCTCCATCGGGGCCGTGCCGCTGATCGCGACGTGGGAGCCGATGCGGACGGCGCGGGAGTAGGCGGCGGCTTCCTCGAAGCCGCCGCCGTCCCGCAAGGTCGTACGCGTCACTTGCCCTTGAACGTGAACGTCTTGAGCGTCGTGAACTTGCTGCTCCCGTCGTACCGCCAGATCTCGTACACGGCCGAGCTGATGTCCCCGTTGGGGCTGAAGTCGACCGGGCTGAACGCGCCCTCGTAGTTGACCTTCTTGTGCTGGAGGAGGAGCGAGATCGCCGTCCCGAGCTGCTTGAAGGTGATCTTCGTGCCGGGAGGCCCGGAGACCGAGACGAGGTGGCTCTTGAGCATGGCGGGCGACGACGAGCAGCCCGCCAGCGCCGCGAGGAACGCCACGTTCGCGGCGTCGAAGGCGGTGCCCTCGAAGCCGGTGTACGGCTGTGCACCCTTGACGCTCGTGTTCCAGAGCGCGTGGAATGCCGCACCCGCCGGCCCGCCGGCGGCGCTGGCCGCGGTCCCGGAGAGGCCGAGGGCCGGCTGCCCGATCGAGTCGAGCGTCGGGCCGTCCTTCAACGCCTCGGTCATCAGCGTCTTCGTCGCGTCCCACTTGCCCGTGCGGACGAGCGAGGGCGCGAACTTCACGAACGTCTGCGGGAAGTCGATGATCACCCAGCCGGCCGGATTGCCCGACACGAGCTGCCCCGCCTCGGTGTCGAAGGTCGGCTGGTCGGGGTTCCACGACATGTCGACGCCGACCTTGCCGCCGAGCTTCTTCCACTGGGCGACGAACAGCTGCTCGAGCGCCGTGCCGAACGCGTCGTTGCGAGCGCCGACGTTGATCGTCGCGCCCTTGCCGAACTTCTGCAGGGCCGCCTGCGCCAGGACCTTGCCCTGCAGCGTGTCGGACGGGTACATCCGCCAGACCCAGCCCTTGCCGCCGGCGAGCTGTGTCACCTGCGGCGCGCTCGCCGTCGGCGAGATCAGGACGACGTGGTTCGGGATCGTCACGGACTGCGCCATCGGGATCGTGGCCCCGGACGCCATCTCGCCGATGATCACGTTGACGTGCTCGCCGACCTCCTTCTTCGCGGCCTCGACGGCCGCGGCGGCCTGCGTCTGCCCGTCCTGCGAGTCGACGAGCACCACCTTGATCCGCTGAGACAGGCCGGCCTTCTTGAGCGCGGCGTTCTGGAGGCCGATCGCGAGCTTGACGGCCTTGTCCATGTTGCCGCCGTAGGCGGCGAGCCCGCCGGTGAACGGCAGGACGTCGCCGATGCGCAGCGTGAACGAGCAGCCCGCTGTCGGCGCGGCCGTCGAGGCGGTGGCGGCGACCGCCGTCGCGAGGCCCGTTGCGGCGAGCGTGAGTGCCGCCCACCTGACCTTCCGAGACCTGAGCACTGGCTGGTTCCCTCCTCGTCGCGGGGGTGCGTCGCCACCCGGGGCGGCGCATAATGTTGCAACCCTGAACGATATTTCGCTCAAAGGCAAGGACCGGGATATGCTCGCCGGCGTGGAGACGAGGACGCCCGCCGGCCTGCCGGATGTCGGAGCGGTGATTCGCCGGCTCCGCACCCAGCGCGGTATCTCCGTCAGGGCCCTCGCCGCGTCGTGCGGCCTCTCGGCGTCGTTCCTCGGCGCGGTGGAACGGGGCGATTCCGACATCGCGCTCGGCAGGCTCGCGCTCGTCGCGAACGCGCTCGACCACGACGTCGCCTCCCTGCTCGGCTACTCGCTGCGCCAGGCGACGCCCCGCTTCGTCCCCCCGGCCCGGGAGGGCGCCCGCGGCGAAGGCGTCGAGTTCTCGGCCTTCCGCATCCCGGGCTCGCAGCTCGAGCTGCTCGTGGCGTCGTTCGCGCCGCGCTCCGGATTCGACGACTCGATCACGCATGCGGGGATCGACGTCGCGTACGTCGCGCAGGGGGAGTTGCTGCTCGTCGTCGACGGCGCCGAGTACCGCCTCGGCCAGGGGCAGTGCGTCGTCTGGCCGTCCTCCCACCCGCACACGATGCGGAACGACTCCGACGCGCCGGCGATCGTCGTCGGCTTCGCGACCGAGATCGTCCACTGAGGGGCTCGCCGATGGCGCAACCGGACGTGGTCGTGATCGGCGGTGGCCTGATCGGGCTGCTCACCGCAGCGGAGCTGGTCGAGCGCGGGGCCACGGTGACCGTCCTGGAGAAGGACGACCTCGGCTTCGAGCAGTCCGGCCGCTCGGTCGCCGCGATCAACCTGCCCGGCGGAGAGCCCAACGCCGGGGCGTCGCTGCTGCGCGTCTCGGCCGAGCAGTGGGCGGCGTTCGAGGACCGCTGGGGCCACGCCGTCGACCTGAACGACGAAGGGTGGTTCATCGTCGTCGCGGACGACCACGATCGCGCCTGGCTCGAGATCGAGCGGGCGACGTGGCAGGCCACCGCGGGCTTTCCGGAGAGCCGGCTGCTCGGCGCGGCGGAGGCGCGCGAGCGCTTCCCGCAGTTCGCCGGGCCGTTCGCCGCGGTCGACGTGCGCCATGGCGGGCACGTCGACGCGCTGATGGTCATGAACGCGCTGCGGCAGGTGGCCGCGGAGAAGGGGATCGAGGTCCGCTGCGGCGAGCTGGTGACCGGCTTCGAGCGCGACGGCGAGCGCGTCACCGGCGTGAAGACGGGGAGCGGAGCCGTTCGCGCCGGCACGATCGTCGTCGCCGCCGGCCTGTGGTCTCCGGACCTGTGTGCGCAGCTCGGCTTCCACATCCCGATGCAGCGGGTGCGCGCTCCGGCGGTCGAGACGGGCCCGATGCTGCCGGGCACGATCCCGGGCTTCGTGCGCGGCTCGACCTTCGGTGCGAAGCAGAACCGCAACGGCACGATCCGCATCACGGGCGGCTACCGCTTCTCCGCGATGCTGCACGACCTCAGCTTCAGGGACTTCCGCGACCTCCGAACGTGGGTGCCCGCGCTGTGGCAGAACCGCAAGGACGTCTCCTTCAGGGTCGATCCCGCCGGCCTGCGGTCCGAGCTCGCAGCGAAGCTCGCGACACGACGCGCACGTGACGGCGAGGTCGTCGTGCCGCAGCGCTACGAGCCGCCGTCGAGCCCGAGCGACCGCTACCGGCAGCTCGCCGACCTGGCGCGACTGATCCCCTCGCTCGAGACCGCGCGGATCCATCGCTCGTTCTCGGGCGTGATGGACCTGCTGCCCGACCTGCAGCCCGTGCTCGGCCGCATCCCGCACACCGAGAACGCCTACATCGCCGGCGGCTTCAGCGGCCACGGGTTCATGTACGGCCCAGGCGCGTGCCAGGCCGTCGCGGAGCTGATCACGACGGGTACCAGCACGATCGACCTGGGCGACTACCGCCCGGAGCGGCTGAACGAGCCGCTCAAGATGCGAGAGCAGATCTTCTGAGTCAGGAGTGACGATGAGCGACGGCATGGTGTACGCGGAGAAAGGGGACCAGCGGCGCGCGCTGCTGCTCGGCGCAATGACCTCTGCCTACTACTCGATCGACACCGACGAGGCGCGCGCGCGTGTGCTCGACCGCTTCAGGGGCCTCGTCGAGGAATGGCTCGAGCTCGGCGCACGCGTGGTCGGCACCCTCGACGACGACTTGTTCATGGTCGGCGAGCCGGCGGGGCCGCGGTTCACCTTCTACCTGCTGTTCGACGTCGACGACCCCGACGTCGTGACGCAGATGATCCACCGCACCCGCGTGCCGGTCGACGGGATCCGGATGGACAAGTACGTCCGCTGGGAGGCGCGGATCGGGCGTCGCTTCTTCCTGCTCGAGCACGACTGACGAGACGCGACGTCGCGACGCTCGTCCGCATCACGCCCAGCGCAGCGGCGGGCTCACCTCACGCTCGAACCCGGACACGATGAACTCCACCCCGGGATTCGTCCCGACCGCGACGACGCACGAGCCCGCCTCGAGCGCGGTGAAGCTGCGCGTCGTCGACGGCTCGCCGACGAAGACGAAGGTGCCAGGGCCCACCTCATGCTGCTCGTCGTCGAGTCGCACGTCGAACCGGCCGCTCAGGACGACGTAGAGCTCCTCGCCGCCCGGCTTCGTCGGGTCGTCGTTCGCACGCTCGGCGTGCTCGTGCACCACCGTCTGCCCGGGCTCGGTCGCCACCATCGCGTTCGCCGAGAACTCGCGGATGCCGAAGAAGTGACGCAGCTGCTTCCACTCGCCCGGGATCTCGAAGCCGTAGCTGCCGTCATACGGCGTCGCCGGGATCTCGGAAACGTGTGCGACCTCGAAGCGGGGGCGCGGCGGCGGCTCTGCCATCTGCTCTCCTCTCGTCCCTGGCGTTTCGACTGAACCACCCTACGTGGGTCGAAAGAAACGGTAGGCGGCGGCGCTCGCTCAGGAGCCGCGGGTCGGCAGGTCGAGCGTCGCGTCCGACCAGGCGATCGTCGACGGCTCGTTGTCGGGCCGCAGGTACGGCGCGTCGTTCTGCGTCACCTGGAGCACGATCCTGTCGCCCGCCGGGAACACCCAGTCGTTGCCGTAGAGGTACGTCTTCAGGACGCCGGCGGCGGGATCGCCGGCGGCCGTCGAGAGCCGGTACTCGCCCCGGGTGACGAGCGTCTTCGACCCGTCCGCCTTCTCGTCCCACAGCTTGAACGCGACCGTCGCGTCCTGGCCGACGAGCGTGTACGGCAGCCGCACCGTCGGAACGCCGAGCAGGTGCTCGCCGGTCGCCGGGAACGACCAGTACGCGCCGCCCGGGTCGGTGGTGCTCGCGTTCTCGCCGAGGCAGCCGCTGTTCGCGATCGGGTCGCCGGCGGCGCCGTCGGCGGCATTCGGGTCGGCGGAGGCCGTCGTCGCCGGGGTGGCCGAGGTCAGCGTGACGTGCGAGGTCGCCAGCGCATCCCACTGCCCGGACACGGGCGCGGGTTGCGCCGTGCCGCCGCACTCCGTCTGGAACGAGTACGCCTGCGCGGTCGGCGCGAGGCTCGTGCGTCCGAGGACGTGCGCCTCGAGGAACCCGTAGGCGAGCGTGTTGATCGGCTGCCACTGCCACGCCGGGTTCTGCGCGTTCGAGTGCCCGACGTCGCCGAAGACCATCTGGATCGGGTAGCCGGGGTCGGCCGCCTTCAGCTTGCGGAACATCTGCAGCGTCTGCACCGCCGGGAACAGCGGGTCGGTCCACCCCTGGATCGACAGCACCGGCACCGGGCGGACCGCGCCCGCCCGGAGTGCGGCGAAGTAGTCGGTCGCGTCGTACGCCGACCGGTAGGTGTAGGAGTCGACGATCTGCTGGAGCCGCGGGTCGGCGCTCGGGTCGTACGGCTCGCCCTGCTGGATGCGCTGGAGCTGCTCGTCGAGGTTCGTCCCGAAGTCCGCCGGGTTCTCGTCGTAGCGGCCGCTCCCCTGGGCGCGGCCGACCGCGTACAGCCCGTCGTCGTAGCTCTCCTTCGCGATCCCGAGCGGCACGTTGTGCCGGGCCGGCTGGTCGACGGCGGGGGAGGCGCGGCCGTTCGGCGTGAGGGAGTCGAGCAGGTCGGTCCACCCGTAGTCGGGCACGCCCGCGGCGAGCTGCAGCGTCGCGCCGTCCGGGCTCCGCCAAGGCAGCGACGTCGCGAGCAGCCACGTCTGGCCGCCGCCGTACGAGTCGCCCGTCGACGCCAGCTCCTTCGCGTCGGCGATGCCCGCGTCCACCAGCTTGCCGAGGAGGGTCTGCGAGTCGCGCGTCTCGAACCGCCGGTCGGCGAGGTGCGTGTAGCCGTTCGGCGTGCAGTTCGCGTCCTGGTCGGTCATGCCGCAGGACTGCTGGAAGCCCCGCGCGGTGTAGTCGACGACGACCCACCCCTTGGACACGAACCAGACGTTGTTCCAGTGCCACGAGCCGGCGCCGTTGCCGGCCGCCGTGCCGGCCTCCCAGAAGGTCTTGTCCTGGCCCCAGCCGTGGAGCATCGCGATCGTCTGGCGAGGCTTCGTGACGTCGAGCGGGATCGAGAGGTCGGTGTCGAGGCCGAGGCCGTCGAAGCTCGGGATCTCGCCGGAGCACTTGACGTACGAGACGTTGTCCGAGGTGGTGACCTTCGCGCAGGAGAGGCCGAGCTTGCTCGCGGCGAGCTGCGCGAGCGTCGGCGACGTTCCGGCCTGCGCGGCCGACGCCAGCGAGCACCCGAGGACGACGAGCAGGGCGAGCAGCTTCGTGGCGGGCGACACCATCGCCGCTCGTACCCGCGCGGCGCGGACGGCACACCTGACATCGGTAGTCTCGTGGTCGGTTGGTAGCGCGCATCGGGCTGCTGTGGCGCAGGGAGTGGGACCCGCCGTCGGCCGAGCCGCCC
>CAZBYA010000042.1:0-25277 GCA_964496175.1 uncultured Gaiellales bacterium | reverse complement strand
GCGCATCGGGCTGCTGTGGCGCAGGGAGTGGGACCCGCCGTCGGCCGAGCCGCCCCGGTTGCGTGGCGTCTTCGCGGCGTTCGCCGCGCTCGGCGTCGAGGCCGAGCCGGTCGTCTACTCGGACGACGCGGTGGACGCGGCGCGGGAGCAGCTGCTCTCCCTCGACGGAGTCCTCGTCTGGGTGAACCCGATCGAGCACGGGCTCGACCGGACGACGCTCGACCCGCTCCTGCGCGAAGCCGCCGACGCAGGCGTGTTCGTGAGCGCGCACCCGGACGCGATCCTGCGCCTCGGCACGAAGGAGGTGCTCGAGGACACGCGGTCGATGAGCTGGGGGACGGACACGTACGTCTACCGCAGCTTCGACGACCTCCGCCGCGAGCTCCCGCGCCGCCTCGCCGGCGGGAAGCCGCTCGTGCTCAAGCAGCATCGCGGCATGGGTGGGGACGGGGTCTGGAAGGTCGAGCAGATCGGAGCCGGCGCGCTGGTCGTGCAGCACGCCGCGGACGGCGCGGCGCCGGAGCAGGTGGCGATAGACGGCTTCCTCGCGACGTGCGAGACCTACTTCGGCGGCACCGGCCTGCTGGTCGAGCAGCCGTACCAGCCCCGGCTGCCCGAGGGGATGATCCGCGTCTACCTCACGCACGACCGCGTCGTCGGCTTCACGCACCAGTACCCGCGAGGCCTGCTGCCGCCGGACGCCGAGCCTCGGCCGTCGACGAAGGTCTTCGAGCCGCCCGACACGCCTGCGTACCGTGGCCTGCGCGCCCGCATGGAGGACGAGTGGGTGCCGGAGCTCCGGCGGCTGCTCGGCCTCGAGCGGGAGCGGCTGCCGGTGATCTGGGACGCCGACTTCCTCTACGGCCCGGTGGACGAGCACGGGGAGGACACGTTCGTCCTCTGCGAGATCAACGTCAGCTCGACCTTCGCCTTCCCCGAGTTCGCGATGCCCGGCGTCGCCCGCGCCACGCTCGACCGCGTCGCCTCATTTCGGTAGAATCCGAAATGAGATGGCCGCCGCCGAGCCGATCGCCTGCTGCGCCCCGCTGGCGGCGCCGGTTCTGAGCGCAGAGGAGGCCGCAGCCACGGCGACCGTGTTCGCCGCGCTCGGCAACCCCGCCCGCGTGCGCCTCGTCAACCTGCTCGCGGCGAGCGACCCGCCGGTCTGCTTCTGCGACCTCGCCGAGCCTGTCGGCCTCGCGCCGGCGACCGTTTCGGAGCACCTGAAGAAGCTCGTGGACACCGGCCTCGTGCTGCGGGAAGAACGGGGCAAGTGGGCCTACTACTCGATCGATCCGGAGGCCTTCGAGCGGGTCGCCGCGCTCGCCGACCTCGCGAAAGGAGCGTGCTGTCGATGACCACCACCGCTGACGACCTGCGCGAGCAGGTCCGCGCCCGCTACGCCGAGTCCGCCCTGGCCGTCACCGGGGGATCGGCGTGCGGTTGCTCCTGCCCTGCCGAGTACGACACCGGCCAGCGAGCCGAGCTTCCGGCTGCCGCCGTCCTGGCCTCCCTGGGCTGCGGCAACCCGGTCGCCGTCGCCGACCTCCGCGAGGGCGAGACCGTGCTCGACCTCGGGTCCGGCGGCGGCATCGACGTCATCCTCTCCGCGAAGCGCGTCGGCCCGACCGGGACCGCGTACGGCCTCGACATGACCGACGAGATGCTCGCGCTCGCCATGCGGAACGCGCGCGACGCCGGCGTCGCGAACGTCCACTTCCTGAAGGGCTACATCGAGTCGATCCCCCTGCCCGCGGCGAGCGTCGACGTCGTGATCTCGAACTGCGTCATCAACCTCTCCGTCGACAAGGCGGCGGTCCTCACCGAGCTCGCGCGCGTGCTCAGGCCGGGCGGACGCGTCGGCATCAGCGACATCGTCGCCGAGGACAGCCTCACCGCCGGCGACCGCGCCGAGCGCGGCTCCTACGTCGGCTGCATCGCCGGGGCGCTCTCGTGGAGCGAGTACGCCGCCGGGCTGGAGGCGGCGGGCTTCGAGCAGATCTCGATCGAGTTCACGCACGAGGTCGCCGACGGCATGCACAGTGCGATCGTGCGGGCCGTCCGCGCCGAGCTCGACGCTCGCTGACGAGTCGCAATCGCCGGTCCGGTGGCGCAGCCGGCTACGCCGCGATGGTGAACCGGCCGAGCAGCCGGTCCAGCTCCTCGGCCGTGACCGCGACCTCCTGGGCCGAGGCGGCGACCTGCTGCGCCGAGGCGCTCGTCTGCTCCGTGGAGGCCGACACCTGCTCGGCTGCGGCGGCGGACTGCTCCGCGACGGAGGCGATCTCGGCCGTTGCCCGCGTGATCGCGGCCGTCCGCTCCTGCATCGCGTGCACCGCCTGCTCGATCTCGCGGAACGCGGTTGCGGCCTGTTCCTGCCGGACGATCGCATCGCGTGCAAGCTCGTTGCGCCGCGCGGCGATCTCGGCGACGCCCGCGATGTCCGCCTGGACACGCTGGATCAGTCCGGCGATCGTGGCGCTCGCCTCCCGCGACTTCTCGGCCAGCTTGCGCACCTCGTCGGCGACGACGGCGAACCCCCGGCCCTGCTCGCCGGCGCGCGCCGCCTCGATCGCGGCGTTGAGCGCGAGCAGGTTCGTCTGGCTCGAGATCTGCGCGATCGTCTCGACGATCGAGCCGATCTGCTCGGACTCGCTCGCGAGCTCGCCCGTGATCCGGCTCACCTCGGCGGCCGTCTCGCCGATCGCGTGCATCGCCTCGCCGGCCGACGCGACCGTCGCGACGCCGTCGCCGGCCAGGCGCTCGGTGCTCTCGGCGCCTTCGCTCGTCTCCTCGGCGGCGTCGCGCGCCTGCTCGACCATGCGCGCCTGCCGCTCGGCGCCGTGGGCGACGCCGCCGACCGCGGTCGCGATCTCCTCGACCGCCCGGCCGGCCTGGTCGCTCGTCGTCCTCATCTCGTGCGAGGCGGCGGTCATCCTCGTCGCAGCGTCGTGCACGCTCGTCACCAGGCGTCCGAGGTCGCCGCGCATCTCGTTGTAGAGCCGCACGGTCTCGCACAGGTCGAGCGCCGTCTGGTCGATCTCCCGCGCCGCCTCGCCGAGGCCGTCGCGCGTATACGTGCCGAGCGGGCGCGGCTGCACCTCGATCGCGTGCGTGAAGTCGCCCTTCGCCACCTCGAGCATGCCCTCGCCGAGCCACTTCACGACGCTGCCGCGCAGCCCGCGGACCGTGTGGGCGACCCGGCGGGTCGCCGCGTCCACCCGCCGCACGATCCACCAGCCGAGCGGGATCGACGCGACGGCGCCGGCCCCTGCGAACATCTCCACCGGCGTTCTGCCGGCGCCGAGCGCGACGGCAAGCAGGAGGGCGAGGAACACGATCGACGCTGCGGCGGCCGCCAAGGCCACCAGGTGCGTGATCGCGAGCCTCCGCTTCATGCGGGCGGTGTAGTCGGCCGCGGCGTGCCCGGGTTTACGCACGGCCCCGAAAGCGCCGGAAACGAGGCGTTTCCGTTGTCAGGCCGGCGAAAGTCGCGCGTCGGTCGGCCGATTACGCGGTCGCCGGCGGGTGGTCCCGCCGGCGGCAACCACCGCGTATCACTCGCAAGGAGCGGCCACGATGTCCAGGAAACGGCTCAAGCAGTACCTGATGCTGCTCACGGCCATCGGCCTCGTGTCGGTGTCCGCCGGCAGCTCCGGCACCTTCGCGTCGTTCAGCGCCGAGGTGCAGCACTCGAACAACTACTTCGCGACCGGAACGCTCTTCCTGCACGCGTCGAACGACGGCACCAACTGGTGCACGTCGGAGTCGTCCGACACCAACCTGATGGGCGGCGTCGGCAACGGCAAGAACGACTGCGGGATGATGTTCCACGTCGACGGCGTGACGACGACCGCGCAGTACGCGCACCTGACGCTGAAGAACGCCGGCACACTCGACGCGAACGACATCAAGTTCGACGCGCCGGGCAGCCAGGCGTGCACCAACGTCACCGTCTACCAGGCGAACACCACGCTGTCCGCCCCGGCGGCGCAGAACGACACGACGCTGACGATCGCACCGGCGACGCTCGCCGTGAAGAGCGGCGACACGATCCAGGTCACCAACGCGAACGACAGCAGCCCCGAGATCGTCACGGTGAGCGCCGCGGTCAACGTCGGCGACACCTCGATCACGATCCAGGCGCCCGGCATCCAGACGGCGCGCGTCGCGGGCGCGAAGGTCAACACCAGCGCCGAGTTCACCGGCGGCGGCGGCGGCCTCTGCGGCCACCTGCATCTGATGATCACGGAGACCAATGCGGGCTTCGCGACGACCACCCAGAACGACACCGGGACGACCGGTGCCGTCGGGTGCGCGTACGGCCCCACGAGCGGCAGCGGCTGCCTGTTCGCCGGTGCGACCGCGCTCTCCGGGCTGCCGACGACGCTCAGCAGCCTGACGCTCTCGAACCAGGGCGGCTGGGCACAGCCGACCGGCCTCGACCACGGCCAGAGCCGGTACTTCCTGGTCGGCGTCAAGTCGGACCCGACCAGCAACGGCGACCAGGGGACGAAGGCCAGCTTCAGCCTGCTCTGGCACATCGACCAGGCGTAGGCCGGCCTCTCCAAAGGCGAACGCGGTGCTCGGACCGAAGCCGCTCCTGACCGGCCCGACGACGGACACGGGATGCCGCCATCCGAACGGGTGGCGGCATCTCGGCGCGCTCGCGGCCGTGCAGGCGGCAAGCGCGCTCGCGGTCGCCGGCGCGTCCGGCGCGTCGCTCGGCGTCCTCGTCCGCGCCGGCGTGCTCGAGGCGGCCGGGGTCGTGCTCGTCGCGACCGCGCTCGCCGAGCTCGGCCGCCGGCGTCGCGTCCCCGAGGGAGCCGTCGCAGGCGAACGGCCGCTCCGGCGCGTGCGGCCGCTGCTCGTCTCGATCCTCGCGCTCGGCGCAGCGACGTTCGCCGGCGTCGGCGGCGGCACGTTCGCGACCTTCAACGCCGAGACGAGCAACCTCGGCAGCTCGCTCGCGTCCGGCACGCTGACGATGGGCGACAAGGTCGGCACCGGCGCCGTCTGCGCCTCCGCGAACGCGACGACGCAGGACAACGTCAACTCGGCCTGCGACGCGGTCGTCAACCTCGCGAACCTCGCACCCGGGGTCGCATCGCTCACGGGCGCGGCGCAGCTCACGATCGCCAACACCGGCAGCCTCGACGCGTCGAAGCTCTACCTGTCCGCGCCGTACGTGAACGCGACGCTGAACGCCGGGCTCACGCAAGGCGGCGCCGTGTCGCCGCTGACGGTGACCGCCCTCGAGGGGCCCGTCACGAACGGGGACTCGATCACGCTCGCGTGGGGCACCCACAGCCAGTCCTGCACCGCCTCCGCGGGCGCGGCCGGCGGCGCCACCTCGATCAGCGTCACCTGTGTCCCCGCGACCGCCAACTTCTCGTACCCCGTCGGCACGCGCGTCACGGACACGAGCACGAACACCGGCGCCTCGAACACCGACTGCTACGACGCCAAGACCACGACGACCATCGTCCCCGGCTCGACGATCGGCACCGACCTCAACTACAACGCGCCGACCGGCAACCCGCTCTGCACGACCGCGCTGCTCTGGGTGCAGGAGACCACGGGCGGCAAGACGTACTGCTGGTCCGGCAAGGGCTCCTCGCCCGAGGATGCCGCGGGTCTCTGCGTCGCGCCGATCGCCGTCAACCTCGCTTCCGGGCTGACGAACGGGACGCCCGTCAACTCGCTCTCCGTCACCGCGCTGAACGGCAACGTCCGCAGCGGCGACTCCGTCGTCATCTCCGAGGGCAACAACACGCTCACCTGCACGGCCTCGTCGACGGTCTCGATCGGAGCAGTGAGCATCCCGATCAACTCCTGCACGCCGCTCGCGAACTACTCGACGTCGGCGAAGGTGACCGACTCGACCGTGCAGACGACGCTGAACGCCGACTCCGCGGACACGATCTCGGCGTTCGACCTGGCGCACCCGCAGACCGCCCGGCTCCAGCTTTCGCCGATCACCGTGAGCGGGACCGTCAACGCCTCGGCCGTGATCGAGCTGAACAAGACCGGCGACGCGGGCTCGACCCGCATCTTCTGGATCGGCCTCTACATCCCGGCGCCCGCCGGCTCCAACCAGAACGGCCTCCAGGGCCTCCAGTCGAAGTTCGGCTTCGTCTGGCACATCGACCAGTGATGCGCGCGCGCCGTCTCAAGCAGCTGCTCGTGACGATGCTCGTGGTCGGGGGGCTCGGCAGCGTGACGGTCGGGAGCGTCGACGCCGTCCTACGCAGCGAGGAGCAGAACGCGCAGGCGTCCATCGCCACCGGGACGCTCAACCTCAGCAACACCGTCGGCGCGGGGACCGCCTGCACCTCGTACGGCGCCGGCAGCGTCGCGAACGTCAACTCCACCTGCGACCCCGTGGTGACCTACGTGCCCGCCGCCGAGAACTACCCGGGCGTGCCGGTGAGGGTGTCGATCGCGATCAAGAACGTCGGCTCGCTGGCCGCCTCCGACCTGTCCGTGTACATGCCGACCTGCTCGGCGGCCGCGACGCCCGACGCGCCGGCCCCGGGCGGCGCGAACCCCTGCGCCGCCGGCGGCGCCCAGTTCTACGTCCAGGAGACGGACTCGCTCGGTGCGGCGACGAAGTGCTGGTTCCCCGGCGGCGGTGTCACGTGCTCGTTCTCGGCCGACACCTTGTCGAGCTTCGCGACGCACTCGAGCGCCGCCACCGCGGTCGATCTCGGCAGCGGGCCTGCCGCGCTCCAGACCCGCTACTTCGTGATCGGCCTTCAGCTGCCCATCACCGCCGCGAACACCCTCCAGGGCGAAGCCGCGGCGTTCCTGCTCGCGTGGCAGATGACGAGCTGAGGTGCAGTCCCCGTTGCAGCCGAAACACCGAATGGAGGTTCACATGGAGGACCACGTCCTTCAGATCGACGTCGCCCCGGCGGTGCCGATCGTCGCCCGCGGCGGAGCCTGGCTTCGCTGGACGCAGCGGCTCGGCGTCTGGCTGGTCATCGGCGCCGTCACGGTCGTCGTCGCGGCGCTCGCGGCGATCACCGTCGGGCCGCGGTTCCTGTCCTACCAGGCGCTGATCGTGCGGTCGGGCAGCATGTCGCCGACGATTCCGGTCGGCTCGATCGTCTTCTACCGGAAGACGACCGCGGACAAGGTCAAGGTCGGCGACGTGATCGTCTTCGACCGGCCCGGGATGCCGAACGAGAAGGTGACGCACCGCGTCTACCAGATCGGTCACGCCTCGACCGGCCGCTACTTCATCACGAAGGGCGACGCGAACGGAACGCCCGACGACTGGCACGTGCCGGCCGTGGGCACCGGTTGGATCGCGGCGCTGCACGTTCCGTACATCGGGTACGCGCTCGTCGACCTCCAG
This sequence comes from uncultured Gaiellales bacterium, assembly GCA_964496175.1. Classification (GTDB taxonomy): domain Bacteria; phylum Actinomycetota; class Thermoleophilia; order Gaiellales; family Gaiellaceae; genus PALSA-600. Next base: position 17,914 of record CAZBYA010000042.1, on the reverse strand, counting down.
TCGACGCTCGCGCGCCTGCTCCTGCTGGTGATCCCGGCGATCGGGCTCGGGGTGATCACGCTCTACGAGATCTGGCAGGGTCGGAGCGGAGGCGCGACGGCATGAGGCGCAAGGGCCTGCGGCGGCCCGCAAGCATCCTGGCGATCGCAGCAACCGTCTGCGCGGGCGGCACCGTCGGAGGGACGTACGCGCTCTTCGCGGCGACGACGCAGCACCAGACGTCGACGTTCGCCGGCGGCTGGCTCGGCGCGCCGGCCGGGCTGACGGCGACGGCGAGCGGCTACGACGTGCAGCTCGCCTGGACGCCCGCGACGCACGGGCTCGACACCCAGGTGCTGAAGGGGGAGGCGCGTGGCACGACGGGGAACTGCACCGGTGCGACCTACCCGACCGCTGTCGGCGGCACGCTCGCCAAGACGGCGAACTCGTACACCGACGTCAACCGAGGCGACGGCGCGCACGGGCCCGCGAACGGCGACTGGTACTGCTACGAGGCCGTCAGCGTGCTCTTGAGCACCAACTGGACGACGCCGCTGACGATCGGGCCGGTCCACGTCGGGCTCGACGCGATCGGCGTCGCGATCGGGAACGGCGACGGCAACTTCGACGTCAACGACACCGTCACGATCACCTTCAACCAGCGCGTCCGGGCCCCCGGGACCGCACGTGACGCGCACGTCTGCATCTTCGAGTCGGCGGACGTGATCATCCTCGGCGACCAGACGGCCTACTGCAGCAACTCCAGCACCGACGGGTACTCGATCGCGCGCCTGACGGGCGCGCCGATCAGCGGCAACCGGACGCTCTCCGGCACGGGGACCGTGACGGTCTCCTCCGTGGCTCCCTGGACGATCATCTCGACGATGGGGGTCGCCTCGAGCGCGACACAGACGGGGACGACCACGCTGACGCCGTCCACGAGCATCAAGTCGTACGCGCTGACCGACCAGGCGACGGTCTGCACCTCGGGCGCCGCCGGCGGCAACTGCCTCCCGCAAACCAACACCCACTTCTAGATGGCGACCGCCGTTGATCGTCGTGGCGCCGTGGGCCGGGTCCCCCGCCTGCTCGACCGGGCGTCGGCGACGCCGTGGTACCGGTCGAAGCTCCTCCATCTCGCGCTCGGCCTCGCCGTCGCCGTCCTCACCGTCGTCTTCGCGAGCGATCGCGCGACGACCGGCGCCCGGTCCGCGCTCGACGCGCGGCTGCTTGCCGCCGGCGCCGGGGCGGACGCCGCGGTGGTCACCGTCGAGTCCGAGCAGCTCACCGCCGTTCGCGCCATCGCGTTCACCGAGGGGGTCGGCGCCGCCCTGGCACGGGGCGACGAAGCGTCGCTGCGGCGGCTGGTCGTCCCGATCCAGGCCAACTCGACCGTGCCGATGGTCGACGTCGTCCGGCCGGACGGACAGGTCGTGCTCGCCGTGCGCTCCGAGGGTGCACCGGGACCCGTGAAGTCGCGCGCCGGCCTGGGCGCGCTTGCCGATGCGCTGCGGCAGGCCAACGGCCCGCGCGGCGGGCGCCTCACCGAAGTCGTGCTCTTCCGCAGCGGTCCGACCCTCGTGACCGTCGGCGCGGTCACCCAGGGCGAAACCGCGGTCGGCGCGGTGCTCGCCATGACACCGCTCGCAAACGTCCTTGGACGGCTCGCCCAGCAAGTGGGTGCGGACCTGACCGCCTACGACGCGTGGGGCGACCCGATCGCGACCACAGCGCCGTTCACCCCGGTGCCGGTCGCCCGCGACGTCGCGCAGGCGCTGGTGGCCGGCGGCGCGGTTGCGACCCGCTACGTCCACGCCGGGCGGCGAGAGAAGCTCGGGCGCCTGATCGTCGATCATCAGGCGGCCGCGGTGCTCGGCGTCTCGGTCGACGATCGGAGCAACGTCTCCGGCCGGGTCGTCGCGATCTTCGCTGCCCTCGGCCTCGTCTGCACGGTCGTCATCCTCGCGACCTTCTGGGCTCGGTTCGTGATCACGAGGCGGGAAGCGTGAGAACCGCGCTCGTGCTGATCGCCGCGGCGGTGGTGCTCGGCGTCCGCGCACCGGCGGGCCACGCGGCGCCGCCGATCTCCTGGCCGAACCCCGTCTTCACGAGCTTCCGCCTCGACTACCTGAGCCCGCTCCCGGGCGGCCCCGCGGCGCTGCGCCTCGCGGTGGCGGGTGCCGCCGGGATCGACTACGACCGCCTGCGCTACCTGAGCCCGGACGACCTCGGCGGTTTCGTGCTCGCACCGGTCGGCGGGAGCGCGCTGGTGGGGCTCGCGCGCACGCTGGTCGGTGCCGCGTCGGCGCCGACGGCGGACAACGGTCGGCGTCCCCTGCCGGGCATCGGCGTGCCGCCGCAGGTGGCGCCGCCGCCGAATGTCGACGCGATTCCGCCTGCGAATCAGGGCTTCGCCGGCAGGCCGAGGCGGCGGACGCCGCCGACGAAGCGCGCGGAAGGGCTGCCGCCGGCCGTGACGACGGGCCCGACGACCACGGCTCCGACGACGACACCGACGACGACAACGACGACGCCCACGACGACGACCACCGCGACGATCACGACGACCACCACCGCGATCACGACCATGGGCGCCCCGCCACCCGCGCCGCCGTCGCCGGGCGGCGGCGGGTCGCACGACTGCGGGACGATCGGCCTCGCGATCGCCAGCGACCAGGAAAGGTGCGGTATCTACGCCGTCAACATGGCTCCGGGGGACGCCGCCTCCGAGCTCCTGACGATCACGAACACGAGCGGAGCTGCGGTGACGCTCTCCCTCCGCGCGTTCGGGGACCAGAACCACCTTTGGCAGGACCTGCGCTTGGGGATCTGGGAGCATGGGAGCGCCCCGCCGACGCCGCTGCCGCCGCTTCAGGAGTGGACGACGCAGTTCAACGACCTGACGACACTCGCCGCCGGCGAGTCGGTCGCGTACGTCGTCGAGCTCTACCTGCCGACGACCGCCGGCAACGACGACCAGCACCTCGAGGCGCGCATCGACCTGGCCTGGCGCGAGCAGGCGTAGCGCTAGTTGTCGAGCGTCCGGTAGCGGACGGGCTCGCGGGCGCCGGAGGCCGCGCTCGAGAGGATCGCGTCGCACACCTCGGCGGCGCGGTACCCGTCGGCGAGGCTCGCGCCGGTCGGGCCGACCCCGGCGCCGCGCGCGATCGCGTCGAGCAGGTGCAGCAGCTCGTGCACGAAGGTGTGCTCCCAGCCGAGCACGTGGCCCGGCGGCCACCAGTGCTCGAGCCAGGGGTGCGTCGGCTCCGTCACGAGCACCTCGGCGAAGCCCCGTGCCCGCCCCCCGTCCCGGAAGATGCGCAGCTCGTTCAGGCGCTCGAGGTCGAACGCGACCGATCCTCGCGAGCCGTTCACCTCGAAGCGGAGCGCGTTGCGATGGCCGAGCGCCAGCCGCGTCGCCTCGAGCGTGCCGACGCAACCCGCCGAGAACTCGAGCGTCGCGACGATCGCGTCGTCGACGGAGCGGCCGCGCACGAACGTGCGCGAGACCGCGCCGACCGCGGCGACGTCGCCGACGAGCGCGTGCGCGAGGTCGACGACGTGCGAGCCGAGGTCCCCGAGCGCGCCCGAGCCGGCCTCGTCGGGGTGGAACCGCCACGTGTCGAGCGTCGGATCGTCCCCCCAGTCCTGCAGGTACGCGGCGCGGAAGTGCCGGAGCTCGCCGAGCTCGCCCGCCGCGATCAGGTCTCGCGCGAGCTGCACCGCCGGCACGAAGCGGTAGTTGAAAGCGGTCATGTGCGTGACGCCCGCGGCCTCGACGCGACGCCACACCTCGAAGCTCTCGTCGGCGGTGCGGCCGAGCGGCTTCTCGCAGACGACGTGCTTGCCGGCCTCCGCTGCGGCGATCGTCGGCTCGGCGTGCAGGTGGTTCGGCGCGACGTTGTCGAGCAGCCCGATGGCGGGATCGTCGACGAGCGTCCGCCAGTCGGTGGTCGCGCGCTCGTAGCCGTAGCGGGCCGCCGCGTCCGCCACCGCACGCTCGTCCCGGCCGGCGATCGCGACGAGGCGTGGCTCGAGCGGCGGCGGCCACGCCATCGACCGGAGCGTCGCGAGCGCGTGCGAGTGCGCCTTGCCCATGAAGGCATACCCCAGCATGCCGACGCCGATCTCGGTCATTCGCGCCGTTGCATCGCTGCGTCGAAGGCGACCTCCGACGGCTCGAAGTCGAGGCGGCGGACGAAGGCGAGCGCGTCCTGCGCGCCCGCCTGCCGCTCCATGCCCGAGTCCTCCCACTCGACCGACAGCGGGCCTGAGTACCCGATCCGGTTGAGCGCGCGGATCAGCTCCTCGAAGTCGACGTCGCCGTGCCCGGGGGAGACGAAGTCCCAACCGCGCCGCTCGTCGCCGAACGGCAGGTGCGAGCCGAGGAGCGACCTCCGCCCGTCGAGGCGGCGCTTCGCGTCCTTGACGTGGACGTGCTGGATGCGGTCGTGGAACTCGAGCGCGAACGCGGCTGGGTCGAGGAGCTGCGGGACGAAGTGGCTCGGGTCGAGGTTGAAGCCGAAGCAGCGGTGTTCGCCGGAGCGCCGCGAGCGTCGCGCGGGCGGTCACGAAGTCGTACGCGATCTCCGTCGGGTGCACCTCGAGCGCGAAGCGCACGCCCTCCCGCTCGAAGACGTCGAGGATCGGGCCCCAGCGCTCGGCCACCTCGGCGTAGCCGCGCTCGACCTCGGCCTGGTCGTTCGGCGGGAACGAGTAGAGCAGCCCAGACCGGCGACCCGGTGAAGCCGGTCACCTGCTGCACGCCGAGCGCGGCCGCGGCGCGCGCCGTGTCCATCATCCGCTCGGCGGCGCGCCGGCGGACGCCCTCCGGCTCGCCGTCGCCCCAGACCTCGGGCGCGGCAGGATCGCCTCGTGCCGGCGGTCGATCGGGTCGGCGACCGCCTGCCCGACCAGGTGCGCGCCGAGCGCCCAGACCCCGAGGCCGTGCCCGGCGAGCAGCTCACGCCGTCCGCGCGCGTAGCCCGGCTCGGCGAGCGCGCGGGGGACGTCGACGTGGTCGCCCCAGCAGGCGAGCTCGAGCCCGTCGAAGCCCCAGCCCGCTGCGCGGGCGGCGAGGTCGTCGAGCGGCAGGTCGGCCCACTGGCCGGTGAAGAGCGTGACCGGTCGCAGTCCCACGTCATCGACGCTAGAGCATCCCGGCCGGCGAGCGCCGGTCGACGAGTTAGTGACAGTCTGTTACAAGCTCGGGGCTGCGCGCGCTCCCGCCCGCCCCAGACTTAGTGACAGTCTGTTACTAAGTCGCCTCGCGCCACCACCGCGGGGCTACGATCGCCCGAGATGGACGACGTGCTCGCGAAGGCGGAGGAGTGGCGCGCGGCCGGCGCGGAGGTGGCGATCGCGACGGTCGTCGCGACGCGCCGCAGCGCGCCGCGCCCGCTCGGCTCGAAGCTCGCGGTCACCCGCGACGGGCGCCTCTACGGCTCCGTCTCCGGCGGCTGCGTCGAGGCCGACGTGGCCGAACGGGCCAAGGCCGTCCTCGACGGTGAGCCCCCGTTCGTCGTCAGCTACGGCATCGCCGACGAGGAGGCGTGGGGCGTCGGCCTGCCGTGCGGCGGCGAGATCGACGTCTTCGTCGAGCGGTTCGCCGGGGGCGCCGCGCTCGAGCGCGGCACCCGCTACGTGGTCGTCGAGGGCGAGGGCGCCGGCGAGCGGTGGCAGGAGGACGAGGTCGCTCCAACGTGCCTGCGCGTCGAGGGCGTGCGCACGGTGTTCGCCGAGGCGGTGCTGCCGCGGCCGCGCCTCGTCGCCGTCGGCGCGGGCGACATCGCCGAGGCGCTGTGCGCGCTCGCGCGGCCGCTCGGCTGGCGGACGGTCGTCGTCGACCCGCGCGCGGGGCTCGCCACGCGCGAGCGCGTGCCGAGCGCGGACGAGCTCGTGGTCGCGTGGCCCGACGAGATCGAGGTGGACGCGGACACCGCCGTCGTCTCGCTCGTGCACGAGGAGCGGCTCGACCTCCCGGCGCTGCGCGCCGGCGTCGAGGGCGGCGCGTTCTACGTCGGCGCGCTCGGCTCGCGGCGCGCGCAGGAGAAGCGCCGCGAGCTGCTCGGCGACGTCTCCGACGCGGTGCACGGCCCCGTCGGCCTGGATCTGGGCGGCGAGACGCCGGCGGAGATCGCCTTCGAGATCCTCGGCGAGATCCTCCAGACGCGGAAGGCGCTCGCCGGCACGGCGCTCACGCGCGGCTGACCGAGACCTCCGCGCCCGCCTTCCTGAGCAGCGTCGAGAACGGGCAACCGGCGTCGGCGCGCTCGATCGCCGCGGCGACGGCGTCGTCGTCGGCGTCCACGTCCGCGGCGACGGTCACGTGCGACGCGACGATCTGGTGGCCCTCGCCCTCCACCTCGTCCATGACGATCCGGCACGTGACGCGCAGCTCGCTCGGCGGCGTCCCCGCCTGGGAGAGCTCCGTCGCGAGCGACATCGTCAGGCAGCCGCCGTGGGCCGCCGCGAGCAGCTCCTCCGGGCTCGTCTTCCCGTCGGCCTGGCCGACCCGCGTCGGGAGGGAGTAGGGCAGGTCCGCGAACGCGCCGGTGCCCGCGCTGATGCGTCCGCTGCCGCGGGCGACGTTCCCCTCCCAGACGACGTCGGCGGTGCGCTCGATCCGCGGCATGTCACTCCTCTCCGGGGACGACGGCCGGTGTGCCGTCCGGGTAGTAGGCCTCGGCGGGCGACCCCGCCGGGCGGAAGACGCCGAGCAGGCGCAGCTCGGCGTCGCCCGTGTTCGCGAGGCAGTGGACGAGCGTGCGCGGCAGGTGCACGCACGTCCCGGGCCGGAGCGGCGCCTGGTCGCCCCCGATCTCGAGCACGCCCTCGCCCGCGAGCACGTAGATCACCTCGTCGTAGCGGTGGAAGTGGTCCGGCGCGCGGCCGGGCGGGACCAGGCCGACGAACTGCGTCGCGGACGCGCAGCCGCACTCGGGCGTCGCGGCGAGGAGGAACTGCCGCCCGGCGGTCGCGGTCCCGCGCTCGACGGCGGCCAGATCGATCACGGCATGGCCCTTCGCCGGCTCCGGGTCGTGCACGAGCACCGACACCGCGCGTGCGTCGCCGTCCGCCGACCAGCTCGTGCCGGCCGCCAGGAAGACGGCGACGCCGGGCCGGAGCTCGTGCTCGGCGCCGCCGGCGCGCAGGCGCCCGCCGCCCTCGAGGACGTACAGCAGCTCGTCCGCCGCGTCCGCCGGGTGCTCGCCGGCGAGGTCGAGCAGCCGCTGGGTGAAGGCGCCCACCTCGAAGAGCCGTCCGTCGGGGCGGTCGCCGGCCTGCATCGCGTACTGCATCGCCGCGTACCCTATGCAGATGCGTCCGGTCGAGATCGTCCAGCGCTCGTACGAGGCGTTCGCGCGCAAGGACCTGGACGGCGTGATGGGCGACATGGCGCCGGACATCCGCTGGGAGCAGGCGCAGGGGCTCCCGCACGGCGGCGTCTACCACGGCCTCGACGAGGTGCGGCGGAACATCTTCGAGCCGCTCGACGCGGAGTGGTGGGCGGAGTTCAGCGCCGACCCGGACGAGTTCCTCGACGCGGGCGACGACGTGGTCGTGCTCGGCCGGTACCGCGGCCTCGCCAAGGGCACGGGCAGGCGCCTCGACGTCCCCTTCGTGCACGTCTGGACCCTGCGGGAAGGCCGCGCAGTCCGGTTCCGGCAGTTCCTCGACACCGCCGGCTGGGTCGCGGCGCTGCAACCGTGACTTAAAGATTTGATCATTGACACCGCCGTCAGGGCGGGCGAGGATCGGCGCTCCACGCCACCACGTGGTACCGCCACCCAGGCAAGGAGGATTCGATGAAGAAGGCGATCGGCTTCGCCCTCGCGGTGCTCGCCACCTCGGTCGTCGCGGCGAGCGCGCAGGGCGGCACGACCGTCGCGGCCCGCACGCTCGCGGCCGGGTACAGCTGCTCGAAGCAGATCACGATGCCGCTGGTGACCCCGATGACCGGCGGCGCCGGCTTCCTCGGCGTCGAGCAGGCGAGCTGGGCGAAGCTCGCCGTCCAGCAGGTCGCGCCGCAGCTGCACCTGAAGGTCAAGTTCGTCACGGGCGACACGCCCGTCGAACAGGGTCCGGCGCCCGCACAGGCGCTCGCGCAGAAGTACGTCGCGGATCCGAGCGTGCTGATGGTGCTCGGCCCGTCGACCTCGGGCGCCGTTGCGGCGTCGAGCTCCACGTACTTCCAGGCCCAGCTGGCGCACATCTCGCCGTCGGCGACGCGCACCGACCTCACCCAGGGAACGAGCAAGGAAGCGACGCCCGCGTTCTTCCGCGACGTCCCGGGTGACTACATCCAGGGCCCGTCGGACGCCAACTTCATGATCCACACCCTGCACGTGCACAAGGTCGTGATCATGGACTTCCAGGAGCCGTACTCGACCGGCCTCGCGGCCGCCGTCGACACGACGCTGACGAAGGCCGGCGTCACGACGATCCGCATGTCGGCCCCGAACACGACGACCGACTACTCGGCGTATGTGACGAAGGTGCCGAGCGATGCCGACATCGTCTTCTTCCCGACGCAGAAGCCGGGCGACGCGAACACGTTCGCCCAGCAGCTGATCGAGCAGGGCAAGAAGGCGAAGGTGTTCGGCGGCGACGGCTCGAACGACCCGTCCCAGTTCAAGGTGGCGGGCTCGTACGTGTCCAACTTCGCCCCCGACATCACGGGCATCAAGGCGGACGCCGCGCTGATCGCGGCCTGGAAGAAGGCGAACCCCGGCCAGTCGGTCGGCTCGTTCGGCCCGCCGAGCTACGGCGCGGCCCAGATCGCCCTGAACGCGATCTCGATCGCGTGCAAGGCGAACGGCGGCAAGGTGACGCGCGCGCAGGTGTTCCACAGCGTCAAGAAGGTCCGCATCAAGAACTGGATCCTCGGCGGGACCTTCCGCTGGTCGACCAAGACCAACGACCCGCTGAACGCGAAGTTCTACATCTTCCAGATCCAGTCGAACGGCACGTACAAGCTCGTCGGCTAGGGACAGAAGACGGGACGGAGGGGCGGTCCACCCGGGCCGCCCCTCCGCCTGACGAAGGTCAGCGGTGGATCTCTTCATCCAGCTCACGATCGACGCTCTGACGCTCGGCAGCGTGTACGCGCTGATCGCGCTCGGCTACACGCTCGTCTACGGCGTCCTCAAGCTGCTCAACTTCGCCCACGGCGACGTCTTCATGGTCGGGTCGTTCGCCGGCTACGGCGTCTTCCAGGTGCTCGGGGGAGCGAACCCCGTCGTGCCGGTCTGGCTCTTCCTGACGCTCGTGACGATGTCGGCGATGGCGAGCTGCGCGGTGCTCGGCGTCGCGATCGAACGCTTCGCCTACCGCCCCCTGCGCGACGCCCCCCGGATCGCGCCCCTGATCTCGGCGCTCGGGGTCTCGTTCTTCCTCGCGAACTCGATGCAGCTCCTGTTCGGCGCGTATCCGCGCAACTACGACACCTTCGACATCCACAACGCGGTGCTCTACACGTCGGGCTTCGACATCGGCAACGTGCACCTGCCGCTGCTGCGCATCATCACGATCGTCGCCGCCGTCGCCCTGATGGTCGCGCTCTGGTTCCTCGTCAACAGGACGCGCACCGGGCGCGCGATGCGCGCGACGTCGTACGACCGCGAGGCCGCCTCGATGATGGGCATCGACATCGATCGCGTGATCGTCTTCACCTTCGTCCTCGGTTCCGCGCTCGCGGGCGCGGCCGGCGTCTTCTTCGCGCTGCGCGTTCCCACCACCGTCTCGATCGGCTTCGTCGCCGGGCTCAAGGGCTTCACGGCGGCGGTGATCGGCGGCATCGGCTCGATCCCCGGCGCGATGGCGGGCGGCATCATCCTCGGCTGCGCCGAGTCGTACGCGCAGGGCTACATCTCGACGAAGTGGTCGGACCTGATCGTCTTCTCGATCCTGGTCGCGTTCATGATCTTCCGGCCGCAGGGGCTGCTCGGGCGCCCCGACATCAGGAAGGTGTGAGGTGAGGGTGGCCCGATGACGGACTCGACGCCGCACAGCGGGCACCTCCCGGCCGACGGGCCGGCGGTCGGGCAGGACGAGTGGGTCGCGCGCCACGGCGAGCGCGGCGGCGGCCGCGGCGGCCCGTTCGGGCTGCTCGAGCTGCGCCTGCGGCAGGTGCCGTGGTGGGCGTGGCTGCTCCTCTTCCTGTTCGCGTTCTCGCTGCTCCCGGTGGTCGAGTCGAGCGGCTACGTCCGCCTCGTCGCGTTCGACACGGTCATCTACATGCTCCTCGCGCTGGGGCTGAACGTCGTCGTCGGCTGGGGCGGGCTGCTCGACCTCGGCTACGTCGCGTTCTACGGGATCGGCGCGTACTCGTACGCCATCCTCGACTCGCCCAAGTTCGGGATCCACCTGCCGACGCTCGTCGCGATCCCGGTCGTCGTCGTGATCGGCGCGCTCGTCGGGCTCCTGCTCGGCCTGCCGTCGCGTCGCCTCTCCGGCGACTACCTCGCGATCGTGACCCTGTTCTTCCTCCAGCTCTTCCAGACGATCACGACCAACGGCGACAACATGTTCGGCCACAACGTCACCGGCGGGCCGAACGGCATCCTGAACGTCGACCCGTTGAACCTGTTCGGGCACGACCTGGCGGTGCAGCACGGCGGCGTCTTCGCGGTCTCGTACCTCTACGTGGCGCTCGGGTTCTTCGCCGTCGTCTTCGTGCTGCTCCGCTTCGTCAACGAGTCGCGGACGGGACGCGCGTGGCGTTCGCTGCGGGAGGACCCGCTCGCCGCCGAGGCGATGGGCATGCCCGTCAACTGGCTGAAGCTGATGAGCTTCTCCTTCGGCGCCGCGGTCGCCGCGCTGACGGGGACGCTGTTCGCGGCGCAGTCGGCGAGCGTCTTCCCGCTCACGTTCTACTTCGTGCTGCTGATCACCGTCTACGTGATGGTGATCCTCGGCGGCTCCGGGAGCCAGGCGGGCGTGGTCGCGGGCGCGGTGATCATCGGGCCGCTGCTCGAGATGCTCCGCGACGCGTCGAAGTCGCGCGTGATCTTCTTCGTTGCGCTCGCCTGCGGGCTCGTGCTCGCCGCCCGCCGCTCGCGCGCCCTCGCTGCCGTCGCCGTGTCGACTGTCGTGTTCGGCTTCGTCGCGCACGCGATCGCCGGGGCGATCGACGCGAGGTGGGTGGCGGGCGAGCACCAGGGCGGGTTCGCCGGCCTCGCCGACCACTGGGTGGTCGCACCGGCCCACCTCGTGCACTGGCTGCCCTCGGTCTCGTACATCGGCACGATCGTCGCGCTGCTGGTCTGCACGCTGCTGCGCGGCCGCGCACGTCTCGTCGCGCTCGTGCCGACGCTCTACCTCGCCGCCTTCGTCTGGGAGAACGTGATGCTCTCGCAGCCCGACCCGGCGCGCTACATCGTGCTCGGGATCATCCTGATCGCGTTGATGATCCTGCGGCCGAACGGCCTGCTGGGCGAGCGCAGGGTGGAGATCATCTGATGGCACCGCTGCTCGAGCTGAGGGGCGTCTCGCTCTCGTTCGGCGGGCTCAAGGTCGTCGACGGGCTCGACCTGCACGTCCAGCCGGGCGAGATCGTCTCCGTGATCGGCCCGAACGGCGCCGGGAAGACGACGCTCTTCAACCTGATCACCGGCATCTACCGGCCCGAGTCGGGCGACATCCTGCTCGACGGCGCGAGCATCGTCGGCCTGGAGCCGCACCAGATCAGCCGCCGCGGCATCTCGCGCACGTTCCAGACGCTGCGCCTCTTCCTGAACATGTCCGTGAAGGAGAACGTGATGGCCGCCGCCTACGGCCACACGCACGCCGGCGCCTTCCGCTCGATGCTGCGCACGCCGGGGATGCGCCGCGAGGAGCGCGAGATCGAGCGGCTCGCGGAGGAGCGCCTGGGCTTCTTCGGCGACCGGCTGATGGGCTACCGCTGGAACCAGCCGGCGTACTCGCTCTCCTACGCGAACCGGCGTCGCCTCGAGATCGCGCGCGCCACCGCCACGAAGCCGCGGCTGCTGCTGCTCGACGAGCCCGCGGCGGGCATGAACCCCGCGGAGACGCACGAGATCACGCAGCTGATCGGCCGCCTGCGCGACGAGGGCGGCTACACGATCCTCGTGATCGAGCACGACATGCACGTCGTCGAGGGGATCTCGGATCGCGTCGTGGCGCTCGACCACGGCGTCAAGATCGCCGAGGGCTCGTTCGACGCGGTGGCGACCGACGAGAAGGTGGTCGAGGCGTACCTCGGCCTCGACACGATGTCGAGGAAATGAGCAGTCTGCTCGAGCTCGAGGCCGTGGACACCTACTACGGCCAGATCCACATCCTGCAAGGGCTGTCGATCCGCGTCGACGCCGGCGAGCTCGTCTGCCTCCTCGGCGGCAACGCCTCCGGCAAGTCGACTACGCTGAAGACGATCCTCGGCATCGTCCGGCCGCGCGCCGGGAAGGTGCGGATCGACGGCGAGGACGTGACGCGGCGGCCGACGAGCTACCGGATCGGCCGCGGGATCGCGATCGTCCCGGAGAACCGCCGCCTGTTCGCGCCGATGACGGTGCTCGAGAACCTCGAGCTGGGCGCGTACCTGCGCGGCGGCGGCACGAAGGAGGACTACGACCGCGTGTACGAGCTGTTCCCGCTGCTCCACGAGCGTCGCGCCCAGCTGGCGGGCACCCTCTCGGGCGGGGAGCAGCAGATGGTGGCGATGGGTCGCGCGCTGATGTCGCGCCCCAAGCTGCTGCTGATGGACGAGCCGTCGATGGGGCTCGCGCCGATCCTCGTCGAGCGGAACTTCGAGATCATCAAGCAGGTGCACGAGTCGGGCGTCGCGATCCTGGTCGTCGAGCAGAACGCGAACGTCTCCCTCTCGATCGCCGACCGCGGCTACGTCCTCTCGACCGGCCGGCTCGTGCTCGAGGGGAACGCCGCCTCCCTGCGCGAGAACGACGACCTCAGGAGGGCCTACCTTGGCCGTTGAGACATCCGTGAGCGCCTGCCGCTCCCGCTTCCCGATCTTCGAGACGACGACGTACGTCAACTCGTGCTCCCAGGGCGCGCTCTCGGACGCCGTGCGCGCCGCCTACCTCGACTACCTCGACGGCTGGGACGAGCGCGGCGCGCCGTGGGACTACTGGGTCGAGCGCACGGAGGCGGCGCGCGGCGCCTTCGCGCGGCTGGTCGGCGCGGAGCCGGACGACGTCGCCGTCACGACGTCGCTCTCCGCGGGGGTCAGCGCGCTCGCGTCGGCGATCGACCTGTCCGTGCGGCCGAAGGTGGTGATCAGCGACTACGAGTTCCCGACGATCGGGCAGATCTGGCACGCGCAGCAGCTGCGCGGGGCGGAGGTTCACGTCGTCGACCCGGAGCGGGTGGCGGAGGCGATCGACGAGCGGACCGCCGTCGTCTCGATCACCGCCGTCTGCTACCGCAACGGCGCGCGGCTCCCGGTCGAGGAGATCGCCGCGGTGGCGCACGAGCACGGTGCGCTGGTGCTCCTCGACGCCTACCAGGCGGCGGGCACCTACCCGCTCGACGTGGGGACGCTCGGCGTCGACGCGCTCGCGACGGGCGTCCTCAAGTACCTGCTCGGCTCCGCCGGGCTCGGCTTCCTCTGGACCCGGCCCGGGCTGGCCTTGCAGCTGACGCCGACCGAGACCGGCTGGTTCGCCGACGAGGACATCTTCCAGATGAACCACCGCCGCTACGCGCCGGCGCCGACGGCGCGGCGCTTCCAGTCCGGCACGCCGCCGATCCCGGCGATCTACGGAGGGATCGCGGGGATCGAGCTGATGCAGGAGATCGGCATCGCCGAGACGCGCGCGCACGTGACGGCGCTGAACGAGCGGCTGATCGCCGGCGTCGACGAGCTCGGGGGGACGGTCGTGACCCCGCGCGACCCGGAGCGGCGCGGCGCGCTGGTGTGCATCCGCTCGACGGACGCGCCCGCTCTGGTGGCCGCGCTCGCCGCGGAGAGGATCGTCACCTCGGAGCGCGACTCCAATCTGCGGGTTTCCCCGCACGCCTACAACACCGAGGAGGACATCGACACGGTGCTCTCCGCCCTCCGCAAACTGCGCCCGCTGCTCGCCTAGCGACTTGCATTCAGCGGATCCGACATTTTATAAAACCCCCTGATGCTGCTGCGCGAGGTCGCCTACGCCAAGCCGTCGTCCCTCGCCGAAGCGCTCGAGCGGCTGGCCGCCGACGACGGCGCCCGGGCCCTCGCCGGCGGGCAGACGCTGATCAACGTGATGAAGGCACGGGCCGGCTCGCCCGACGCGCTGATCGACCTGAACGGCCTCGACGAGCTGAAGGGGATCGAGCTCGGCGCCGACGGCACGCTCGAGATCGGCGCGATGACGACGTACACGGAGATCATCCGCTCGAGCGAGGCGCGCGCGCGGCCGATCCTCGGCGAGGTCTGCGCGCAGATCGCCGACGTGCAGGTGCGGAACCGCGGCACGATCGGCGGCAACGTCTGCACGAACGACCCCACGAACCACCTGCCGCCGCTGCTGGCGGCACTCGGCGCGCAGTTCACGATCGCGGGCGCCGGCGGCACGCGCACCGTGGCCGCGGACGATTTCTTCCTCGGCGTCTACATGACCGCCGTCGGCCAGGGCGAGCTGCTGACGTCGATCCGCGTCCCCGCCGGCCGCAACGACGGCTTCGCGGCCGTCACGCTCGGCGTCGAGGGGACCTGCATCGTCAGCGCGGCCGCGTCGCTGAACGGCAGCGTGCGGATCGCGCTCGGCTGCGTCGACGCGGTGCCGGTCGTGCTGACGCCCGCCTCGGCGGACGAAGACGCCGTCCGCGCCGCCGTGCGCGAGGCGCAGCTCGAGCCGCCGTCCGACGTCCACGCGTCGAGCGACTACCGGCGCCACCTCGCCGAGGTGCTCGCCGTCCGCGCGACCAACCAGGCGCAGGGGAGCCGATGAACATCACGGTCACGATCAACGGCACGACCTACGAGCGCGACGTCGAGGCGCGCAAGCTGCTGATCCACTTCATCCGCGACGACCTCGACCTGACGGGGAGCCACATCGGCTGCGACACGGGCAACTGCGGCGCGTGCTCCGTGATCGTCGACGGCACGCTCGTGAAGAGCTGCATGATGCTCGCCGTCCAGGCCGACGGCGCCACGGTCGAGACGGTCGAGGGCCTCGCGGCCGGCGAGGAGCTGTCGAAGCTCCAGCAGTCGTTCCGCGACCACCACGCGCTCCAGTGCGGCTACTGCACGCCCGGGATGCTGATGAGCGCGACGGCGCTGCTGCGCGACACCCCGAGCCCGTCCGACGAGGAGATCCGGAAGGCGCTCCAGGGCAACATCTGCCGCTGCACCGGCTACTGGAACATCTTCGAAGCCGTGAAGGCGGCGGCGGAATGACGACGACCGTCGCGCCCGAGCAGACCGAGGTCGCCGAGAAGACCTGGGCCGGGCAGAGCGTCCCGCGCAAGGAGGACCGCCGCCTCGTCCAGGGGCAGGGCGTCTTCGTCGACGACGTCAAGCGGCACGGCATGGGTTTCATCCACTTCGTGCGCTCGCCGTACGCGCACGCGCACATCGCCTCGATCGACGTCTCGAAGGCGGAGGAGCACGCCGGGGTGTACGGGACGCTGACCGGCGAGGAGGTGGCCGCGCTCACCGACCCCTTCTTCCAGATCGCGTCGGTGCCGGGGGCGAACGTCAAGGACTACGCGCTCGCGGTCGGCAAGGTGCGCTACGTCGGCGAGCCGATCGTCGCAGTCGTCGCCGAGACGCGCGAGGCCGCGCGCGATGCCTCCGAGCTGGTCGAGATCGAGTACGAGCCGCTGGCGGCGGTCACCGACGCGCGCCGCGCCCAGGACGCCGGCGCCCCGGTCCTCCACGACGACTGCGGCGGCAACCTGATGTGGCAGGGAACCTATGAGTGGGGCGACCTGGACGCGGCCTTCGCCGAGGCGGACCGCGTCGTCAAGATCGACGAGCTGCACTTCCACCGCTTCAACTCGACGCCGCTCGAGTGCGACGGCGCGCTGGTCGAGTACAACCGCGGCGTCGGGCAGTGGACGATCCACACGAACAACCAGTTCCCAGGCTTCGCCGCGATCATGATGGGCCCGGCGATGCGCGTCGGGCTCGACAAGCTGCGCTTCGTCACGCAGGACATCGGCGGGGGCTTCGGCAACAAGATCACGTCGCACCCGCAGCTCGTCGTCTGCTGCCTGCTCGCCCGCAAGCTGGGGCGGCCGGTGCAGTGGACGGAGTGGCGCACCGACTTCCACCTCTCGATGTCGCACGGCAACGAGCGCTGGTTCCAGGACACGGAGGTCGCGGTCAAGGCCGACGGCACGCTGCTCGGCTTCCGCACGAAGGCGCTCGACGACGCGGGCGCGTACCTGCGCTACGAGCCGCTCGGCGGCGTGATCTGGGCGCAGGTGACGCCCGGCATGTACCGCTGGCAGCACATCCGGGTCGACTTCACCCAGGTCGCGACCAACAAGGCGCCCGTGTCCCCGAACCGCGGCTACTCCCGAATGCAGCACCTCTGGTTCACGGAGCGCGTGATCGACATCGTCGCCCGCGAGCTCGGTCTCGACCCGGTCGAGGTGCGCAAGCGCAACTACATCCGCGCCGACGAGATGCCGTACACGACGCCGAACGGCTGCGTGTACGACTCGGGCGACTACGCGCAGATGCTCGACATCGCGCTGGAGCTGGTCGACTACGGGAACGTCGAGGCCAGGCGCGCCGACGCGAAGGGGCGCGGGAAGCTGCTCGGCGTCGGCATCGGGTCGACGCTCGACAGCGGCACGAACAACTTCGGCCAGTCGCGGCTGATCAACCCCGAGCTCCAGTTCTCCGGCAACAACGAGGTGGCGACGGTCAAGCTCGACATCTTCGGCGAGATCGTGGTCACGCTGGGGACGACGCCGCAGGGCCAGGGTCACGAGACGACCGCCGCGCAGGTGGTCGCCGACATCCTCAAGTGCTCCGTCGACGACGTGCACGTGCGCGCCGGCCACGACTCGTACTGGAACTCGCACGCCGGGTTCTCCGGCACGTACGCGTCGCAGTTCGCCGTCACCGGCCTGAGCGCGGTGAAGGGCGCGACCGAGCTGCTCGCGGCGGAGATCAAGAAGCTCGCGTCGGCGGTGTTCGGCGGCGTGCCCGAGGAGGCGCTCGAGCTGGCGGAGGGCGGCGTCCGCATCAAGGACAACCCCGACGCGTTCCTGCCGTTCATGGCCTGCGGGGCGATCATCAACGCGAACAACGCGGGCTTGCCGGAGGACCTGGGCGTCACGCTCAACTGCCGTTACGTCTACCGCCCGCCGTTCGAGGTGCCGGACGTCGAGCGGAAGTACGGCAACCTGACGCTGACGTACGCGGCGCAGGTGCACGTCGCAGTGATCGAGGTCGATCCCGAGACCGGCTACTACGACATCGTCGACTACGCCGCCGTCGACGACTGCGGCAAGCGCATCAACCCGCAGATCGTCGAGGGGCAGGTGATGGGCGCCACGGCGCAGGCGCTCGGCGCCGCGGTGCACGAGAACTTCGTCTACGACGAGGACGGCAACCTGCTGACGCCCAACTTCTACGACTACCACGTGCCGCACGCGCTGGACATGCCGCCGCTCAAGACCGGCTTCGTCGAGAGCCCGTCGCCGTTCACGCCGCTCGGGACGAAGGGCATGGGCGAGGGCGGCGGCGCCGGCATCCACGCCGTGTGCGCGGCGGTTCAGGACGCGACCGGCGCGATCGTCACCGACAGCAACAACCCGTACCACCGGGTCTGGCACCTGCTCCGGGAGCGCGCGTGAACGTCTCCGGCGAGCGCTCGTTCGCGGCGCCGCGCGAGGCGGTGTGGCGCGTGCTCAACGACCCGGCGTCGATGGCGCGCACGATGCCCGGCGTCGAGAGCTTCGACGTGCACGACGACAAGCGCTGGACGGCGAACGTGAAGATCCCGCTCGG
>CAZBYA010000041.1:0-26471 GCA_964496175.1 uncultured Gaiellales bacterium | reverse complement strand
TCAGCTCGTGTCGTGAGATGTTGGGTTAAGTCCCGCAACGAGCGCAACCCCTGTCCCATGTTGCCAGCGTGAAAGACGGGGACTCATGGGAGACTGCCGGTGACAAATCGGAGGAAGGTGGGGATGATGTCAAGTCAGCATGACCCTTATGTCCAGGGCTACACACGTGCTACATTGGCCGGTACAAAGGGCTGCAAACCCGCGAGGGGGAGCGAATCCCAAAAAGCCGGTCCCGGTTCGGATTGAAGGCTGAAACTCGCCTTCATGAAGGCGGAGTTGCTAGTAATCGCGGATCAGCAATGCCGCGGTGAATACGTTCCCGGGCCTTGTACACACCGCCCGTCACACCACGAAAGTCGGCAATACCCGAAGCCGGTGGGCTAACCCGAAAGGGAGGCAGCCGTCGAAGGTAGGGTTGATGATTGGGGTGAAGTCGTAACAAGGTAGCCGTAGCGGAAGCTGCGGCTGGATCACCTCCTTTCTAGGGATCTCAGGGGCTCTTGACCCCTGGGGCGCTGCCGGAGCCGTCGATGACCTCGGTCGTCCGGGATCCGGCCCGCCTAGATCAACGTCGACCTCGGCGTTCCGTTCGCTGTTGAGTTTTGAGAGACCGGCCGCCGGCCGGCAGCTCTCCGTGGGGCGGGCTCGAGCCCGCGTGCACCTTGAAAACTCCATAGTTGCGAAAGTGTGTTCTTCACGATCAAGAGACTAAGGGCACACGGTGGATGCCTTGGCGCCTAGAGCCGATGAAGGACGTGGGCGGCTGCGATAAGCCCGGGTGAGGTGCTGACCAACCTTTGACCCCGGGATCTCCGAATGGGGAAACCCACCAGTGGTAATGCGCTGGGACCCGTACCTGAATCCATAGGGTGCGGGAGGCAAGCTGGGGAACTGAAACATCTAAGTACCCAGAGGAAAGGAAAGAAACCTCGACTCCCTGAGTAGTGGCGAGCGAAAGGGGATCAGCCCAAACTCCCGTGACGTGACAGGCGGCAGCCGTTGTCGCGGGAGGGTTGTAGGGCCTCAGTGGATCCGTCTGCCGGCGGGTCGGCGAGTTACAAAGCACGGTCGTAGGCGAAGTGCATGGAACTGCACGCCGCAGAGGGTAACGGCCCCGTAGCCGAAACGATCGAGCCTCGCTTCTGAGGTACCTGAGTACGGCCGGGCACGGGAAACCCGGTCGGAACCCGCGGGGACCACCCCGCAAGGCTAAGTACTCCTAGGCGACCGATAGCGAACTAGTACCGTGAGGGAAAGGTGAAAAGTACCCCGGAAGGGGAGTGAAATAGCACCTGAAACCGTGTGCTTACAAGCGGTCGGAGCCGGCTTTGTCCGGTGACGGCGTGCCTTTTGCATAATGAGCCAGCGAGTTACTCGTCCACGGCGAGGTTAAGGAAACGGAGCCGTAGCGAAAGCG
This sequence comes from uncultured Gaiellales bacterium, assembly GCA_964496175.1. Taxonomy (GTDB): domain Bacteria; phylum Actinomycetota; class Thermoleophilia; order Gaiellales; family Gaiellaceae; genus PALSA-600. The sequence goes on along the minus strand of CAZBYA010000041.1, from coordinate 25,054 downwards.
AGTCTGAACAGGGCGTTCAGTCGTGGGCGGTAGACCCGAAACTGAGTGATCTATCCATGGGCAGGTTGAAGCGGGGGTAAGACCCCGTGGAGGACCGAACCGACCTAGGTTGAAAACTGGGCGGATGACCTGTGGATCGGAGTGAAAGGCTAATCAAACTCAGAGATATCTGGTTCTCCCCGAAATATATTTAGGTATAGCCTCGCACGTTCAATAACGGTTGTAGAGCACTGTTTGGCCTAGGGGGCCTACCAGCTTACCGAAGTCAGGCAAACTCCGAATGCCGTTATTCCAGAGTGCGGGAGTCAGAGTGCGGGGGATAAGCTTCGTGCTCAAAAGGGAAACAGCCCAGACCGTCGGCTAAGGCCCCTAATTTCATGCTAAGTGGGAAACGATGTCCGATTGCAGAGACAACCAGGATGTTGGCTTAGAAGCAGCCACCATTCAAAGAGTGCGTAACAGCTCACTGGTCAAGTGGTCGGGCGCGGACAATGTAACGGGGCTCAAGCATGAAGCCGAAGCCACGGACTTCGCGCAAGCGGAGTGGTAGGGGAGCGTTCCCAGGCCGGCGAAGCGGCGGCGGAAGCCAGCCGTGGAGGCCTGGGAAGTGAGAATGCTGGCACGAGTAACGAAAGACGAGTGAGAAACTCGTCCGCCGAATGCCCAAGGGTTCCTGAGTAAAGCTAATCTGCTCAGGGTTAGTCGGGACCTAAGCCGAGGCCGACAGGCGTAGGCGATGGACAACTGGTTGATATTCCAGTACCACGTCCCCACCGCTATCACCGATGGCGGGACGGGGTAGGTCAAGCCAACCCAGGCGATGGTCGACCTGGGGTAACCGCGTAGGGCGAGCCATAGGGAAATCCGTGGCTCACACAGCCTGAGACGGGATGCCGAGCGCGTTCAGCGCGAAGTGGCCGCCACCATGCCTCCAAGAAAAGCGTCTAGGGAGGTGGGACGTGCCCGTACCAAAACCGACACAGGTGGGCAGGTAGAGGATACCAAGGCGATCGGAAGAACCCTCGAAAAGGAACTCGGCAAAATGGCCCCGTAACTTCGGGAGAAGGGGCGCCACGGTAGGGTGAAGATCCTTCGCGGATCCAGCCCGAGGTGGCCGCAGTGAAACGGCCCAAGCGACTGTTTACCAAAAACACAGGTCTCTGCGAAGTCGAAAGACGACGTATAGGGGCTGACGCCTGCCCGGTGCCGGAAGGTCACGAGGAGAGGTTAGCCTTCGGGCGAAGCTTCGAATCCAAGCCCCGGTAAACGGCGGCGGTAACTATAACCGTCCTAAGGTAGCGAAATTCCTTGTCGGGTAATTGAATTGCCCGACCTGGAGGTGACTCCAGGGACAAACCGGCTAATAACGGGGAAGCCCTCCTCGTACGCGGCGCGTCAAGGACGCCGTAGCAGCGAAAGGGTGATCCCGTGGGAAGTCGCCTCGCGAGAGGTTGACCCCGTAACGACTGATCGTCCTTCGGGACGTGAGATCGCGTTCTCTGTCGCGCGAGCGGCAAATCTATGGACGTGATCAGACGCCGGCCCTTGGCCTAGCAGTCGCGAGTTCCTCTCATGCGTGCACCAGCTCTGTATGAGCGGGCTCGCCAAGCTACGTCAAGGTGAAGGGATAGTCTGCGCCCTCAGAAATGGGGGATCAACGCGAAGTTCCGACCTGCACGAATGGCGTAACGACTTGGGCGCTGTCTCTTCGAGGGATCCGGTGAAACTGTAGTCTCGGTGAAGATGCCGAGTACCCGTGGTTGGACGGAAAGACCCCGTGAACCTTTACTACAGCTAGATGTTGGAGTTCGGGGCGCGTTGTCCAGGATAGGTGGGAGCCTGCGAAGCCGGCACGCCAGTGTCGGTGGAGGCACCCTTGGGATACCACCCTTCGTGTTCTGGGCTTCTAACCCGCTGCCGTGATCCGGGGCGGGAACAGCATCTGGTGGGTAGTTTGACTGGGGCGGTCGCCTCCTAAAACGTAACGGAGGCGCGCAAAGGTTCCCTCAGCACGGTTGGAAATCGTGCGTAGAGCGCAAAGGCATAAGGGAGCTTGACTGCGAGACCGACAGGTCGAGCAGGGACGAAAGTCGGCCTTAGTGATCCGGCGGTAACACGTGGAAGTGCCGTCGCTCAACGGATAAAAGGTACTCCGGGGATAACAGGCTTATCCTTCCCAAGAGTCCACATCGACGGAAGGGTTTGGCACCTCGATGTCGGCTCGTCGCATCCTGGGGCTGGAGTAGGTCCCAAGGGTTGGGCTGTTCGCCCATTAAAGCGGTACGCGAGCTGGGTTCAGAACGTCGTGAGACAGTAGACCATTGCTGTCTATAAATCTGGCTAAATGCTGGAAACTCCGAGTATCCCGCACTACTCATCGGCGACGTCCGGCCGGACGTTTACGATAGTGACAACGTGCCGGGTGCGGACAATCAGCAGGAAAGGCTGGATAGCTACATCGCGGGTTACGTCGATGGAGAAGGAAGTTTCTCTGTCTCGGTTCAGCGCAACGCGACCTGCCGGGTCGGGTATCAACTCGTTCCTGAGTTCCATGTCAGCCAGAACGGCGACAGGGCTCAGGTGCTCGAGCTGATCCGCAACCGGCTCGGCTGCGGTGCGATCCGACCGAACAGCAGACACGATCGTGCGCTCGTGCTCGTCGTTCGGAATCGCGACGACCTGCTCGGGCGGGTGATCCCCTTCTTCGAGCGAAACCCAATGCTCTCGGCGAAGCAGGCGGACTTCGAGAAGTTCGCTCACGTCGTGCGAGAGCTCGCTCTCGGCCACCATCGCTCCGACGCCGGCTTCCGCCGGTTGCTCGAGGTCGCCGTCTCGATGAACGGAGGCGGCCGCTACCGGAGGGTGCGATGGATCGAGCGCGTAGCTATTCAGAATCCTCAGAGACTGCACGCCAGACAGGGCCCGTGAGGGCCTGGAAGATACAGTCCGAGCTGCATGGCGACATGCAGAGTCAGGCAGAAATGACCTGGCCCCCGAGCCTCACGCTCGGGAGTAACACAACTGTCGGTCCCTATCCACCATGGGCGTTGGAGCTTTGAGAGGAGTCGTCTCTAGTACGAGAGGACCGAGACGAACGGACCTCTGGTGTATCAGTCGTCGTGCCAACGGCGCTGCTGATTAGCCACGTCTGGACGGGATAACCGCTGAAAGCATCTAAGCGGGAAGCCCACCTCGAGATGAGAGCTCCCATCTCCTAGAGAGAGTAAGAGCCGTGGGAGACCACCACGTCGATAGGCGGGACGTGCAAGTGCAGCAATGCATGTAGCGGACCCGTACTAATTGCTCGAGGTCTTGATCTTGAACACACTGACGCTGCTATGGAGTTTTGAGGGTGCGCCGGCTTCGGCAGCGCCTCACCAGTTGGGCGGTCATAGCGGCGGGGAAACACCTCTTCCCATTCCGAACAGAGAAGTTAAGCCCGCCAGCGCCGATGGTACTCGGGGCGCAAGCCCCCGGGAGAGTAGGACGCCGCCCATTTCTTCGAAGAGCCCCGCGAGGGGCTCTTCCTCGTTCTAGAGCAGGCTCGCGGCGACCAGCAGCCCCGCGACCGTCGTCAGCACGAACGGGCAGGCCTTGAACCAGACGAGCGGCGTCCGGGCGCCGGTGAAGGCGGTGAGCACGGCGAGGGCGAGGAGCGCCGCCGCCGTGACGCGGTCGACGAGCGAGACGACGCTGCCGGGCCCGTTGAGCGCGGCGGCGAGCACGACGAGCGCCGCGAACGAGATCTGGGCGACGCCCTCCGCGACCCACCCCATCACCAGGATGAGCCGGTTGTCCCGCGAGATCGGCCCGAACGAGGCCGCGACCGCGGCCGTCGGCACGAGGTGCGATGCACCCCAGGCGGCAAGGAGGCCGCCGGCCAGGTAGGTGAGCGTGTCCGCCACGGCTCCCCGCGAGCGGACCACTCCCCGCGGTCGGCGACATCGGGGGGAACTACGCCGCCCGCAGCCTCGCGCGCCAGTCCGGGTCGAGCTCGCGCAGCCTCCGGACGCGCTCGCCGACCGGCGGGTGCGAGGCGAACATCGCCGCGAGCCCCTCGTCCGCGAACGGATTGGTCGTGTAGAGCGGCTCGGTCGCCGGGCTGGCGGCGAACGGGACGAGCTCCATCGCCTGCTCGAGGCGCACGAGCGCGTCGGCCAGCCCGTGCGGTGAGTCGCACAGCTCCGCCGCGAGCCGGTCGGCCTGGAACTCGCGCTTCGGCGAGAGCAGGAGATGCACGAACGCCGCCGCCAGCGGGCCGAGCAGGAACAGGAGCGCCCGCTGGAGGAATCCCCCCAGCCTCGAGACCTCGACGACCGCGGTCGCGACCACGACTGCCACCGTCTGGACGAGCACGTCACGGTGCCGCAGGTGGGCGAGCTCGTGCGCGACGATGCCCTCGAGCTCCGCGGGCGAGGCAACCCCGAGCAGCCCGATCGAGACCGCCAGCGCGGCGCCTCCGCCCGCGCCGCGGCCGGCGGAGAGCGCGCGCGGGTAGGAGTCGGCGAGGACATAGAGCTTCGGCCGCACCACGCCCGCGCGGAGCGCGAGCCGGTCGACCGTCGAATGGAGCGCCGGCGCCTCCGCCTGCACGAGCTCGCGCGCGCCGACCATGCCCATCACCGAGCGGTCGGCGTACCAGTAGAGCGCGCCGGCGAGCAGCACCGCCGAGCCGAGGAACAGGAGCGCCAGCCGGTAGCCGCCGAGCTGCCACCCCGCGGCGCCGAGCAGCAGCGCGAACGCGGCGAAGCACGCCCACAGCTTCAGCAGGTTGCGGACGACGATCATGCGCACCGCGCGCGACGTTCTACACGTCGTCGTCGGTGTCGCCGTCGTCCTCTGCGAGGGCGCGCGGCGGCCAGTCCGGCTCGGGGGCGTCGCAACGGCTCGAGCAGTGGAGGGAGGCGACGTTCTGGAGCGGGATCAGGATGTGCCCGTTCAGCTCGACGTGCGCGACGTCCTCGACGTAGCAGTACGCCGTCAGCACGCCGTCCTGGTACTCGCCGCCGAAGAGGGCGATCTCGACCTGCTCGCCCTTGTACTTGTTCGTGTAGTCCTCCACGCCCTGAGGCTAACCGAACGTCGCGCCGTGCGGGAGTGGCTCGGCGGCGGCCGTTTCCGGGCCGTTACGCGGCGATGGCGGCCCTGTTTCCGCCGGCGCGGACGGTGGTGGCATGTCCATCACCTCGAAGCTCGCACAGTGCGCGGTCGTCGTCACGACGTCGCTCGCGCTCGCCGCTCCCGCCCACGGCGCCTACGGCTGGCCGGTCAAGCCCTTCCACGCCCAGCACCCGGTTCGCGGCTTCCTCGGCGACCCGCGCATCGACGGCACCGACTGGCTGCACGGGACGATCCACTTCGGCACCGACATCAGCGCGGCCGACGGCACTCCCGTCTACGCGACGCTCGACGGGATCGCCGCGCCCAACTCGCTGCACCCCGACGTCGTGATCGTGCGCGGACCGGGCGGCGTCGCGCACGAGTACTGGCACGTCGTGCCGGCCGTGCGCTGGGGCGCGCCGGTCGTCGCCCACCGCACCGTGATCGGCTACGTGGAGGCGCCGTGGAAGCACGCCCACTTCTCCGAGTGGCGCAACGGCGTCTACCTGAATCCGCTCCGGCCGGGTGCCCTGTCACGGCGTCTATCGGGTCGTCGTCGTCGCACGCGACACGGCGGGCAACGAGGGCCGCGGCGAGCGGTCGCTCACGATCGCCAACGGCGCCTAGGGCTCCGGCGCCGTCAGCCGGTCGTCGTGGAAGTGCACCTCGAGCACGGCGCAGTTGGGCACGGGGTGGTAGGGCTCGTCGGAGATGTGCCCGTGCAGCGCCCGCAGCGTGCCGCCGTGGGTGACGATCAGGACCCGGCGCCCGAGCTGCTCGCGCGCGATCCGCTCGACGGCCGCGAGCACGCGCGCGGCGTGCTGCTCGCGCGTCTCGCCGTCCGGCCGCCTCCCGTCCGGGAAGCGCGTCTCGATCTCCGCGCGCGTCAGCCCCGACCACGAGCCGATGTCGATCTCGCGCAGGTCGGCGTCGACCAGCACCGGCACGCCGTGCGGCGCCGCGAGGATCTCGGCCGTCTCGTGGGCGCGGCGGAGGTCGCTCGAGTAGACGGCGTCGAACGGCGTCGTGCGCAGCTCCTCCGCGAGCTCCTGCGCCTGCCGCCGCCCGGTCTCGTTGAGCGGCGGGTCGGCCCATCCCTGCCAGCGGCCCTCGCGGTTCCAGTCGGTCTCGCCGTGCCGCGCGAGGAGGAGGGTGGCCACGCGGCTAAGGTAGCCGCGACGTGGAGCTCGGATTCGCGGACAAGGTGTGCGTCGTCACCGGCTCGACCACCGGAATCGGCCTCACGGTCGTGCGACAGCTGCAGGCGGAGGGCGCGCGCGTCGTCTCGTCCGGGCGGCGTGACGACGGCCCCGGCGACCTGCACGTCTCCGTCGACCTGACGCGACGCGGCGAGCCCGAGCGGCTGATCGCGGCGGCCGAGGAGCGCTTCGGTCGCGTCGACTGCCTCGTCAACAACGTCGGCGGCACCGACATCCGCAAGCTCGAGGAGCTGACCGACGACGACTGGCAGGTGTCCTTCGAGCTGAACCTGATGAGCGCGGTGCGCGCGACGCGCTCGGTGCTGCCCGGGATGCGCTCGCGCGGCCGCGGCTCGATCGTCAACGTCTCGTCGACCGCCGCCAAGCGCCCGTCGAGCGGGATGCCCGACTACTCGGTGCTGAAGGCCGCGATGCTCTCGTACTCGCGCCTCGTCGCGGACCGGTACGCCGCCGACGGCATCCGCTGCAACGCCGTCACGCCGGGGCCGACCGCCACCGAAGCCTGGCTCGCCCCCGGCGGGCTCGCCGACCAGCAGGGCGAGCGCGAGGCGGTGCTCGCGAAGGTGGGGGCCGGGCGCCCGCTGGGGCGTCTCGCGCAGCCGGAGGAGATCGCGGCCGTCGTCGTCTTCCTCCTGTCCGACCGGGCCTCGTACGTCACGGGCGCGGCCTGGTCGGCCGACGGCGGCACCGTCCCGATCATCATCTGACGACCGTCCCTGCGGCTACCGTGGGGAGGTGCCCGAGGTCGCCGGGAGAGTCGCCGATGCCTTCGCCGCGCGGGTGCGCGAGCTCGAGGAGCACGCGCTCTCGCCGCTCGCCGTGCGCTCGTACGAGACGCGCGGACGCGCGCGCCCGGAGGCGGAATGCAGCGTCCGCACTCCGTTCCAGCGCGACCGCGACCGCATCCTCCACTCGAAGCCGTTCCGGCGGCTGAAGGGGAAGACGCAGGTCTTCATCGACCCGGCCGGCGACCACTACCGGACGCGGATGACGCACACGCTCGAGACGACCGGCATCGCCCGGGCGGTCGCCCGCGCGCTTCGCCTGAACGAGGACCTGACGGAGGCGATCGGCCTCGGCCACGACACCGGTCACCCGCCGTTCGGGCACGCCGGCGAGGCGGCGCTCGACGAGCTCGCGCCCGGCGGCTTCCGCCACAACGAACAGTCGGCGCGAGTCGCGGAGCGGCTCAACCTCACGCACGAGGTGATCGACGGCATCCTCACGCACACCGGCGACCGCGACCCCGAGACGCTCGAGGGCAAGATCGTGCGGATCGTCGACCGCGTCGCGTACATCAACCACGACATCGACGACGCGATCCGCTACGGCATCCTCGTCGAGGACGACCTGCCCCGCGCCGAGATCGACGTGCTCGGTCCGACCGGTGCGCAGCGCATCGACACGCTCGTCCACGACCTCGTCGAGACGTCGGCCCTCGCCGGCGACATCGTGCAGAGCGACGAGGTCGGCGCCGCGATGCTCTCCCTTCGCGCCTTCATGTTCGACCACGTCTACCTCGGCCCGGTGACGCGGCCCGAGCACGAGCGCGCGCGCCAGACGATCCGTCGCATCTACGAGCGCCTCGAGGCGCGCGGCGACGCCCCCGAGGAGATCGTCGAGTTCATCGCGGGGATGACCGACCGGTTCGCGCTGACGTACGCTGCGACACTCTGATGGCGCGGATCAAGGACACCTCGGTGGAGGCGGTCAAGGCCGCCGCGGACTTCGTCGACGTCGTCTCGGCGCGCACGCAGCTGCGCAAGGCGGGGGCGAGGTACACCGGCCGCTGCCCGTTCCACGAGGAGCGGACGCCGTCCTTCTCGGTGAACGCGGTCGACAAGCTCTACTACTGCTTCGGCTGCGGCGCGAAGGGCGACCTGATCACCTTCGTGCGGGAGACGGAGGGGCTCGACTTCGTCGGCGCGATCGAGTGGCTGGCCGAGCGCTTCCGCGTGCCGCTCGAATACGAGGAGGTGTCGCCGCAGCAGGCGGCGGCGCAGGACCGCCGGCAACGGCTCTACGCGCTGCTCGACCAGGCCGCGACCTACTACGAGCGGATGCTCTGGGAGACCGAGGCGGGCTCGTTCGCGCGCGACTACCTGAAGGGTCGCGGCTTCGAGGAGCCGATCTGCCGCGAGTTCCGGCTCGGGCTGTCGCTCGCCGGGAACGCGCTCGCGCGCAAGGCGCTCCAGAAGGGCTTCACGCAGGACGAGCTGCGCGCGGCCGGCCTCGTCCGCGCGCGAGGCGACGACTACTTCCAGCGGCGCCTGCTCTTCCCGCTGGCCGACGCGCGCGGCCGGGTGGTCGGCTTCCAGGCGCGTCAGCTGTACGACGACGACCCGCTGCGGGCGAAGTACGTCAACACGCCCGAGTCGGAGCTCTTCCACAAGGGGTCGGTCGTCTACGGGCTCGACAAGGCGCGCGCGGCGATCGCGCGCGAGGATCGCGCCTGCGTCGTCGAGGGGAACACGGACGCGATCGCGCTGCGCCAGGCCGGCTTCGAACCCGTGGTCGCCTCGATGGGAACGGCGCTCACGGAGCAGCAGCTGAAGGAGCTCGGGCGGCTGAGCAAGCGCCTCTGGCTGGCGTTCGACGGCGACGCCGCGGGCGAGTCGGCGACCCTCCGCGGCATGGCGCTGGCGGCGCAGCAGGGATTCGACATCAGGGTGGTGGCGCTGCCGCCCGGGATCGACCCGGCCGACGACCCGAACGGGTTCGAGGCGCGGCTCGCAGCGGCCGAGCCGTACCTCGTCTACCGCGTGCGGATCGAGCTCGAGCGGGCCGACAGCCGCGAGGAGGGTTTCCGCATCGTCAAGGCGCTGCTCGACGAGGCGCCGGACTCGCCCGAGCGGCAGGACGCCTGGCGGCTCGCGAACGACCGGCTCGGCATGACCGTGCAGCTTCGCGGCGCCGCGTCGACGGCGCGCGCGTCGACGCCGGTGACGCAGCGCGTGCTCGCCGGCAGCAGCCGGCTCGAGCGAAACGCCCTCGCCGGAGTGCTGGCCCACCCGGAGCTCCGGCCGCTGCTCGCGGAGCTGACGCCCCAGCACTTCTACGACCCGGTGCACCGGGCGCTGCGCGCGCACGTGGTGGACGGGACGCCGCTCGACGCGGACGGTATCGGCCTCAAGGCAGAGCTCGACGCGCGCGCCGAGGCCGAGGGGATCGACGTCGCGACCGGCGAGGAGCTGATCTGGCTCCTGCGCGAGCGCGAGCTGCGCCGCGAGCTGCGGAGCGCCGACGTCGAGCGCACGAAGGAGCTCCAGGAGGCGCTGCGCAAGCTGCTCGAGCGCGTGGCGCGCCTGTCCGCCTGAGACTCGACGGGAAAGTCGGTACGAAGATCGCGGGGGGCCGGCCGACCACGCGGACGTGCGTCTTCGCGTGGCCTCCATCCTGGCTCTCTCGGCGCTGCTCGCGGCGCCCGCCGCGCTCGCGGACACGGTGGCGATCCCGCCGGCGAGCGGCCTACCCTGGACCGACCCCGCGCACAACTCCCCGCTCGAGCTGCTCGCGAGCCGGATCGCGTCGAGGATCGCCGGCCGCTCCGTGCGGATCGTGTGCGAGGGCGACACCGACTGGCGCGCGCTCGCCACCCAGCTCGGCTTCGACCCGGCGCGCGAGCTCGGGTTCGTCAGCGTCGCCTGGACGACGGTGAACGGCGTCCCGGTCGGGGGCCCGGTCATGTCGAACGTGGCGCAGCTCGGCCCGTACGCCTGCTACGCGCTGCAGCAGTTCGCGGTCGCGGTGACCAAGCCGACGAAGTGCCCGCAGCCCGCCGCGGCCGACACGTTTGCGCGACGTCGCCGGGATGTGCAGGCGCAGCCTGGCGGCCCGCCCGGCCCGTGCTTCGCCGGAGACGAGCCGCTGCCCGTGCGGAACGCGAACGCCTTCTGGGCGACGTACGGCGACACTGCGATGGCGATGCTCACGCTCGCGCACGAGGCTGTCCACCTCGGCGGCGTCGTCGGGGGCGTGCTCCCCTCCGGCTACACCGTCGGCGATCCGCAGGCGGAGGCGAAGGCGCAGTGCTACGGCCTGCAGTGGCTGCCGTGGGTGGCGCAGCAGCTCGGCGACACGCCCGACGACGCGCTCGCGATCGCGCAGTGGGCGTACACCGTGCTGTACCCGCGCTACCGCGGCACGTCGTACTGGTCGCCGCAGTGCGTCCCGGGCGGCGCACTCGACACGCGCCCGGCCGGCACGACCGCATGGCCCTAGCTCCCCGGGTTGGACTCGAACCAACAACCCTCCGGTTAACAGCCGGATGCTCTGCCAATTGAGCTACCGGGGACGGAAGCGGCGGCATTGTAGCCGCCCTGCTAGCGGAGGATCGTGATCGGCACGTCCGCCTCGTGCTGCGGCGAGCCGTCCGCGGCGCTCGGCGCGTAGGCGACGACCGTCGCGTCGCCCGGCGCCGCCGTGAAGGCGGTGTCGAACGTGCCTCGGCCCGGCGCGCCCTCGGATGCCGTGACCACGTGCTTCGCGAGCGTCGCACCGCCGCGCTGCACCTCCACGACGAGGGTCCCCTCGAAGACGGACGCGCTGCCGGAGACATGGAAGGTCGACGGCACCTCCGCGCCCGCGGCCGGCGACTCGACGAGGATCGGCGGCACGTAGGCGGCGACGTCGTCGCGCGTCAGCCCGCCGCGGCCGGCGACGTCGACGCGCTGCACCGAGGGGTACTGCGTCAGCGTGTAGACGATCTCGGCAACCTGCTCGGGTGTGGCGCGGTCGAGCGCGACGCGGGCCGTTCCGCCCGAGATCGTCACGGTCGCGCCGACGCCGAGCGCGCCGAGAGCGGCCGTCGCGACGGCCTGCGTCGCCGGCACCTGCTCCGTCTCGGCGCGCAATGCACCCGACTCGACGCGGAAGACGGTGACCGCCATCGGCCGCGGCGAGACGGTGCCGGTGCCCGTCGTGGTCGGGATCGTCGACCGCCCCGAGCGGTGCGCCGTGCCGCAGCCTGCGGCGACCAGGGCGACGAGCGCGAGCAGCGGCAGGACCTTCATTTCCAGGCTCTTTTCGCGGGGCGTCGGGGAAGCCCTACGAGGTTATTCTGTCCGGGTGAGCGTGATCGGCGTGGTCCTGCTCGCCCTGGCGCTGGTGCTGCTGCTCGCCGCCGAGGGCCCGCGGCTGGCGGCGCGGCTGGGGCTCGACCCGGGCGCGCGTCGGCGGGCCCGCCGCCGGTCGCACCTGCGCATCGTCTCGGACGAGAGCGACGACTTCGCGCGCTCCGTCGAGCGCGACCTCGAGGCGCTGCCGACGATCGACAAGCGAGACTAGTCAGCGCACGGCGCGCGCCGGCGATGACCAGTTCTGGTCATCGCCGAAATCGACAGATGCGTGCGGCGACTAACGCGCGGCGCGCGTGACGGTGACGGTCGCCGTGAGCGTCGCGGTGTTGGGGAGGATCGGGCCGACGTCCTCCATGTTCTTCGTCTCCTGGTAGTCGGAGACGCGCAGCACCAGCCGGTGCCGTCCGGGGCGCGCGGCGATCCTCAGCACGCCCGCGGCGCTCAACCGGACGGCCGCGACCGGCCGGCCGTCGAGCGTCGCGACGATCGACGCGGGATCGACGCCGGACCCGGCGTCGGTCGCCGAGACCGCGATCCCGCCCACGCGCGAGACGACGCGGAGGCGCGGCGGCGTCGTGTCGTTCACCCAGTAGCGGAACGTGAACTTCCCGGCGTCCGCCGGCGAGCGCGTGTCGAAGACGACGTCGTAGGTGCCCGGCACGGGGAGGACCAGGCCGGAGATCAGCCGGTTGGCGTTCCACGAGCTGCGGTACGGGTTGAGGTCGATCGGCAGCGCCGTGTAGCCGGCGAGGCGGTCCTCGGAGCCGGCGTAGGTGACATGCGGCACGGCGTGCCCGGAGAGGACCGCGAAGCCGATGTTCGCGGGCCGGCCCGTGACGGTGAACCGGTAGACGCGCTCCGGGCCGGGATAGGTCGTGTCGCGGCCGGTCGGGTAGCGGTAGCTCGAGACGAGCGAGGCGCCGCCGGCCGTCGTCCCGGCGTACGTGCCCGGGCGCGTCAGCGGCAATGCGCGCTCCTGCGCGAGCTTCGGGGCCGACACATCGAGCCAGTAGGGGATCCGGCGGACGTTCGAGCCCTGCGTGAGCACGACGAAGCCGGTGGCGTCGCCGGGGGTCGCGCCCGCGGTCGCCGTGATCGCGAGCGCGCCGGGAACCGACGCGGCCGCGGGCGCCGTCACGGTCGCGTCGCCCTGCTGGGGCGCGACCGACACCGTCCAGGCGCCGGCGCCGCCGCCCGCGTCCGACAGCGCGACGTTCTGCGTCGCCGACGCGCCCGGCGCGAGCTCGCCGAACGAGAGGCCCGTCGGCGCCGCGAAGAGCAACGGGTTGTCCGCCTTGACGAGGTCGATCAGTCCGCCGCCCTCGCGCGTCGTCCACGCCTCGGCGCCCGCCCGAACCGGATCGTGCACCGGATCGCCGGTCTGCACCAGCGCGGACTTGATCTGCGCCACCGTCCACGTCGGATGCCGCTCCTTCAGCAGCGCCGCCGCGCCCGCGACGTGGGGCGACGCCATGCTCGTGCCGTCGAGGTAGTTGAACGGGCCGCCCTGGTTCGGCGGCAGCGACGAGAGCACGTGCACGCCGGGCGCGGAGACGTCCGGCTTGAACTGGAGCGAGACCGGCGTCGGGCCGGCGGACGAGAAGTCGGCGATCGTGTCGCTCGACGACACGGCGGCGGCCGTGATCGCGGCGGGGGCGTTGCCCGGCGACGAGACGGTGCCGTAGCCGAAGTCCTGGAAGTCGTTGCCGGCGGCGATCGCGGGCACGACGCCGGCCGCCGCGGCGCCGTCGATCGCCGCGACGACGATGTCGCGCGACGGCTCGACCTCCGGCTCTCCGAGCGAGAGGTTGATGACGTTCATCCCGTCGGCGACGGCGGCCTCGATCGCGGCGGCGATCTCCGCGCTGTTGCCGTCGAGCCCGAAGCCCGGGGTCGGGATCGACAGCGCCTTGTAGTTCCCGATCTGCGCGTTCGGCGCGACACCCGAGATCGAGATGCCGTTCGCGTTGGTGCCGTAGTCGCCCGCCGCGATGCCCGCGACGTGCGTCGCGTGGAACGACGCCGACGGGTCGAACGGCACGTTGGCGTACTTGTACGTCGTCCCCGCCGGCGCGAACGTCCGCGCGACGATCACCTTCGGCGTCGTGTAGCTCGTCTGCCCCTTCGGGAAGCCGGGCGGGTACTGGTACCCGCTCGGGTTGAAGTAGGGGCTCGACGCGTCGAGGCCGTCGTCGATGATCCCGATCTTCATCCCATTGCCCGCGGTCGCGAAGGTCGGGCCCCAGAGCTTGTCGGCGCCGATCTGCTGGGGCCCGAGCACGTCGGCGGCGGCCCCGCCGTGCGAGACGCCGAGCGCGTGGTAGCGCACGTTCGGCCACACCTCCGCGACGCCCTGGATGCTCCCCAGAGCAGACACCTCGTCGCGCGGCAGCGCGACCGCGAAGCCGTCCGCGACCAGGCGGTACCGCCACCGGACCTGCGCCTCCGGGAGGAACGCCTGCACGCGCCGGACGACGGCGTTCTGGGCCGCGTCGAGCCGCCGCAGGTAGACGTCGTGCGACGCCGAGAGCAGCGAGCGGCCGAAGACGGCGAGCGGCGGCGCCTTCAGGGTCACGACGACCTCGGTCGTCGGCGCGACGCTCCGCGCGCCGAGACCGTCCGCGGAGAGCGCGACGGCGGCCAGAGCCGCCGCCGGGAGGAGAAGGAGGAGCCTGGGCTTCATGCGGATGAGAGGACTTGAACCTCCACGCCCTTACGGGCACACGGACCTGAACCGTGCGCGTCTACCAATTCCGCCACATCCGCGGGAGCGGCATTGTAGCCGCAGGGCGGGGGAGAACTAGGCGGCCGTGAAGCGGCGCTGGACGTCGGCGACGTAGGTCGAGACGTCCGTCTCGCGCTGCTCGACGCGCCGCTCGCGCTCCTCGAGCTCGCCGAGGCGCCGCTCGATCTCGTCCTCGCGCAGGTCGAGGTCGGCGTCCCGCCGGGCCTCGCGGACGCGCACGTCGTCCTCGAGCGACTGCGCGGCGCGGTGGCGCTCGGCGAGCTCCTCCTCGAGACGCGCCAGCCGCTGCTCCCGCGCGTCGAGGCGCTCGCGGCGGTCGGCGAAGAACTGCTCGCGCGCCGCGACCTCGTCCTCGCGCTTGCGCAGCTCGTGGCGGAGCTGCTCGACGAGCTCGTTGTCGTGCTCGCTGCGCGACGCGGCCGCGGCCCGCCGGTTGAGCTCGGCCTCCCGGGCCGCCAGGTCGGCCTCGCGCTCGTCCAGCTCGCGACCGCGGCGCCGGAGCCCGAGCTCGTCCGAGTCGGCCGCAGCCGCCTGGAGCTGCGACTGCGCCTGGAGGAGCTCCGCCTCGCGCTTCGCCAGCGTCGCCTCCCGCACTTCCAGCTCCGCCATCAGCGCCAGTGCGTCCTGCGTCGTCGTGCCGTGGTCGTGCCGCTCGTCCTGGAGGCGCTCCGCCTCGCTGCGCAACCGGCCCTCCCAGGCGACGAGCGCCGACTCGCCGTCGGCGACGACGCGGCGGCGCTCCTCGAGCGACTGCTCGACGGCGGCCGTCCGGTCGGCGAGGTCGCGCGTCTCCTGAGCGAGCCGCGCCTCGGCGGCCTCGACCGTCTCCGTGCGCGCCTCGATCCGCGCCCGCTCGCCGGCGAGCGTCGTCTCGAGCTCGCGGACCGCGTGCTCGCGCTGGACGATCGCGCCGTCGCGCTCGCGCAGCGCGTGCTCGCGCGCGGCGAGCCGCGCGTCGAGCTCCTGCTGGCGCGCCTCGAACGCTGCGCGCTCGCGCTTCAGCTCGCGCTCCCGCTCGCCGACCTCCGCCAGCTTCCGCGCGAGCTCGCCCGCCGCCTCCGCCCGGTCGCGCTCGGCCGTCTCCAGCTCCTCGACCCGCGACTCGGCGTGGCTGGTCAGCTCTTGCACCCGCGCGTACTCGGCGACGATCTCCGTGTGCCGCTCGACGAGCGCGGCGTGCTGGCGCTCGAGCTCGGCGCGTGTCTCCCCGAGCTGCGCCTCGCGCCCCTCGAGCTCGACCGTCCACGCCTCCAGCTCCGCCTCGCGCTCGGCCGCGGCCCGGCAGGCGGCGTGCGCCTCCTCGCGCGCGACGCGCTCGCGCTCGAGCGCCTCCTGAAGCTCCCGCCGCGTCGTCTCGAGCTCCGGCACCGTCCCCTGGACGATCACGTCGACGACCGCGGGCTGTTGCTCGGCGGCGGCCGGCTCCGGGGTGTCGGTGGGCGTGTCGCCGTTCTGCTTGCGCTCGAGCAGCGAGCGGAGGCCGGTGCCGAACCCCTTTTCCGTCTCGGGCGCCACGGCTACCTGAAGATCTTGAGGATGTTGAGGAACGCGGGCCCGAGCACGACGATGAACATCGTCGGGAAGATCAGGAAGACGGTCGGGAAGAGCATCTTGATCGGCGCCTTCATCGCCTTCTCCTCCGCGGCCGCCTGCCGGCGCAGGCGCGTGTCCGCCGCCTGCACGCGGAGGATGCGCCCGAGCGAGATGCCGAGCTGCTCGGCCTGGACGACGGCGCGGACGAAGTTCGAGAGCTCGGGCGCATCCACGCGCGCGGCCATCTTCTTGAGCGCGACCGAGCGCGTCTCACCGATGCGGATCTCGTTGAGCGTGAGCGCGAACTCGTCGATCAGCGAGCCCTCCATGTGCTCGGTCAGCTTCGTCACGGCGGCGTCGAAGCCGAGCCCGGCCTCGACGCTGACGGCGAGCAGGTCGAGCGCGTCCGGCAGGTCGCCGCGGATGCGCTCGCGGCGGGAGCGGATCTTCGCCGTCAGGATCCACTCCGGCCCGATCAGGCCCACCATCCCGAGCACCGGCATGCAGAGCAGCCCCAGGACGGGCGACGCCGGTACGAGCAGGAGGCCCACGCAGCAGCCGGTGAGCGCCGCACCGCCCTTGCACGCGAGGAAGGTCTTCACGGTCAGTCGCTGCGCGAGCCCCGCGGCGACGATCCGCGTCGAGATCGCCTCGAGGCTCGTCCGCGGGTGGAGCCTCAGCGGGATGCTGGCGAGCCGCTCGCGGGCGGGCGCGACCACGCGGTCGCGGAAGCGGAGCAGCTCCTGGTCGGTGCGCGGGACGCGCACGGAGCCGACCTGCGTCGCGCGCTTGATCGCGCGCTGACGGAGGCGCGCGGGGTACGTGGCGGCCTCGGCCGCCAGGTACAGCGCGCCGCCGGCGAAGAGGAACGCGAGCAGGAGCAGCGTCACGTCGTCACCCCCTGAACGAGACGATCTTCTTGAGGATCAGGCTGCCGGCCGCGATCATCACGACGCCCGCGGTGAGCATCGTCTGGCCGGTCGACGAGTGGTAGAGCGGCGCCATGTAGGTCGGGTTCATGGCGGTCACCATCAGTCCGACGAACACCGGCAGCGCGACCAGGACGTACGCCGACATGCGGCCCATCGCCGTCAGGCCCTTGACCTTGCGGCGGAACTGCTGCCGCTGCCGGACGGTGTCCGCGACCATGTCGAACAGCCCCGCCAGCGAGCCGCCGACCTGGCGCTGGATCGTGACGGCGTTGATCACGAAGGTCAGGTTCTTCGAGCCGATCCGCAGCGCGAGGTCGCCGAGTGCGTCGTCCATCGGCTTCCCGAGCTGGGTCTCCGTCAGCACGCGCCGGAACTCCTTGGCCGCCGGCTCCGCGCCCTCCTCGACGACCGACTGGACGCCCTGGCGGAAGCTGTGGCCGGCCTTCAGGGACGCGGAGATCGTGATCAGGATGTCCGGCAGCTGGTCGTCGAAGCGCCGGACGCGGCCACCGGCGCGCATCGAGACGTACGCGATCGGCAGCGACGCTGCGAGCGTCATCAGGCAGAGGTCGATCAGCCCCGAAGCGCCTCCGGCCGCGCCGAACAACCCCGCGACGAGCGCCAGCGCGACGCAGAGGGCCACGATCTCGCCGGCGCGCAGGGGGAGGTCGGCACGGTCCAGCTTCAGCTGGAGCCCCTTGAACGAGCGCAGGTCGCCGAGCGCCCGCTCGAAGCTGTCCGCCACCTTGCGGCGCGCCACGTTGCGGTCGCGCCGCGAGCGCACGAGTCGCGCCGCCGGGACCTGCGTGACATGCGGCTCGATCCGCGCGCGCAGCCGCGACGCCCGGTCGGACGCGAACCAGAACAGGCACGAGAGCAGGACCAGGAGCCCGGCGCCGAGCGCGACGAGCACCGTGCCCGCCGTCGTGTACCCCACCGTGGGGATGAGGGAGGAGGGCGCAGCCGCGGCCGCGCCGCCACCGCCCAGCTGCACGCGGCCGGTCGTCGTGCCGCCGCCCGGCACGGCCGCGGCCAGGTCGAGCGCCGCACCGGGCCGGAGCGCGGTGACGTACGAGAGCTCCCAGGTGCGGTCGAGCTCGCCGGCGACCGACGCGTAGAGCCCCTTGAGGTCGGCGATGCTCGCCGCCTCGCGGTACGAGCCGCCGGTCTCGCGGGCGAGCCGGCGCAGCACGGTGGGTGCGAAGCCGGTGCCCCTGATCCCGATCGTGTAGAGCGCGGCGTGGGCGGCGAGCGCGGCCGCGACCGCGTCACCGAGGGTCTGGGTGCTCGAGATGTCCTGGCCGTCGGTGAGGACGACGATCGCCCGGCCGGGACGCGCGTCGCCCGCCAGGCGGCCGGCCGCGAGCACGATCGCGTCGTAGAGGGCGGTGCCCGGGACCGTGTCGACGCTCAGGCCGCGGAGCGCCGCCGAGGCGTCCGCCGGCGCGACGCCGGGGGGCGTGATCGCGATCGCGTCGCGGCCGAAGGCGACGACCCCGACGTCGTCGGAGGGGTGCGTGGCGGCGACGAGCGACTGCGCCGCGGCGATCGCCGCGGCGATCGGGCGTCCCGTCATCGACTGCGAGCGGTCGATCAGGACCATCAGCGCCTTCTGCCGGCCCAGGTTCACCGCCTGGTAGCCGACGACCGGCCGGCCGTTCTCGCGGAGGACGGGCGTCGCCGCGCCGGCGGGCGCCAGGAGCGTCGCGCGGATCAGCGGGAAGCCGCTCGCGTCGATCGCTCCCAGCCGCACGCCGGCCCCTGCCGCCGGGACGAGCGCGAGCGCCGCGACGGCGACGAGCAGCGCCAAGAGGAGCCGACGCCTCACTCGTACCCTCCGCCGAAGCCGACGGCCGCGAAGGAGGCGCGCAGCTGATCCGGGTCGTCGCCGGTGAAGAACGTCGGCGGCAGGACGACGTTGTTCGCCGCGAGCTTCTCGAGGAAGTGCGGCTTCAGCCCGGTCGCGCGGAGTGGCGAGAGCAGCCGGTGCGCGGCCAGGTACGCCTCGTCCTCCGCCGGCGGCGAAGCGACGAAGATGTCCTGCAGCGTCACGACGTCGGCCTCCATCCCGAGCACCTCGGAGATGTGCGTGATGCGGCGCGAGC
Organism: uncultured Gaiellales bacterium; assembly: GCA_964496175.1. GTDB lineage: Bacteria > Actinomycetota > Thermoleophilia > Gaiellales > Gaiellaceae > PALSA-600. The sequence continues at coordinate 6,340 of CAZBYA010000041.1, read as the reverse complement.
CGTCGACGAGCCGCTGGATCTGGACCAGCAGGTCGAACGCGCTCGCGATCTGCTCCCGGATCGCGCGGTGCGGGAGCTCCACGCCCGCGGTCATCACGAGCGTCTCGAGGCGGGCGAGCGCGTCGCGAGGCGCGTTGGCGTGGATCGTGGTCAGCGAGCCCTCGTGGCCCGTGTTCATCGCCTGCAGCATGTCCAGCGTCTCCGCGCCGCGGACCTCGCCGACGATGATCCGGTCCGGCCGCATGCGCAGCGCGTTGCGGACGAGCTCGCGGATCTTCACCTCGCCGACACCCTCGATGTTGGCCGGGCGCGACTCGAGCGTGATCACGTGCTCCTGCTGAAGCTGGAGCTCGGCCGCGTCCTCGATCGTGACGATGCGCTCGTCGTTCGGGACGAACGCGCTCATCGCGTTCAGCGTCGTCGTCTTGCCGGTGCCGGTGCCGCCGGAGATGAGGATGTTCAGCTTCCCCTTCACGCACGCGCCGAGGAACTGCGCGGAGCGCGCGGTGAGCGTGCCGAACGAGATCAGGTCGTTGATCGTGTACGGGTCGCGCGAGAACTTCCGGATCGTCAGCGTCGGCCCGTTCAGCGCCAGCGGCGGGATGATGGCGTTGACGCGGCTCCCGTCGGGGAGGCGCGCGTCCACCATCGGCGAGCCCTCGTCGACGCGGCGGCCGACCTGCGAGACGATCTTGTCGATGATCCGCATGATGTGCGAGTCGTCGACGAAGCAGATGTTCGTGCGCTCGAGCTTGCCGCCGCGCTCCACGTAGACGCGGTCGACGCCGTTCACCATCACCTCGGTGACGGAGTCGTCGCGCAGGAGCGGCTCGATCGGCCCGTAGCCGAGGATGTCGTCCGTCAGCTGGCGGACGATCTCGCGACGCTCCTCGCGGGTGAGCGGCGTTCGGTCGAGCGCGAGCTCCTCGGTGACCGCGCGGTAGACGTGGGCGGCGATGTCGTCCTTGCCGTCCTGCTTGAACAACTCGGGGCCGAGCTTCGCGATGCAGGCGTGGTGGACCCGTGCCTTCAGCTCGGCGTACGGATCCTGCGCCGGGCCGCCCACCTGCACCGAGCGCTGCCCGTTGTGGACGACGCTGAGGGGAGTGACCTCGTCGCCGTCGCCCTGCTTCGAGATGCGATCCTGGAGCCCCATCTCAGCTCCTCGCCAGCATCAGGCGCTTGCGCCGGGCCTTCTCCGGCTGCGGCAGGACCGATTTCGCGAGCGTCCCGACCGCCTTCGCGAAGTCGCAGCCGGGGTCGGCGAGCACGACGGGCGTGCCCTGGTTGACGGATAGCGGCACGGCCCGGTCGGAGGGCAGCTCCAGGTGCACCGAGATCTTCAGCGCGTTCTCCACCTCGCGCTTGGAGAGCCCGACCTTCGTGTTCGCCCGGTTGAGGACGAAGCGGAGCCGGCTCGTCGGGAACGACAGCAGCTCGAGCGTCTGAAGCGCGAGGCGGACGTTCTTCAGCGTCGGGACGTCGAGGCCGCAGAGGACGAGCAGCTCGTCGGTGCGGTCGAGCGTCGCCAGCATCGGCCCGTGGAAGAACGGCGACGTGTCGACGACGATCACGTCGTAGAACTCCCGGGCCACCTCGAGCAGGCGGGTGATCTTGGACTCCGTGACGAGCTCGGCGTCCTCCGGGCGGGACGGGGCAGGGAGGATGTCGAGACCAGACGGGTGCTTCGTCGTGTAGCCCGCGAGCTTCTCGAAGTCGAGCTCTCCCGGCGCGACGACGAGGTCGTAGATCGTCTTCTCCGGCTCGATCCCCATCACGATCGCCGCGTCTCCGAACTGGAGGTCGAGGTCGATCAGGAGCGTCTTGCGCTTCTGCTTGGCGATCGTCGTCGCGAGGTTCGAGGAGGTGACGGTCTTGCCCGTGCCGCCCTTCGGGGAGAAGACGGTGATCACCCGGCCGAGCTGCGCCCGGGTCACGGTCGGCACGGCGCGCTTCGCGTGCGCCGCCTTCCTGACGGTGAAGACGACGTTCTCGACGAGCTGTGGCAGCAGCAGCACGTCGGCGATGTCGGACTCCAGGGCCGAGTCGAGCATCTGCGACGCTCCGCCCGCGATCACGAGCACGATCGGTGCCCGCGTCTGCTCGCGGATCGCCGCGAGCTCGGCCGCCGGGAACGTGTCCTCGGTCGTCGCGTGCAGGACGCAGTCCAGGTGGCCGCCGGCGAGCGCCCCCGTCGCCTGGGCGACGTGCTCGCTTGCGCCGATCACCTCGAGCTCGGGGTGCTGGGCGAGCGACTCCCGGAGTTCGCGGAACCCGACGCAGTCGCCCGTGAAGTAGAGGCGTGTGCGCTGGCCCTCGTGCTGCTCGGTACTCATCAGTGGCCTCCGTAGCTCGCCGCGGCCGAGGCCGGGACGCCGTCGTGGAGCATCGAGTTGATGCCTTCGACGTCGGTCGAGGGGTTCGTCGCGTTCGCGACCGGGCGGAGCGCCAGCGACCAGCCGGCCGAGTTCTCGACCGCGAACCAGATCTTCTGCTCCTGGGCGGCGTCGCTGACTGCCAGCACGACGGAGGACGCGGAGTTGGCTCCCCCGAGCCGTGTCCCTCCGGTGGTGGCGGGCGGCGCCTGGAGGACGAGCACGTCCTGCGCGATGTCGCGCACCGCGAAGCACGTGGAGCAGTCGCCGGTCTTCAGGTTGGCGATCACGTCCACGTGGTCGCCGTTGCGGAGCGTGCCCGCGAGCAGCTCGTCGGAGGTCCCTGGGAGCGAGATCGCCCGCAGTGGGCCGCGCAGCTGCGAGCGAACGCCCTGCTCCGCGTGGTCGGCGAACCGCCGGAGCGAGATCTGCTCGCCGCTGTAGATCGCGTCGGTGGTGATCAGGCTCTGGACCTGGTCGGGGTTCGAGATCGCGCCCGGCACGACCGTCCGCTGGACGACCTGCTCCGGGGCGATGTACCCCTGCTTGACCAGGTCGCTTCCCGGCGTTCCGACCGGGATGTCCTGCTTGGCGACGTAGACGGCGACGGTGCTCTCGCTCTGGCGGACGTGTCGCTTGTAGTTCGTGACGTAGAAGGTCGTCAGCAGCATCGCGACGAGCGCGAGGCCGACGGCGACGACGATGTTGCGGACGCGGTAAGTCATGGGCGATGGCTCTTTCTGTTGCGGATCAGTCGACGAGGGCGACGGAGTAGACGCCGAGGTTCGGGATGGCCGGGTTGCTCGGGCCGCTGGGCGGGACGACCCCGTCCCAGATCACCGAGGTGAAGTAGCCGCTGAGGGTCCCGCTGTTCCCGCCCGCCTGCGACAGCGTCAGGTGGAACGCGGCCCAGCCGACCACGTGGTACTGGGCGTTCGCCCCGTTGCCCGTCAGCGTGTCGTAGACGGGGAAGAGGAGCGTGCTGCCGTAGCGGTCCTGGAGCGCGCTCTGGATCGGCCCTGCGTTGAACTTCGCGCCCGGGTCCGAGTTGTAGTACCCCGGCGCCAGGTAGCCGTCGTAGCCGCTCTCGATCCAGCTCGCGAGCGTCGGCACGCCCGCGGTGCCGTTGCCGGACTGGTCGAGGTTGAGCATCCCGAAGGCGCCGGGCACCCCCTTCTTTCCGAGCGGGATCGTCGTGGGGACGTCGAAGCAGGGACAGCCGGGGCCCGAGAGCTCGGGATGGTTGATGTCGACGACGATCGGCGCGGCGTGGTTCACCGCGGTGGGGACCTCGGCGACGGCGGTCGCCGCGGCGTGCACGTTGACGACCGAGATGCCGAACAGCTGCGAGAAGAAGCCGCTGGCGGGTGAGCGCTGGTCGACGGTGATCTCGTCGTTCGGGCTCCAGCGGGAGCCGACGGTGAAGGTCGCCCCGGCGTCGCCGCCGTTCTTCTGGGCGAACGAGGTCGCCGATGCGACAGCGCCGGAGGGGTCGTTGGGCAGCGACTGCGCGCCGGCGAGCGCCGCGGCGTCGACGGTCGCCTGGGTGACGCGCTGCTGGTGGAACCACGAGCCGACGTCGATCACGAAGCCGGCGAGACCGAGGATGACGATCATGAAGACGGCGGTCAGCACCGCAACCTGGCCGCGCTCCTGGGCGATGCGGCTCATTCGAGGCTCTCCTTCTGCGTGCTGGTGAGCGTCCCCGAGGTGACGACCCAGCCGAGGATGCTGATCGAGTACGGGTACGTCGCGGTGACGACCACGTCGCTGCCGGGGACGTTCCAGTTGCTCGAGGTGACCGAGACCGTGAGCTGCGACGGGTCGAGGTTCGACGCGTCGGACTTGACGAGGGCCGCCGCGGCGGCGCCGTTGTCGCCGGTGAAGCGTGCGACGGCAGCCTTGCGGGCGCCTGCGCGCGTCGCGTCGGTCAGGGTGATGTAGTTGTTGAAGGCGATCCCGAACTGGGCGATCGCGAGCAGGACGGCGATCAGGATCGGCAGGACGAGGACCATCTCGGCCGCCGCCTGGCCGTGCTCCTGCTTCCAGGACGACCCCCTCCGCATCGCGTCAGCCCCCGAAGACGGCCGCGGCGGACGTGAAGAACGACTCGATCGCCGACGCGAGATCCGGCAGGGTCGCGAGCACGACCAGCGCGATGACGCTGACCAGGATCGCGTACTCGGCCATCGTCTGGCCTCGCTCGGAGTGGATGGGGTGCTGGCGGCGGCGGCGGGTGTGCATGTGTCGGTGGGTCGGAGTTGGACGGCGGGCCCCCAGGGCGGTGGGGGCCCGCCGGGATGCGGAACTACAGGTCCTTGACGAGGTTCGAGAAGAACGTGCTGAGGCTGTTCCCGAAGACGGTGGCGCCGACGATCGCGATGAGCGCGATCACGGCGACGAGGATCCCGTACTCGGCCATCGTCTGCCCCTCCTCGGAGTGCAGGCGGACGACCACGCGGGTGATCCAGTCGTAGAGCTTCATATGCGTACACCTCCCTTCGGCGGCAGCGGCGGAACGGGGTCTCGTGTCTCCCGGCAACCCGTCTCCCTGGGGGTTGCGATGGTGGAGAAACCGCAGGCGTGCGAAGCTTGCGCGTACGTGACAAAGATCACTCTTACGAGGTAGGTCCAACGGACCCCGGATGAAGTTCGCGACGCTGACGAAGGACGACGGGACGGTTGTGTGCGAGCGGTGCTGGCTGCCCGTCTCGCCGTTCGCGCGCATGCGCGGCCTGCTCGGCCGGGCCGGCCTCGAGCCGGGCGAGGGGATGCTCTTCCGGCACACCGGCTCGATCCACATGCTCTTCATGCGCTTCGCGATCGACGCGGTCTTCTGCGACCGCGACCTCGTGGTGCTCGACGTGGCGCGCGGCCTGAGGCCGTGGCGCGTGGCGTCGCGGCGCGGGGCGAACGTCGTCGTCGAGCTGGCCGAGGGCGCGGCGGCCGGGATCCGGCCGGGCGACCGGCTCGCGCTCGCTACGATCGAAGCGTGAGCACGCAACCGTTGCGCGAGCTGCTCGAGCGGGCGTTCCCGGACGCGACCGAGCTCGACGTCGTCGACCGGACCGGCGGCGGCGACCACTTCCAGGTGCTCGTCGCGGCGCCGTCACTCGCGGGGCTGTCGCTCGTCGAGCAACACCGCCGCGTCTACGAGGCGCTGGCAACGCCTCTCGGCGACGGCACCATCCACGAGCTGCGCATCAAGACAAAGGGGGCATGACGTGAGCTACGGCGAGACGATCAAGGACGTGATCACGGGGTCGGACGTGGCCCTCTTCATGAAGGGCACGCCGGCGTTCGTGATGTGCGGCAACTCCGACCGCGCGCTCCAGGCGCTGCGGCGCGCGGGCGCGCCGGTGACGGCGGTCGACATCCTGCCCGACCCGCAGATCCGCCAGGAGCTGGCCGAGATCTCCGGCTGGCCGACGATCCCGCAGGTCTTCATCAAGGGCGAGCTGGTCGGCGGGGCCGACATCGTCGAGGAGCTCGAGGCCTCGGGCGAGCTGGAGCGGACGCTGCGCGAGAAGCTCGGCGAGGGCTACGCCGAGTCCCGCGCCGAGACCACGGTCGCCGTCTAGGAGGCGAGTACCGCCAGCACGTCGTCGGCGTGCGTCGCCGGCTTCACGTCGTACATCGCCTTCTCGAGCGTCCCGTCCTCGCCGATCACGAAGGTCGAGCGACGGATGCCCATGTACGTCTTGCCCATGTACGACCGCTCGCCCCAGACACCGTAGCGCTCGGCGACCGCGTGCCCCTCGTCGGCGAGCAGCGTGAACGGGAGCTCGTACTTGTCGCGGAACTTGGCGTGCGAGCGCTCGCCGTCGGGCGAGACGCCGAGCACGACCGCGCCGGCGCGCTCGAACTCGCCGTACGCGTCGCGGATGCCGCAGGCTTGCGTCGTGCAGCCGGGCGTGTCGTCCTTCGGGTAGAAGTAGAGGACGACCGGCTTCCCGCGCAGCTCG
>CAZBYA010000040.1:0-27344 GCA_964496175.1 uncultured Gaiellales bacterium | reverse complement strand
AGCGTCGGCTTTGCAAGCCGAAGGTCACCGGTTCGATCCCGGTACGCTCCATCGTCTCGCCGTGCGTGGCGTCGCGGATGCGGGCGGACCTCCGGAGCTGGTGGCGCGCCTGCGCACGCAGTGCCGACGCGTCGTCCCGCAGGCTCCGTGCAGCGTCGCGCACCGCCGGGCCGGCTCCGTCGGGGCCGTCGCACTCCCAGAGGAGCATGACGAAGGAGAAGCGCCGGGGGACGTCGGTCCGGATCCCGAGGTAGCGACACGCGACGACCGTCCCGTCCCGACGACGCACGTTCTTGCGGCCCTGCAGCTTGCCCTCGAGCAGGTTCGCGTGGATCCCGCCGGAGTCGTCGTCCGCCCCGAGGTCGCCGACCCGGAGACCGGTCAACTCGGATCTCGAGTACCCCGTCAACTCGCACGCGCGGTCGTTGACCGCGAGGTACGAGCCGGTGTCGTCCGCGAGCAGCACCGCCACGTCGGCCACGACGAGAGCGTCGCCGAGCAGCGAGCCGTGGGCGATGCGATCGAGGACGCTGTCGGAGGTGGTCACGGGCGCGGCCAGCGCGGCGGCCGGGTGTCGGCGGGGATGCGCCAGGTCCCTCCCGGCCCGAGAGTGCTCGACTCATCGCCGATGCGGGACACGACGGAGCCCTCGAGCACCAGTCCGAGCTGCTCGTTCGCGTGGCTGTGCGCGGGCAGCGCCGCGCCCGGCTCGATCTCGACGACGGCCAGCGTCAGCCGCTCACCGTGCACCGCACGGGCGAGGTAGCCCTCGGCGAGCGGCAGGGGCCCGAGCGAGGCGAGGTCGTCGAACGCGCTCATCGGCGCGACCCTACGTGAAGCGCGGCGGTCAACCCAGAACGAGCGATGGTGTGAAGCGGCCGCCGCAGGTGACAGTATTCGGGGGATGGCGGCCTTCGCACTGCGCACGACGTCGGTGATCCTCTCGGCGTACACGCTCAGCGGCGTCCTGCTGATCCCGCCCGTCGTGATCGGGCTCGCGCTGCGCTGGCGGATCGAGCGCGCGCTGATCGCGCCGATGATCGGCTGGGGCGCGGCCGCGCTCGTCGCCGCCGCCACGGCCGTGAACGCGCTGTCGTAGTTCGCGCCGGTAGCGTCCGCGCGATGAGCAGCTTCTGGCTGGACGAGCCGAGCGAGCCCCCGCCGCAGGCGCGCGTCGAGGCCCCCGAGGTCGAGATCGTCGGCGCCGGCATCACCGGCGTCTCCGCCGCGCTGACGCTCGCCGCCGCCGGCGCGCGCGTCCGCGTCCACGACGGGCGCGCCGTCGCGGGCGGCGCCAGCGGCCGCAACGGCGGCTTCGCGCTGCGCGGCGGCTCCATGCCGTACGACCAGGCGCGCGCCTGGCTCGGGCGCGAGCTCGCGCGCGGCTACTGGCAGGAGACGGAGCGGCAGCTCGAGCGCCTCGCCGGGCTCGCGGGCGACGCGCTCCGCCGCCCGGGCAGCCTGCGCATCGCCGACGACGCCGAGGAGCGGGACGAGCTCCGCCGCGAGTACGACGCGCTGCGCGAGGACGGCTTCGCGGCGGAGTGGCGCGACGACCTCGACGGCTTCGCGGGTGCGATCTTCCATCCCGGCGACGGCGCGGTGCAGCCGGCCCGGCTCGTGCGCCGGCTCGCGCGCATCGCCGCCGAGCAGGGCGTCGAGATCCGCGAGCACCACCGCGTCGGCTCGCTGGACGAGCTCGAGGCGGAGCACGTCCTCGTCGCGACCGACGGCTACCCGAGCGGGCTGCTCGGCGGCCTCGAGGGGCTGATCGTCCCCACGCGCGGCCAGATGCTCGTCACCGAGCCCGTTCGCGAGCGGCTGTTCGACCCCGACTGCCCGCACTACGGCCGTCACGGCTTCGACTACTGGCAGCAGCTCCCCGACGGCCGAGTGACCGCCGGCGGGTTCCGCGACTTCGCTCTCGACTCCGAGTTCACCGACCGCGAGGAGACCACCGAGGCGATCCAGCACGCGCTCGAGCTCTTCGTCGCCCGCGTCGCCGGCCGCCCGCTCGCGGTCGAGCAGCGCTGGGCGGGCATCTTCGGCCTGGTGCTCGACTTCCTGCCGGTGGTGGGGCCGCTCCCGGGCGGCGAGCGGGCCTGGGTCGCGGCGGGCTACTCCGGGCACGGCAACGTGCTCGGCTTCCTCTGCGGCGACCTCGCGGCCCGCTCGCTCCTCGGCGACGCCGGCCCGCTCGACCAGCGGCTGCTCGCCGCGTTCGCGCCCGCCCGGCTGCTCGAGCCTGCGTAGGCGACCGCGGCGACCCTCGGAGGTACTACGGGCGCGCGTCGACGCGCGGTCCGGCACGCTGGACCCGATGTCCTGGCGCCGCCTCGCACCGTTCGCAGGCGCCGTCGCGCTGCTCCACCTCGTCGGGTGGGGCCTGTTCGCGTGGGACGTCGGCGCGAACCCGGCGCTCGTCGGGCTCGGCACGCTCGCCTACACGTTGGGGCTGCGCCACGCGTTCGACGCCGACCACATCGCGGCGATCGACAACACGACGCGGAAGCTGCTCCAGGACGGCCAGCGGCCGCTCGGCGTCGGCTTCTTCTTCTCGCTCGGGCACTCGAGCGTCGTGTTCGCGCTCGCGGGCGGGATCGCGGTCGCCGCCGAGACGGTCAGGGCGCGGCTCCCCGTGCTGCGCCACTGGGGCGGCACGATCGGCACCGGCGTCTCCGGCACGTTCCTGCTCGCGATCGGCCTGCTCAACCTGCTCGTGCTCGTCGACGTCGTCCGCATCTTCCGCGACATGCGCCGGGTCGAGCTCGACGAGGAGCGGCTCGAGGCGCGCCTGCTCGACCGCGGGCTGATGAGCCGCGGCCTGCTCGGCCGCGTCGGCGGCCGCATCCGTGCGAGCTGGCAGATGTTCCCGCTCGGCGCCCTCTTCGGGCTCGGCTTCGACACGGCGAGCGAGGTCGGCCTGCTCGCGCTGTCGGCTGGCGCCGCGGGGAAGCACCTGCCGCTCTCGGCGGTGCTCGCGCTGCCGGTGCTCTTCGCGTCCGGGATGTCGCTGCTCGACACCGCCGACGGTGCGTTCATGAGCCACGCCTACACCTGGGCGTTCTCGAACCCGGTGCGGAAGGTCTACTACAACATCACCGTCACGTCGCTCTCGGTCACGGTTGCGCTCGGGATCGGCGGCGTCGAGCTGCTCCAGCTCGCCGCCCGCGCGGCGTGGCTCGACGTCAACACCCTGGGCTACCTCGTCGTCGGGCTGTTCGTCGCGACGTGGGCGGCGTCGGCGCTCGTCTGGAAGACGCGCCGGATCGAGGAGCGCTGGGCTCCGGGGAACGACGTGCGCGGCGCCTAGAGTTCCAGGCGGTGAGCGCGGGGCTCGAGGTCGCGGGGCTGACGAAGCGCTTCGGCGACCGGGTCGCCGTCGACGACGTCTCCTTCACGGTCGCGCCGGGCGAGGTGTTCGGCTTCCTCGGCCCGAACGGCGCCGGCAAGACGACGACCGTGCGCATGCTCGGCACGCTGATCGCCCCAACCGCAGGCTCGGCGGTCGTCGCCGGGTTGCCGCTGAGCCCGGAGAACGGCGTCGCGATCCGGCAGCGCATCGCGGTGATGCCGGAGGCGCCCGGCCTCTACCTCCGCCTGACCGTCGCCGAGAACCTCGAGTACTTCGCCGGCCTCTACGGCCTGCACGATCCGGGGCCGCGCATCCACCGGGCGCTCGACGCCGTCAACCTGGCCGGCCGCGCCGGCGACCTCTGCCGCACCCTCTCGAAAGGGCTGCGGCAGCGCGTCGGGCTCGCGCGGGCGCTCCTCAACGACCCCGTCGTCGTCTTCCTCGACGAGCCGACCTCCGGCCTCGACCCCGTCGCGACGCGCGAGGTGCACGAGCTGATCGACGGCCTGCGCGGCCGCGGCGTGACGGTCTTCCTGACGACGCATCGCCTGGAGGAGGCCGAGCGGCTCTGCGACCGCGTCGCGATCCTGAACACGAGCCTGCGCACGATCGGCCGGCCGGACGAGCTGCGCGATCGCCTCTTCTCGAAGGCGCTCGTCGTCCGCACGGCGACGCCGCTCGAGTCCCCGGACCGGGTCTTCGCGGACGTCGAGGGCTGGCGCGAGGACGGCCCCGGCGGATACGTGCTGACGGTCTCCGACCCACGCGTCGCAGCGCCGGCAGTCGCGCGCGCGCTCGTGGCGGCCGGCGCCGACCTGCTCTCGCTCACCGAGGCGCGGCACTCGCTGGAGGACGTGTACCTGGAGCTGATCGACGACGACGTGGAGGCGCGCGCGTGAGCCTCCACCGCGTTCGCGCCGTCGTGCGCAAGGAGGTGCGCGAGTTCCGCCGCAACCGCTTCGTCGTCTCGACGATGGCCGTGATGCCGCTCGTCTTCCTGGTCACGCCGATGCTGACGCTCTTCCGCGTGCCGGAGTCGGCGAGCGGCACCCAGGTTCGCGCCGCCGTCGGCGTCATGTCGCTGCTGATGCTGATCGTGCCGATCGTGATCCCGCCGGTGATCGCCGCCTACTCCGTCGTCGGCGAGCGCGACCAGGGGACGCTCGAGCCCGTGCTCGGCGCGCCGGTGCGCGCCTCCGAGCTGTTGCTCGGGAAGGCGATCGCCGCGTTCCTGCCCTCGGTCGGGATCGCCTACGCCATCTACTTCATCGCGGCCGTCAGCATGCGCTTCGGCGCGGCGCACGTGGTCAGCTCGGTCGTCTGGCACGCGCCGCAGATGCTCGCCCAGATCCTGTTCACCCCCCTCCTCGCCGCGTGGTCGATCTGGATCGGGATCGGGATCTCGACGCGCGCCGGCGACGTGCGCGTCGCGCAGCAGCTCGCGACGCTGGCCGGCCTGCCGCTGCTCGGGTTCACCTCCCTGATCTCGTTCCAGCTGATCCAGCCCTCCGTGTCGCTCGCCGTCGCGCTGGCACTGGCCCTGCTGGCCGCCGACACGATCGCCTTCCGGGTCGTGTCTCGGCTCTTCGACCGCGAGCGGCTCCTCACGGGCCGCCGCGACGGCGGGCTCGGCGGCCGCACGTAAGCTGGTGACCGTGAGGCGCGCGTGGCTGCGGCGGTCCCAGGTCCGGCTCGTGTGGGCGGCGACCGCCGTCGCGCTCGTGGCGACGGTGGCGACCGCCGTCACCGCGGGCGTCCGGCTGCACCACGCGGTGCTGCTCGAGCGGCAGACGCTGCGGACGCAGGGCTTCTCGCAGGCGGTGCTCGAGCTCCAGGCGACGGCGCTCCAGACGCCGGGTCGCCTCGGGCCGGCGCTCGCCGAGACCGAGAACGCCTTCCAGCTCCTCGCCTCGCACGACGCGGCCGAGGGCGCGCGCCTGCTTCCCGCCTACAGGGCGTACGCCGAGGCCGTCCACCGGTCGGCCGGGGTGCAGCCGCAGCTCGCGCGACTCGACGCGCTGGTGGCGACCGAGGAGGCGCGGCTCGCGAACGAGACGCACATCGTCAACCCGCAGTCCCGGACGGCGCTGATCCTCGCCGCCGTGTTCGCCGGCCTGGTCGTGCTGCTCCTCGTCTGGCTGTTCGAGCTCGAGCGGCGCTCGGGGCGGATCGACCGCGAGAACGCGGCCCGGGCCGAGGAGCTGATCCGGCTCCGCGACGAGTTCGTCGCCGTCGTCTCGCACGAGTTGCGGACTCCGCTCACCTCGATCGCCGGGTACCTCGATCTGCTCGCGGACGAGGGCACCGACAACCTGACCGGGGACCAGGCGTCGTACCTCGCCGTCGTCGCGCGGAGCGCGCAGCGACTCCAGGAGCTCGTCTCCGACCTGCTGCTCGTCGCGGAGACCAACCGGCGCCCGCTCAGCCTGGAGCTGGCGGACGTGGGCGTCGCGGCGCTCGCCGAGCATGCGGTCCAGGCCGCACGGCCGGCTGCGGAACGGCGTTCGATCGCGTTGACGGTCGAGCACGGCCCCGCGGGGACCGTGCACGGCGACGTCGGCCGCCTCGGCCAGGTCCTCGACAACCTCGTCTCGAACGCGATCAAGTTCACGCCCGAGGGTGGCAGCGTCACCGTTCGCAGCTCGGTGCGCGACGGCTCGGCGCTGTTCGAGGTCGCGGACACCGGCCACGGGATCGGCGCCGCCGACCGCGCCCGGCTGTTCGAGCCCTTCTACCGCACCCGCGAGGCGACCGCCCAGGCGGTGCCCGGCACCGGCCTGGGCCTGACGATCGCGAAGGCGATCGTCGACGCGCATCGCGGCCGCATCGAGGTCGACAGCGAGCCCACGCGCGGCACGACCGTGCGCGTACGGCTGCCGGCCCAGCCGGCCGCGTCCGTCGCCACGTGAGCGACGTCCACCGCCAGCACTACAACGTCACCTTCGCGCTGCTGGCGGTCGGCGCGGTCGCCTACGCGCTCCTCCAGTCGCTCGTCGCACCGGCGCTCCTGACGCTCCAGCACGACCTGCACACGACGACCGCCGGCGCGGCGTGGATCCTCAGCGCCTACCTCCTGAGCGCCTCGGTGGTGACGCCGATCGCCGGGCGCGTCGGCGACATGTTCGGCAAGAAGCGCACGCTCGTCGCGGTGCTCGTCGTGCTCGCCGCCGGCACCGCCCTCGCCGGGCTCGCCGGCTCGATCGGGCTGATGATCGTCGCGCGCGTGATCCAGGGAGCGGGCGGCGCGCTCTTCCCGCTCTCCTTCGCGATCATCCGCGACGAGTTCCCGCGCGAGCGGATCCCGCACGGGATCGCCCTCATCTCGGCGATCATGGGCATCGGCGGCGGGCTCGGGATCGTGCTCGCGGGCCCGATCGTCCAGCACCTGGACTACCACTGGCTCTTCTGGCTGCCGCTCGTGGGCATCGCCGTCGCCACTGCCGGCATCGTCGTCTTCGTCCCGGAGTCGCCGATCCGGACGCCCGGCCGGATCGACCCGCTCGGCGCCCTGCTGCTGTCGGCGTGGCTCGTCGCGCTGCTCGTACCCGTCAGCGAGGGGCCCACCTGGGGGTGGACGTCCGCGCGCACGCTCGGCCTGTTCGCGGCCGCCGTCGTGCTCGCAGCGGCGTGGGTCGCGTCGGAGTCCCGCAGCCGCGCCCCCCTCGTCGACATGCGGATGATGCGGCTGCAGACCGTCTGGACGACGAACCTCGCCGCGCTCGTGCTCGGCTTCGGCATGTTCGCGTCCTTCGTGCTCGTGCCGGAGTTCGTCGAGCTGCCGCGCTCGACCGGCTTCGGCTTCGGCGCGTCGATCACGGCCGCGGGCCTCTTCATGCTTCCCGCGACGATCGGCATGCTCCTCGCCGGCCCCGTCTCCGGCCGGCTGTCGAGCAGCGTCGGCTCGCGTGTGCCCCTCCTGATCGGCGCGGTCGTGTCGTGCCTCGCCTTCGTGCTCCTCACCGCCGCACACGGCGCCGCGTGGGAGATCTACGTGGCGATGCTCGTGATGGGGATCGGCATCGGCTTCGCATTCGCGTCGATGGCGAACCTGATCGTCGAGGCGGTGCCCATCCACCAGACGGGCGTCGCGACCGGGATGAACACGATCGTGCGCTCGACCGGCGGCGCGATCGGCAGCCAGGTCTCCGCCGGGATCGTCACCGCGACGCTGGCGGCGAACGGGCTACCGACGGAGCGCGGGTTCACGTACGCGTTCGGCGCCGCCGCCGCCGCGCTCGCGGTCGGCTCGCTCGTGGCGCTGCGCGTCCCGCGGCGCTAGCGCGCCGAACGGGCGAGCGCGCGCCGCAGCACGACCGCGAAGACGCGCTCGAACGAGGGCAGCTCGGACGCAGGCAGCCACGTGCGCTGGCGGTGCCACGCGATCGCGTGCGCGAACCCGCCGGCCGCGAGGGCGAGCTCGAGCTCCTCCTCGTGGCCGGGCCCCCACGGCTCCAGGTACGCGTCGCGCAGCCGCGCGAACCAGGCATCGCCCGGCGGCAGGGGCGTCGCCTCCTCGAGGAACCGGAACGTGACGACGAGCGACCAGAACGGGTGGCCGATCGAGGCGTCTCCCCAGTCGAGCACGCGCAGGCACCGGCCGTCGTCGTAGACGTTCGCCATGTGCAGGTCGTCGTGCTGGACGCTCGGCGGCACGCCGTGCGCAGCCAGCTCGGCGCAGAGCTCCGCGAGCCGCGGCCCGAACGCACGCAGGCGCGCCACCTCGTCGTCGTCGAGCGGCAACTGCGCGGCGGCGAGCTCGTCGTAGCGCTCGGGCAGCGTCTCGAGCCGGAGGTCCGGGACGCCGTGCGCCAGATGGTCGGTCGCGTACGCGGTCTCGCCGCGCTGGAGCTCGGCGTAGCGCGGCAGCACCTGGAGCCACGCCTCGGGCGGGTTGCCGTAGACGCCGATCGGAACGCCGGCGTCGGCGAGGAGGAGCCAGGCGCGCTGCTCGTCCCAGGCGAGCACACGCGCGACGACGTCCGGCCAGCGCCCCGCGAGCCGCACGGTGAGCCGCGGCTCGAACGCCTGCACGGGCGCGCAGGCCTTGAACCAGGCGGCCCCGCCGGCCAGGGGGACCCGCACGACCGTCGCCCACGGCCGCTCGTGCACGAGCTCCAGCGGCCCCGCCGGCTCGACGTGCGCGCGCACCCACTGCTCCACGGCGGCCAGCTCCACGACCGGATTCTCCGTTTTGGCGTGCGGCACCGGAGGGCAAGGACTCACTGCGGGCGACCAACCGAGACTCTCAGGAGGACGACCCACCATGCGAACGACCCGCGCACTCGCGCTGCTCGCGGCCGCCGCGCTCGGCCTCTCCTTCGCCGGGTCGGCAGCGTCGACCACCGCGCTCACGAACCCGAAGCACTTCTTCTGGGCGCCCGGCCAGAATCCGTCCGGGTTCGTCGCCTCGACGACCTCCGACCTGATCTACCACGGCGGTAACGCCGGGACGGGCGCGATCGGCGTCGAGCGGAAGCCGGCTGTCTACCTCGTATACTGGGGCCCGCAGTGGGCGCACGGCTTCCAGACGGCCGACACGAGCGGGAAGCTCTACTCGTCCGCGACGCTCGAGACGTACGTCAACTCGTTCTTCAGGAACGTCGGCGGCAGCGGGTGGGCGAACATCCAGACGCAGTACTGCAACGGCGTCGCCGTCGGCTCCACCAGTTGCGCCCACGGCACGGGCTTCGTCACGAACCCGACGCGCCAGCTGAAGGGCGTCTGGGTCGACCCCACGCCCGTTCCCAACGACATCATCGCGCTCGGCCTCGCCGAGAACCTTGTCGATGACCCGATCGCCGCCGAGGCGGTCCGGGCGTCGGCGCACTTCGGCTACGACGCGAGCGCGACGTACATCGTCATGACCCCGCCGACGACGATCGCCACCGGCCAGCCCGTCTACTGCGGCTACCACTCGCAGACCACCGGGGTCAACGGGCTCGGCAACCGCTACCGGCTCCAGTACGCCTTCATCCCGTGGCTGAACGAGAACTGGCCGGGGCTCGGGCAGTCGGGCTGCGGCATGCACAACGTCAACGCCGCCTCGGACTCGTTCGGCAACGGCATCTTCGACGGCTACTCGATCGTCACGGGCCACGAGTACGCCGAGGCGGTCACCGACCCCGACAACTTCGCCGGCGTGCAGGACGGCTGGAACGACCTGCAGACGTCCGAGAACGGCGACAAGTGCGCGTGGACGAACACCCAGAACATCGCGCTCGGCGGCCACCAGTTCGCCGTGCAGCCGCTCTGGAGCAACCGGGCGTTCGACGCGACCGGCAACGGCTGCGTCGTCTCCGGCTGAGGGGGCGGGCGGGCCCGTGTGTCGACGGGCCCGCCCCTCCGCCTCTATCCCGTGATGTCGCCGCCCGCGCCGGGGGCGACGTCGTCCTGGTTCAGCCACGTGCCGTGCGCGCCGGCGTAGTAGATCCAGCCCCAGTGCGCGAGCGTGTCGCCCGACGTCGAGCCGAAGTAGCTCAGGTAGCTCGGGTGCGCGCCCGGGCAGTCGAACGTGGGCGTGCACCGGAGGTCGAACGTCCCCAGGTAGCCGCGCGTCGGCTGCGTGGGGGCGTACGAGCCCGAGAAGAACGTCGTCACGTACCCACCCTGGAGGACGCCCGGGACGCCCGCGCTGACGGTCGACGTGCCCGACGGGCTCGCACCGGCGAAGGTGACGAACCAGCCGAGATCCGCGACCTGCGCGCAGAAGCGCCCGTCGCTCCCCTGCCAGATGCGCAGGTGCCGGAAGATCGTGTCGTTCGCCCACGCGTTGCCGGCGAACCCGGAGTCGTAGTCGTTCACGAGCGTGTAGTGCACATTCACGAGCAGCGTCGAGCCGTCGCTCGCGCACTGCTGCGAGGAGATCGCCTGGCGGTCGAGGCTGAGGCCCGGGGACGCGACCGCAGCGAGCGGCAGCGCGAGCGCGACGAGGGCCACGGCGAGCAGCTTCATCTCTCACCCCTTTTCGACGTCGTCCTCGTTATACGGCGGTCCGGGCGGGCGATCAATACTGGCGCCGTGCGCCGGCTCGCCGCCTGCGTCCTGCTGCTCGCGCTGGCCGGCTGCGCCGGCCGCCACTCGGCGGCGGGCGCCACCTTCTGCGGGCTCGCGCGCACCGTCAACGGCTTCGACCCGGTGGCGGCGCGCGGGGTCGGCTGCGCGGACGCGCTTGCGGAGACGCCGCGGATCGAGCGAGGTGTGCGCGGCCCCTGGAGCTGCTCGCGCTCGGTCGGCGGCACGGTCGAGCTCGCCTGCCGCGCCGGCGCCGCGGAGCTGGACGTGCTCGAGCGGGCTCCCGTCGCGGCCTCGCGGCGCGGGCCGGTGGTCACGCTCGCGAACTGGCGCTTCCGGCTCGCGGGCGTGCGCGTCGAGGGTCGGAGCGGCGGGCGCTGGCTCGTGCTCGTCGCGGGCCTGCCCTACTGCGAGCCCGACGTGCCACGCGCGGCGCTCGTCGCGCTGCGGCTGGGACCGCTCACCCCGAACGGCGGGTGCTTCCGCTAGGCGCCGTGCCGGCCCTCGCCGGCGGCGAAGCGCCCGGCGCCGCGGCGGGCCTCCTCGAGCAGCAGGGAGCCGCGCGCGAACTCGCGCGCGAGCGCCTCCGGCAGCGGCCGCCCCAGCCCCTCGTAGACCGAGAGCCGGTCGGCCCGCATCGTCGCCTGCGGGTGCTCGGCCAGCTGGAGGGCGAGCTCCTCCGCCGCAGCGCGCGCCGCGCCGTCGGGCACGACCCGGTCGGCGAGCCCGATCGCGAGCGCCTCTTCCGCCCCGACTGCCCGGCCGGTCAGGATCAGGTCGAGCGCGCGGCCGAGGCCCACGATCCGCGGCAGCCGCACCGTGCCGCCGTCGATCAGCGGCACCCCGAAGCGCCGGCAGAAGACGCCGAGCACCGCGCTCTCCTCGACGACCCGCAGGTCGCACCAGCAGGCGAGCTCGAGCCCGCCGGCGACGGCGTGGCCCGCGACCGCCGCGATCACCGGCTTCGAGAGCTCGAGGCGGCTCGGCCCCATCGGCGCGTCGCCGTCCGCCTCGACCCGGTTGTCGAGCTGCTTCAGGTCGGCGCCGGCGCAGAACGTGCCGCCGGCGCCCCACAGCACCGCGACCGCCGCGTCGTCATCGGCGTCGAAGGCGCGGAACGCGTCCGCGAGCGCCTCGGCGGTCGCCCGGTCGACCGCGTTGCGCGCCGCCGGCCGGTCCAGCACGACGGTCGTCACCGGCCCGCGCCGTTCAGATCTGACGTTCATGCCCTTCCCAGAGCGGGTCGCGGACGGCGCGGCGGAGCAGCTTGCCGACCGGGCTCTTCGGGATCTCGGCGACGAACGTGACCGACTTCGGCACCTTGTAGCCGGCGAGGAGCGCGCGGCAGTGCTCGATCAGCTCCTGCTCGCCGACGCCGTCCGCGACCACGAACGCGGTCACCGCCTCGACCCAGCGCTCGTCGGGCGCGCCGACGACGACCGACTCGCGCACCGCCGGGTGCGCCGCGAGCACGTCCTCGACCTCGCGCGGGTAGACGTTGTAGCCACCGGTGACGATCATGTCGGACGTGCGGTCGACGAGGTAGAGGAAGCCCTCGTCGTCGAAGCGCCCGACGTCGCGGGTGCGCACCCAGCCGTCGCGGAGGAACGTCTCGCGGTCGAGCTCGTCGTCGCCGTGGTAGCCGGCGGCCGCGAACGGCGCGCGGACGAGGATCTCGGCCGAGTCGGGATCGAGGCGCACCTCCGCGTCGACCGCCGGCTGCCCGCACGAGAGGAGGCGGTCGCCGGCATGGTCCTCCGGGCGCAGCACGGCGATGCAGAGCGGCGCCTCCGTCTGGCCGTAGTACTGGACGAGGATCGGGCCGAAGCGGTCGATCGCCCGCTCGAGCAGCGCCCGCGGCGCGGGCGACGCGCCGTAGACGATCGTGCGCAGCGTCGGGAGGTCGCGCGGCGCCTCCGCGAGCAGCGCCCCGAGCATCGTCGGGACGACGTTCGTCGCCGTCGCGCGGTGGCGCTCGATCGCGTCGAGGAACGCCGGCGGCGCGAAGCCCGGCAGCACTGCGGAGGCGCCGCCGCGCAGCCAGAACGGCAGCACGAACGTGCCGCTCGCGTGGATCAGCGAGGCGGCGTGCAGCATCACGTCTCCCGGCCGCGGGTCGAGCAGGTTCGCAAGGATGTTCGCGACGACCGCGGCGTACGTCCCCTGTGTGTGCCGCACGAGCTTCAGTCGCCCGGTGGTGCCGCTGGTGGCGAGCAGGAGCAGGGTCGTGTCCGGGCCGATCTCGACCTGCGGTTGGTCGTCCGGCAGCGACGACGCCCGCTCGAGCAGCTCCTCGAGCGACCCGTCGTCGTCGGCGATCACGACCTCCGCGCCCGCGGTCTCCAGGATCGCCCGCTGCTCGGCCTCCGCCAGCCGCGGGTTCAGCGGCACCCGCGCGACCCCTGCCTTGACGCAGGCGAAGTCGAGGGGGATCGAGTGGACGCCGTTCGCGAGCCGCAGCCCGACCCGGTCGACCCCGAGACCGAGCAGCGCGTGTGCGAGCCGGTTCGCCTCCGCGTCCACCTCGGCGAAGGTCATCGCCGCGTCGCCGCAGAGCACCGCCGGCGCGCCGCCCCACCTGCGCGCGCCGCGGCGGATCAGCTCCGCGGTGGTCATGCGCCGATCATCCCACGCCGCCGACAGTTAGCCAGGTTAACCGTCGCTGGTAGCTTTCCACGGTGAGCAGGCGCGCGCTCGACGTCGATCCCCCGGATCTCCCCTTCCGGCCCACCGTCAAGGGGCTGGCGAAGCTCTGGAACGAGCAGCGCCGCCTGGTCCTGATCGGGCTCGCCTGCGCGTTCGCGTACAGCGGCATCTCGCTCGGGATCCCGATCGTCATCCAGCACGCGATCGACGACGCGATCGACCCGCGCCGCGGCCACCACAGCGCGCTCTGGCCGTTCCTGGTGGCCGTGCTGGTGCTGGCCGCGCTGCGCTTCCCGATCAACTTCACGCGCCGGTACGCCACCTCGAGGACGGGCATCCGCGTCGAGTGGCGGCTGCGGCAGCTCCTCTACCAGAGCTACCTGCGCTACCCGCGCGCGTTCTACGACGTGCACGCCACCGGGCAGGTCCTGTCGCGCGCGACGAACGACCTCTACCCCATTCGGTACTTCATCGGCTGGGGCATGACGCAGGGGATCCAGTCGCTGATGATGATCGTCGGCATCGCGATCGTGCTCTTCACGGTGAACGTGAAGCTCGCGGCGGTCGCGCTCGTCTCGATGCCCGCGATCTGCCTCCTGACGTACTCGTTCGGCCGGAAGGTGATGCCGATCTCGCGGCAGGTCCAGCAGCTGAAGGCCGACGTCACCGAGGCCGCCGACGAGTCGGTCGTCGGCATCGAGATGGTGCAGGCGTTCGGGCGCGAGGACGACGTGCAGGCGCGCTTCGCCGGCAAGGCCGGCGCGCTGCGGGACGGCGTGCTCCGGCAGGCGCGCGTCGAGGCGCACTACCTGCCCGGCCTGCTCTTCCTGCCGACGATCTCGATCGCCGCGGTCGTGTACTTCGGCGGGCACGACGTGATCGGCGGGCGCCTGACGAACGGCGAGTTCTACCTCTTCTACCAGCTGCTCCTGCAGCTCGTCTGGCCGCTCGAGTCGCTCGGCTGGATCCTCTCGCTCGGGCAGCGCGCGACCGCCTCCGCGTCGCGCGGCTTCGCCTGGCTCCAGGGGGTCGAGACGATCCCCGACCCCGCGCACCCGAGGCCCGTGCCCGCCGGGCCGCTCGACGTGCGCTTCGAGCACGTCCGCTTCAGCTACCCGACCGGCCGCGAGGTGCTGTCGGGCGTCGACATCGCGATCCCGGCCGGCGAGATCGTCGCGGTCTGCGGCTCGACCGGGTCGGGCAAGACGTCGCTGCTCAACCTCCTGCCGCGCTTCTACGACCCGAGCGAGGGCCGCGTGCTGATCGGAGGCATCGACGTCTCTGAGCTCGCGGTGGCCGAGCTCCGGTCGGCGGTCGCGATCGTGACGCAGCGGCCGATCCTCTTCTCGATCCCGCTGCGCGACAACCTGACCGCCGCGCGGCCGGACGCGCCGTGGGAGGAGGTCGTCGCCGCCTGCGAGGCCGCGGGCGTCGCGCACTTCGCGGCCGGGCTGCCCGACGGGTACGACACCCTGATCGGCGAGCGCGGCGTCAACCTCTCCGGCGGGCAGCGCCAGCGCGTCGCGCTCGCACGCGCGCTGATCGCGGGCGCGCGCGTGATCGTGCTCGACGACCCGATGTCGGCGGTCGACACGGAGACCGAGCGCCACCTCGTCACCAACTTGCGCCCGGCGCTCGCCGGCCGGACCGTCCTGATCGCGACGCAGCGGCTCTCGACCGTCGAGGTCGCGGACCGCGCCGTCGTGATCGACGGCGGCGTGGTCGTCGAGGCCGGGCTGCCGCACGAGCTGCTGCGCAGCGGCCGCGTCTTCAGCGCCCTCTTCGGCGAGGAGGTCGCGGTTGCCTAGGCGCCGGCGCAGCGGGCTGACGAGGCTGACGGCGTACCTGCCGGGCCAGCGGCTGCGCGTCGCCGGGCTCGCCCTCGTCGGCATCGCGATGGCGGTGACGCAGGTCGGCCCGCTGCTGATCGTCCGCGACGCGATCGACAACGGGATGCTGAGGCACAACGGCACGCGCCTCTGGCAGGACGTCGTCGTCTTCCTCGGCGTCAGCGCGCTCGCGTGGGTCTTCAACACGACCCTCGTCCGCGGCCTCGCACGCGTCGGCCAGGACATCGTCTACGGCCTGCGCCGCGACCTCTTCGACCACCTGACGACGCTGTCGCTGCGGTACTTCAGCGAGCAGAAGGCGGGCTGGATCATCGCGCGCCTCACGTCCGACGCCGACGCGCTCTCGGACGTGCTCTCGCAGGGGCTGACGACGCTCGTCACCAGCGTCCTCATGCTCCTCGCCGCGATCATCGGCGTCTTCGTCGTCGACTGGCGGCTGGGGCTCGCGGGCTGCGTCGTGCTGCCGCCGGCGTTCGTGTTCGTGCGCTGGTTCCAGGTGAAGTCGCACGCGGCGTTCCTGCGCGTGCGCGAGACGATCGCGATCATGACCGCCCAGGTCGCCGAGTCGATCGCCGGCATGGCGATCGTGCAGGCGTTCAACCGCGAGCGCGTGTTCCTCGCCGAGTTCGACCGGGCGAACGACGCGAACCGCGAGACGAACACGTACGCGCAGTACCTGAACTGCCTCTTCTTCCCGGGCATCGAGGTGCTCGGCGTGATCGCGATGGTGTCGGTGCTGTGGGTCGGCGGCCACTTCGTCGCGCGCGGCTCGATGACGTTCGGGACGCTCGTGATCGCCGTCTTCCTGCTCAACTGGCTCTTCCAGCCGCTCCAGAGCCTCTCCGACCTGTACAGCCAGGTGCAGTCGGCGGCGGCCGCGATGGAGAAGATCACCGGCATCCTCGACACCGAGCGGGAGATCGGCGACGCGCCCGGCGCGAAGCGCGTCGCGATCGACGGGCACCTGGAGCTCGACCGCGTCACCTTCTCGTACGGCCGGGAGCCGGTGCTGCACTCGGTCGCGATCGACATCCCCGCGGGAGGGTGCCTGGCGCTCGTCGGCGAGTCCGGAGGCGGCAAGTCGACGACGGCGAAGCTCGTCGGCCGCTTCTACGACCCCGACGACGGCGCGATCCGCGTCGACGGCCACGACCTGCGCGAGCTCGAGCTGCGCGCGTACCGCCGGCAGCTCGGCGTGGTGCTCCAGGACCCGTTCCTCTTCTCGGGCACGCTCGCCGACAACATGCGCTTCGCGAAGCCGGAGGCGACCGACGAGCAGGTCGAGGAGGTCGCGCGCGCGGTCGGTGTCGACCGGGTCGCCCGCCGCTTCGACAAGGGCCTCGAGCACGAGGTGCGCGAGGGCGGCTCCGGGCTGTCGGCCGGCGAGCGCCAGCTCATCTCGATCGCGCGCGCGCTGCTCGCCGACCCGCGCATCCTGGTCCTCGACGAGGCGACGTCGAACATCGACCGGCCGACGGAGATCCTGATCGAGCGCGCGCTCGACCGCCTCCTGCACGGCCGCACGTCGATCATCATCGCGCACCGGCTCGCGACCGCCCGCCGCGCGGACGAGGTCGTCGTGATGGAGCACGGGCGGATCGTGCAGCGCGGACGCTTCGACGACCTACTGGCCGTCGAGGGCCCTTTCCGCCGGCTGGCGAAGGAGCTGAAGGGCGCGGACGCTCAGCTACAGGCCGGCGGCGACTCGGCGCGGCAGTCGGCGCCGGTCACGGGCAGCCGCGACAGGAGCTCGGCGAGGGTCGTCAGCTCCGACTCCGAGTAGCGGCCGGTGAAGAGCTCGTCGATGCCGCGGAGGTGCGTGACCGCGGCCTCCGACAGCTTCGCGCGCCCCTCGGCGGTGATCTGCGCGTAGACGACGCGCGCGTCGGTCGGGCACGTCCGCTTGCAGACGAAGCCGGAGCGCTCGAGCCCCTCGAGCAGGCGGGTGATGCCCGAAGCGGTCAGCACGACCTTCTCGGCGAGGTCGACGCGGCGCAGCGCCCCGTCGTCCGCGTGGGACAGGTGGAGGAGCACCTCGTAGTCGTTCAGGGTCAGGCCGTGCTCGCGCTGGAGGTCGGCCGAGAGCGCGCGGGTGACGGCGGCGTGCGCGCGCAGGAACGAGACCCAGGCCTCGAGCCGCTGCGGGGGTGCGGAGAGCGTCGTGCTCATAGTTGCGAACTCAAGTGTAGCTCGCGTTCCGCGCCTGAGGGCCCGCACGACCCCAGACCACCACTACGGACCGATCTTGCCGGCAGCCGCAAGGATGACGAGTACGATCGCGCCCCCGACGAGCAGCCCTATGGGGTCAATCCCAACCGCACTCGAGGTACATGAGACCTCATTTCGAGACGGATGGGTCGTCCGAGTCCCGGAAGGCTTGTAACAGTCTGTTACTAACTCGGGGCCCGGCGCACGCCCGCTCCCGGGGAGCTTGTAACAGTCTGTTACTAACTCCGCGCCGCCGCCACGCGCCCGAACACCGTCACCTGGGCCCGGCTGCGCGCCCGGCGCATCACCTCGCCCCCGTTCGCGTCGTTCCCGATCCCCGTGTTCCCCTCCACCGTCACGAGCGAGCCGCCGGCGCCCGCCCGCACGACCAGGCCGACGTGGTCGGGGAGGCCGCCGTCCCAGTCGAAGACGGCGAGGTCGCCCGGCAGCGGCTGCGCGACCGCCCACCCGGTCGCCCGAAGCCATGCCGCGAGCGTCGGCACGTAGGCGACCCCCACGCGGGTAGACCCCCGCCCCGTGCCACCCGCGGCAGAGGACCACGCCGGCGCCGACGTCGTAGCAGTACGAGACGAAGATCGCGCACCAGGGGACGCCGTCGACCCCGAACCACGCGCCGAACGGGGTGCGGTTCGACCCCGGCGGCGACTCCCGCACGCCCACGTGCCGCAGCGCTTCGGCCAGCGCCCGCCGGCCCGCTGAAGCGCCCATGACGGCCCGACGCTACTCCGGCGTTTCGCGCTCCGCAACCGGAGCAGAACGCAGACGATGCGCCGCGCCGGCAGCCGCGCACTCGCGCTCGGGGCGCTCGCCGCCGGTGGGGCGGCGTTCTTGCTCGCGCTCTCGTCCGCGCTCGGCGCCCACAACGGCACCCTCGCGGCGGCGAAGGCGGCGAGCGCGACGGTAACGACGACGTCGGTCCCGTTCGCCGGTGCGCGCGTGGTCGTCCGGCGCCTCCCGAGCGACACCTGCTTCACCGTCTACGACCGCTCGTCCTCGGCCCGCTCCTGCGCCGCCTCCGTCGGCAGCGGCGAGATCTCGTACACCCGCACGGCCCACGGCCTCGGCGGCGTCGCCGGCGTCGACGTCCATGCCGTGATCGTCCGCCTGACGCGGCAGGGCACGGTCTGGGCGACGCTGGCGCGCGGCGCCTTCTACGCTGCGATCCCGAGCGGCTACCGCGCGCGCGTCGTGATCAAGGTGCTGAAGGACGGCTCGCGGCGCGCCTTCGCAGTCGGCTAGAGATCGCGTCGCGTGAAGGCGGCCAGCGCGAGTGCGAGCACGAGGCAGAGGTAGACGCCCGACCAGACGAGGAGCCGCGTGCCCGCCTGGTGCGAGCCGCCGAACGGCCCGAGCCGGAGCACGAAGCCGGCGAAGCCGGTCGTGTCGACCGTCAGCCGGTGCAGCGCGTCCTCGTAGAGCGCGTCGAACGGCACCAGCCACCACACGGCGTGCGAGATCCGCTGGAGCTCGGTGGACCCGATCGCGCGTCCGATCTCGCCGAGCAGCCCCGTCAGCAGCCCGGCGCCGAAGACCATCAGCGTGCCGATCCCGGTCGCGATCGGCGCCAGGAAGACGGAGCCGGCGAGCGCGACCGCCGAGACGACGACGACCGCCGCCGCGAGCTCGAGGCCCGGCGTGACGATCCGGTCCGGCGTCCAGCCGCCGATCCGCCACGTGAGCGCGAGCGCGACGAAGTAGACGGCGAGCGTGTAGCTGCCGCAGACGCCCGCCGCGCCGGCGAAGCGCCCGAGCAGGAGCTGCGTGCGGCCGAGCGGCCGCACGACGAGCGGCTGGAGCAGCCCGGCCTCCGCGTCGCCGCGGACGACGTTCAGCGTCAGGAACACCGCGAGCACCGCACCGAGGAACAGCGTGGCGAAGAGCGCGAGGCCGAAGACGACGGCGCCGGTGAGCGCCTTCGGGTCGAGCGTCTCCTGCCCCGGCCCGACGAAGTTGGCCGTGTTCCTGAACGCCGCGTCGACGCCGTACCCGTAGAGCGCGAGGAACCCGAGCGTCAGGATGAGCACGACCGCGAACATCTTCCGGCGGACGCTCTCGCGCAGGCCGTAGACGACGATCGCGGTCACTCGACGACCTCCAGCTACACGTCCTCGAGGCTCGACGAGACGACGCGAACCGCGTAGACGTCCTCGCCCGCGGCGACGAGCTCGCGCACGAGCCGCGGCGCGTCGGCGCGGCGCGCGTCCGGGAAGCGCCTCTTGCCGGCGCCGGTCTCGACCTCCACCCCGCCCTGGCGCCGCAGCTCGTCGGGGGCGCCGGCGGCGACGACGCGGCCGTGGTCGACGATCACGACGTGGTCGCAGACCAGCTCGACCTCGGAGAGGAGGTGCGAGTTGAGCAGGACGGAGGTGCCGCGCGCGCGCAGCTCCTCGAGCAGCCCGCGGACGACGCGCCGCCCGGCCGGGTCGAGCGCGCTCGTGGGCTCGTCGAGCAGCAGCAGCCGCGGCGAGCCGACGAGCGCCTGCGCGATCCCGAGCCGCTGCTGCATCCCCTTCGACATCGCCGCGACGCGCGTCGCACGCGCGTCCGGCAGCCCGACCAGCTCGAGCAGCTCGCCGCGCTCCGCCGCACCGCCCGGCGAGCCGGCGAGCCGCTGGTGGAGCGCGAGCACCTCCTCCGCGCTCATCCACGACGGGAAGCGGAAGAGCTCCGCGAGGTACCCGAGCGACCGCCGCGCCGCGAGCGAGCCCGCGGGGGCGCCGCAGACGCGAACCTCCCCTCCGCTCGGGTGGACGAGCCCGCACGCGACCTTGACCAGCGTCGACTTCCCGGCGCCGTTCGGCCCGAGCAGGCCCACGAGCTGCCCCTCGGCCACCTCCAGGTCGACCCCGGCGAGCGCCGCCACGCGGCCGTACCGCTTCTCGAGACCCGACGCGGCGAGCAGCGGCGCCACAGGAGGAGACCCTACCGGTGAAGGTTCTCATTGCAGAGATAAGTTCTGCTCATGTATATTCCGACCATGCCGATGCACAAACTGAAGCTCACGCTCCTCGCGGCGCTCGCCGCCGCCCTGCTCGCCGCCGCCGCCGCGACCGCCGGCACCGGCCTCTCGCTCGTCGCCTACTCGACCCCGAAGGCCGTGCTCGGGAAGATCGTCCAGGCCTGGCAGCAGACGCCCGACGGCAAGAACGTCTCCTTCTCGACCTCGTTCGGCCCCTCGACCGACCAGGCCCGCGCCGTCGCCAACGGCCTCCCCGCCGACATCGTCTTCCTCTCGACCGGCGACGACATGAACCTGCTCGTCGACGCCGGCCTCGTCGACGCGAGCTGGAACCACCAGAGCTACAACGGCATCGCCGCCGACAGCGTCGTCGTCTTCGCCGTCCGGAACGGCAACCCGAAGCACATCAAGAGCTGGGCCGACCTGATCCGGCCGGGCGTCCAGGTGCTGACGCCGAACCCGTTCTCCTCCGGCGGCGCGAAGTGGAACGTGCTCGCCGCCTACGACGCGCAGCGCCACCTGGGCAAGACCGACAAGCAGGCGACGGCGTACGTCACGCAGCTCTTCCGCCACGTCGTCTCGCAGGACACCTCGGCGCGGAACGCGACCAACACGTTCCTCTCCGGCAAGGGCGACGTGCTGATCACCTACGAGAGCGAGGCGATCGCCTCGCGCATGAACGGCGTCGACATCCAGTACGTGATCCCGCGGCAGACGATGCTGATCCAGCTGCCGATCGCGGTCACGAAGTCGAGCCCGAACAAGGACCTCGCGAACCGGTTCCTCCGCTTCGTCAAGGGTGACGTCGCGCAGGCGCTGTTCGCCCAGTACGGGTTCCGCCCCGTGAACCCGAAGGTGGCCAAGCAGTACGCCGACCGCTACCCCGCGCGGCCGGGCCTGTTCACGATCGACGACAGGACGATCGGCGGCTGGCGGAACGCCGACAAGGTGTGGTTCAGCCGGAACGGCCGGATGGCCGCGATCGAGCGCGCGGTCGGAGGGCCGAGCGCTGGCGGCTAGCAGCGTCGCGCTCCCGCGCGCCCGCCCGCGTTCGCGCGCGGGAGGGCCGCTCGCGCTCGGCTTCACGACCGGGTATCTGTCGCTGGTCGTGCTCCTGCCGATCGCCGCGCTCGTGTGGGAGGCGCGCTCGGGCCTCGGTGCCGCGACGACCCCCGAGGCGGTGGCCGCGCTGAAGCTCACGCTCGGCGCGGCCGCGCTCGTCGCGCTCGCGAACGCCGTGCTCGGGACGGTGACCGCGTGGGTGCTCGTCCGCGACGACTTCCGCGGCAAGCGCGCGGTCGACGCGGTGATCGACCTGCCCTTCGCGCTGCCGACGATCGTCGCGGGCCTGACGCTGCTCGCGCTCTACGGCCCCGAGTCGCCGCTGGGCGTCGACGTCGCGTTCACGCGCACCGCGATCGTGCTCGCGCTCCTGTTCGTGACGCTGCCGTTCGTCGTCCGCACCGTGCAGCCGGTGCTGCACGAGCTCGACCGCGAGGCCGAGGAGGCGGCGCGCTCGCTCGGCGCATCCGAGGCGCGCGTGTTCCGCAGCATCGTGCTGCCCGGGATCCTGCCGGGGATCCTCTCCGGCGTCGCGCTCGCGTTCGCGCGCGCGCTCGGCGAGATCGGCGCGGTCGTCCTGATCTCCGGCAACCTGCCGTACCGGACGGAGGTCGCGTCCGTGTTCGTGTTCACGCGCGTGCAGAGCGGCGACCGGACCGGCGCCGCGGCCGTGGCAGCGGTGCTGCTCGTCCTCTCCTTCGCGGTGCTGCTCGCGATCGGCGTCCTGCGGCACCTGGCGACGAGGCACGAGCGTGCGTAGGCTCGGGCTGCGCGCCGTCGCCCTCGGCTACCTGCTCGCGATCCTGATCGGGCCGGTGGCGATGGTCTTCTGGCGCGCCTTCGACCGCGGCGCCGGGCACCTGTGGGCGACGCTCAGCGCGCCCGGGACGGTGCACGCGTTCGAGCTGACGCTGCTGATCGCCGCGATCGCCGTGCCGCTGAACACCGTCTTCGGCGTCGTCTGCGCGCTCGCGATCGTCCGGCGGCGCTTCCCCGGCGCCGGGCTCGTCAACGCGCTCGTCGACCTGCCGCTCGCGCTCTCCCCCGTCGTCGTCGGCCTGTCGCTCTTCCTGCTCTACGGCCGCACCGGCTGGTTCGGCGGTTGGCTCCAGGCGCACGGCGTGCAGATGCTGTTCGCCGTTCCCTCGATGGTCCTGGCAACCGTGTTCATCTCGCTGCCGTTCGTCGCGCGCGAGGTGGTCCCGACGCTGCGCGAGATCGGCGACGAGCAGGAGCAGGCGGCGTCCACGCTCGGGGCGGGAAGCTGGCAGACCTTCTGGCGGATCACGCTGCCGTCGATCCGCTGGGCCGTGATCTACGGCGTCGTGCTGACGACCGCGCGCTGCCTGGGCGAGTACGGCGCGGTCGCGGTCGTCTCCGGCAACCTCGAGAACCGCACGCAGACGGCGACCCTGCGCGTGCAGGACGCCTACGAGAACTTCGACCTGGCCGGCGCCTACGGCATCTCGCTCGTGCTCGCGCTGATGTCCGTCGTCGTGCTCGTCGCGATGACCGCCCTACGCCCGAAGGGAGCTACCTGATGTCGATCGAGATCCGCCACGTCTCGAAGCGCTTCGGCTCGTTCCAGGCGCTCGACGACGTCTCCCTCGACGTCGAGACCGGCTCGCTGACCGCCTTGCTCGGGCCGTCGGGGTCGGGCAAGTCGACGCTGCTCCGTATCGTCGCCGGCCTCGAGACGCCGGACGAGGGCGAGATCGCACTCGCCGGCGAGGACGCGACCGAGCTCACCCCGCAGAAGCGCGGCGTCGGGTTCGTCTTCCAGCACTACGCCGCGTTCAAGCACATGACGGTGCGCGACAACATCGCCTTCGGCCTCAAGGTGCGCAGGCAGCCGCGGGCCGAGATCCGTTGCCGCGTCGAGGAGCTGGTCGAGCTCGTGCAGCTGCGCGGCTTCGAGGACCGCTACCCGGCGCAGCTCTCCGGCGGCCAGCGGCAGCGGATGGCGCTCGCGCGCGCGCTCGCGCCGCGGCCGCGCGTGCTGCTGCTCGACGAGCCGTTCGGCGCGCTCGACGCGCGCGTGCGGGCGGAGCTGCGCCGCTGGCTCCGCCACCTGCACGCCGAGACCGGCACGACGACCGTGTTCGTCACGCACGACCAGGAGGAGGCGATGGAGGTCGCCGACCGCGTCGCGGTGATGAACCGCGGCCGCATCGAGCAGGTCGCGCCGCCGCGGGAGCTCTACGACGCACCGGCGAACGACTTCGTGATGTCGTTCGTCGGGCAGGCGACGCGGCTCGGCGAGCGCTGGGTGCGGCCGCACGACCTCCGGATCCAGCTCGAGCCCGAGCCGGGCGCGTGCGAGGCGTCCGTCGAGCGCGTGGTGCACCTCGGGTTCGAGGTGCGTGCGGAGCTGCTCCGCGACGGCGAGCAGCTCGCCGTCCAGCTGACCCGCGAGGAGGCCGACAGGCTCGAGCTCGCGCCCGGGCAGCGCGTGTACGTCCGGCCCGTGCAGGAGGCCGCCCTCGCCTGAGGAGTCGCGGATGCTCTTCCCGTACCTGATCAGCGAGCGCGATCACGAGCTCCAGAACCCGACGAGCCCGGAGAAGATCCGGCTGCTCGGCGAGTACCTGCGCCTCGACGAGCGCAGCCGGGTGCTCGACGTCGCGTGCGGCAAGGGCGGGCCGGCCTGTCTCCTCGCCGGCACGTTCGGCTGCCGCATCGTCGGGATCGAGAAGCAGCCCGCGTTCGCGGAGGAGGCGCGCCGGCGCGCCGAAGAGCGCGGCCTGGCCGCGCTGATCGAGGTCGAGACGGCGGACGCCGCGAGCGTGCGGCTCGAGCCGGAGTCGTTCGACGCCGCCTTGTGCCTCGGCGCCGCGTTCGTCTGGGGCACGATCGCGGACGCGGCCGCTGCGCTGCGCCCCACCGTCGCGCCCGGCGGCTCGATCGCGATCGGCGAGCCGTTCTGGCGCGGCGCGCCCACCGGGGAGACGCTGGACTGCGTGGACTTCGCCGGCACCGTCGCGCGCTTCGAGGGAGCCGGGCTCGCGCTGACGGGTGTCGTCGCGGCCTCCGAGGACGACTGGGACCGGTACGAGAGCCTCCACTGGCGCGCACTCGAGGAGCACCTCGCCGAGCACCCCGACGAGGAGCTGCGCGCGGTGCACGAGCGGTCGCGCCGCGAGTACCTGGAGCGGCGCGAGCGGCTCGGCTGGGCGATCTTCGTCGGCCGCCGCGTGCGCTGAGCGTCAGTGCGGCGCCCAGGCGTCGGGGTCGGCGGCGAGCGCGCGCACCGAGTCCGGCAGCCTGCCCGAGGCGACGTCGGCGACCGTCACGCCCTCGAGCACGCCCCGCAGGCTCGCCCGCACCGCGATCCAGACGTCGCGCAGCGGCTCGGCGCTGCCGGTGTAGTCGAGCTGCTCCGAGCGGATGCCGCGCACGTTCGCGAGCGGCCCATCGACGGCGCGGATCACGTCGGCGAGCGCGATCCGGTCGGCCGGGCGGGCCAGCCAGTAGCCGCCCTCCGCGCCGCGGCGCGAGGCGACGAGACCGGCGCGTCGGAGGTCGGCGAGGATGTTCTCGAGGAAGTTCGGCGGGATCTGCTGCGCCTCCGCGATCCGGTCGCCCTTGACGGGGCCGTCGCCGGCGGCGGCCAGTTCGACCGCTGCGCGGATCGCGTAGTCGGCCTTCGCGCTCACTCTCATGACGCACCCATTCTGCCGGGGCGCGCGTTGGACCACCGTGCGCCGCCTCCTCCTGCCGCTGGTCGTCGTGCTCGCGGCCGCCCTCGCCGCCGCGCTGACCGCGCGGACGGGTGCGGCGACGTCCGCGCGCTTCCGGACCCCTGACGCGGGAGCCGCGTGCCGGCTGGAGGGGGCGGCGTTGCACTGCTCGAGCCTGGCCGTGCGGCTCACCGTCGTCCTGCACGGACACGGGCAGCCGGCGCTCGCCCGGGAGCTGCCGTGGTGGGACGCCTCCACCCCGGTCCTGCGGAGCTGGCGCGACGGCGCGCTCTCGTGCCGGCTGGCAGGCGGCGCGATGCTCTGCCGCAACCGCACGACGGCGATTCGCGTCGCGGCGGACGGCTTCGCCGTCGCCGGCTAGTCCAAGCGGTCGACGAGCGCCCGGATCTCGCAGACCTCGCGAAAGCCGAGCCGCGCCAGGATCGGCCGCGACAACGGGCTCGCCTGCGTCACGAGCAGCGGTGTCCCCCGCTGCACCGCGTCGTGCCAGCGGGCGGCGACGAGCGCGCGGTAGGCGCCGCGCCCGCGCGCCTCCGGCAGCGTGGCGCCGCCGAAGAGCGTGACGCCGTGCTCGCCGAACGCGGCACTGGCGCGACCGACCGCGACCCCGTCCGCGTACGCGAGGTAGACGACGTTGTCCGCCTGCGCCTCGAACTCCTGCTCCTCGCCGGGCACCGGGCCGCCGAACGCGATCGCCGCGATCCGCGACGCCTCCAGGCTCTCCGCCGCCGTCTCCACGCGCCGCACCTCGACGCCCGCGGGCGCGGGAGCCGCGGGCGGCCCCGTCAACACCATGCCGGCCTGGACGCCGTCGTCCTCGAGGCCCAGCGCCAGCAGGCGGTGCACGAGGTCGGCGGGCCGGGCGTGCGTGCCGACCTCCCAGTCGAGCTTCGTCCGGCCGCGGTCGCGCAGGTGCCGGTGCAGCTCGGCGCGGACGTCGTCGAGCTCGTCCGGCTCGAAGCGGAAGCGCTGCGCGACGCTGCCGCCGCCGCTTCCGGAGAGGTAGAGGACGTAGCGCTCGGTGACGATCCGCTCGTCGCGCGCGCCGAGCGGCGTGTACGTGTTCGGGTTGTCGGCGAGCAGCAGCGGCCAGTTCATCCGAAGAGCTGCTTCTTCCAGGCGCTCGCGTAGATCGACTTCAGCTGCTCGACGCGGTCGACATAGGCACGTGTCTCCGCGAACTGGATCGGCTGCCCGTTCGCGCGCCAGCGGTCGACGTTGCCCTGGCCCGCGTTGTACGCGGCCAGCACCAGCCGCTCGCTGCGGTACTTGCGAAAGAGGTTGCCGAGGTACCAGGCCCCGTAGCGGATGTTGATCTCCGGGTTGTAGAGGTCGCTCGTGTGGAACCGGCTGCCGCCCGTGCGAATCGCGATGCCCTGCGCCGTCGACGGGGTGAGCTGCATCAGCCCGATCGCCCCCGACGACGACTGCGCGTCGACCCGGAACTTCGACTCCTGGTAGATGACGGCGGCGAGCAGCGCGGGGTCGAGCCCGTTCTCCCGGGCATGCACGCGCACGTACTCCGCGTAGCGGAGCGGGTAGCGCAGCCG
Source organism: uncultured Gaiellales bacterium (assembly GCA_964496175.1). GTDB lineage: Bacteria > Actinomycetota > Thermoleophilia > Gaiellales > Gaiellaceae > PALSA-600. The sequence continues at coordinate 981 of CAZBYA010000040.1, read as the reverse complement.
CTCGAACCACGGCGGCTCCGCGACGAACACGTACGCCACGAACGCGGCCGCCGCAGCGACCGCGACGAGCAGGGTGAGCCGCCTCACGACGTGAGATCGTGCATCACGGACCCGACGAACGCGTCGAGGTCCTCGAGCGAGCCCGTGTTCGTGTACGCCCAGTCCGCGCGCTTCGCCTTCTCCGAGTCGGGCAGCAGCCGCCGCTCGCGGTCGTCCGTCGCGACCGGCGAGCGCGCGCGCCGCAGCTTCGCCGGCGCGGTGACCACCACCACCCGGTCGAACCGCGCCTCCCCGCCGACCTCGTAGAGCAGCGGCACCTCGGTCACGCAGACCGCCGGCGGCTCCGGCAGCCGCGCGAGGTCGTCCCGCCACCGCAGGTACTCCGCCGCGACCAGCGGGTGGAGCAGCTCCTCGAGCCAGCGCAGCGCGTCGCGGTCGTTGAAGACGACGGTCGCGAGGGCGGCGCGGTCGATCTCGCCGTCGGGCGCGACGATCCCGTTCCCCATCCGCGCGACGACCGCGTCGCGGACCTCGGGGCGCCGCAGCAGGTGGTGGACGATCTCGTCGCTCGAGACGGTGGCGGCGCCGTGGCGCGCGAACGCGCGCAGCGCCTCGCTCTTGCCGCTGCCGATGCCGCCGGTGATCGCGACGGCGACCGGCCGCACTACTCGTCTGCGGCGGGCTCTTCCGGCTCGGCCGGCTCGGACTGCCCCGCGCCGGTCGCGTCGGCCTCTGCGGTCGGCGACTCGGGCTCGGGCTCCTCCGCCGGCTCCGGCGCCGCCTCGGCCTCCGTCGTCACCGGCGCCTCCGCGAAGACCTCCTCGGAGAGCCCGAGGTTCGGCCGCGCGTGCACCGACTCGCCGCCGTCTGCGCGCGGCTGCACCGGGTCGGTGTCCTCGACGCGCTTCAGCGACAGCGACAGCCGCCGGCGCTCGCCGTCGACCTCGATGATCTTCACGTTCACCGGCTGGCCCTGCGCGA
>CAZBYA010000039.1:0-27609 GCA_964496175.1 uncultured Gaiellales bacterium | reverse complement strand
CGCGAGAGCACGCCGACCAGCTTCCCGTCCTCGACCACCGGCACCCGCTCGTAGTCGTGCTCCTCGAGGAACGCGTACGCCACGTCGAGCGGGACGTCCGAAGCGACCGTCGCGTTGGGCGGCTCGGCGATCTCGCCGAGCGTCGTCGTCGCCGGGTCGCGGCCCGTCGCGACCACCTCGCGAACGAGCGTCTTGCGGGTGACGACGCCGATCAGCTTCCCCTCGTCGCAGACGAGCACGGCGCGCACCTCGTCGCGCGACAGCGCCTCGCCCGCCTCGCGCGCGCTCGCACGCGCGTCGAGCGCGAGCGGCTCGCGGACCATCGCGTCGCGGACGAGGTCGCTCATGGGTAGATGCCGCGCGACTCGAGCGCGGCGGACACCTCGCGGAGCGCGGCGACGAGCGCGGCGTCGCGCAGCGTGATGCCGCGCTCCTGCGCCACGTCCCAGACCCGATCGAAAGCGTCCGACATCTTGTCGGCGAGCCGGCGCCGGATCTCGTCGCGGTCCCAGAAGAGCCGGCCGAGGTCCTGCACCCACTCGAAGTAGCTGACGGTGACGCCGCCGGCGTTCGTGAGGATGTCGGGCAGCACCGGGATGCCGCGCTCGGCGAGGATCGCGTCGCCCTCGACCGACGTCGGCCCGTTCGCGCCCTCGGCGACGAGCCTGCAACGGAGGTTGCCGGCGTTCTCCCCCGTCACCTGGTCCTCGCGCGCGGCGAGCACGAGGATGTCGCAGTCGAGCTCGAGCAGCTCCTCGTTCGTGATGCGCGTGACGCCACGCTCGTACCCCTCGAGCGAGCCGTGCTCGGCGACGTGCGCGTTCAGGCGTGGCACGTCGAGCCCGCGCTCGGAGACGACGCCGCCTGAGATGTCCGAGACCGCGATCACGCGCGCGCCCTTCTCGTGCAGCTCGGTCGCGGCGATGCCACCGACGTTGCCGAAGCCCTGCACGACGCAGCGCTGCTCGGCGAGGCCCCACCCGAGGCGATGGCACGCGCGCTCGACGACCATCACGACACCGGCGCCGGTCGCCTCGTGGCGGAAGACGGAGCCGCCGATCGAGACGGGCTTCCCGGTGACGATCTCCGGGACGGCGAAGCCCTTCTGCATCGAGTACGTGTCCATCATCCACGCCATCGTCTGCTCGTTCGTCGCCATGTCCGGCGCGGGGATGTCCTGCTGCGGGCCGATGAAGTTCATCAGCTCCGACGTGAAGCGACGCGTGATCCGCGTCAGCTCGTTCGTCGAGAGCTCGCGCGCGTTGCAGCGCACGCCACCCTTGGCGCCGCCGTACGGCAGCCGCAGCAGCGCGCACTTCCACGTCATCCACATCGCGAGCGCGGCGCACTCGCCCATGTCGACCGTCTCGTCGTAGCGGATGCCGCCCTTCGTCGGGCCCAGCACCGACGAGTGGCGCACGCGGTAGGCCGGGAACGAGCGGTACGTTCCGTCGTCCATGCAGATCGGCAGGCTGACCATCAGCGCCCGCTCCGGGTAGCGCAGCCGGTTCGCGACAGCGTCGGGCACCTCCGCGAGGGCGAGCGCGTGCTCGAGCTGGAGGCTCGCCTGCTGGTAGAGCGGCGTGTCCCACTCGAGCGTCGTCGGCGTGGGCGCGACCTTGGTCACCGCCCGCAGGCTACTGGAATGGGCCGGGAGACCCCGCAGGATGGGCCGCCAGACCCATGCGGCGGCGGGCGATCGGGGCGATCCTCTTCCCATGCGCCACCCCGAGCTCCTGCCCGTCTTCTGCGTTGGCCTCGCGGTCGCCCTCGCCCACCTGCGCTGGGTCGTCCTCACGCAGTGGACGTGCCGCAGCTGCGGCTGCTCGCACATCGAGTGCGAGTGCAAGCCCGCCTGGGTCAAGCTGCTGCTTTAGTCCAGCAGGGTCGCGAGCAGCTCGGCCTCCTCGCGCGTGCCGATCAGGTAGGCGCCGCGGACGATCGCCCAGGCGCGGATCCGCCGGTCGTCGAGGCCGGCCGCCACGAACGCCGCGATCCGCCGCTCGGTCCGCTCCCGGTCGACCATCCGGTACGGCAGCGGGTTGTGCAGCCAGGTGTAGACGTCGTACTCCCGGTCGGCGAGGAACGGCTTCGGGTCGATCGCGACGTGGCCGCCGCGGTGGCGGAGGACGTTGTGGTGATGGAAGTCGCCGTGGACGAGCCAGTTTCCGACCGGCTGGAGCTCTGCCCAGAGCCCGCGTGCGAGCGGCAGCAGGACGTCGGCGCCCTCGCCGTCCGCGTTGTCGAGCCACCGCGGCACGTGGTCGGCGACGCGACGGAACGGCTCGCCCGCCGGGCGCCAGAGACGGCGGCCGAGCTCGACGGCGATCGCCATCGCCTCGTCGTCGGGCAGGTCGGAGATGTCGCCGCCCGGCAGCGCGCGCTCGAGCAGCAGGGCCCGGCGAGCCGGGTCGGAGCGGAGCAGGCGGACGGCGCCGTCGCCGTCCCAGAGGGCGAGCGCCTCGGGCTCGTGCAGCGACTCGTCGTCCCCCTCCCATGCCACCTTCACCACGGCGCCCTCGCCCGCGGGCGCCACGTACGAGAAGCGCGAGAGCGCGAACGGCGCCCCGAGCTCGAGCCCCCACTCCCGCGCGGCCGCCTCGGCGGCCGCCTGCGCCTGCTCCAGCACGGGGCCAGCGTAAGGGTGGGGCCGGGGCTGCGGCACCCCGACCCCACCGACGAGCGTACAGGTGCAGACATCGGACAGCAGCAGACATGCGTGTCATATGTCGGGCGCCGTGTCCCGCCGGGGGAGGGATTACGCTGTGCGTCGTGGCCGACGAGCACACGGGCGCGGTCGACGCCGAGCTGGGGGCGCTACGCGCCCGGACGGCCGCGATGCAGACCGAGATCGACGAGCTGCACCGGCAGCTCGACGCGCTCCGCGGGCGCGAGCGCGCGCTGATGCAGGCGCTCGAGGCGGCGCCGAAGGCTCCTGCCGCCGCCGACGCGGACGCCGACGCCCAGGCGCGGGCGCGGGCGATCGTCCAGGAGGCCGAACAGCGCGCCGCCGCGCTGCGCACGGAGGGGCTGCTCCAGGTGCGCGAGCTCCAGCAGCAGTGCGAGCAGCTGCTCGCGCTGCGCGCCGGTCTCTCAGCGGCGCTGCGGCAGGCGACCGCCGACATCGCCGGCGTCCTCGACCGGGTCGCCGCGGCGCCGGCGCGCGCCGTCGAGCAGGTGCCGCCGCTCGAGCCGCTGTCGCACCGGCCCGCCTCGGAGCTCGACGCCTGGCTCGCGCGCCAGGGCTGGCCGACGAGCTAGCTCGCCTCGATCAGCCGGCCAGCTTCTTGTGGGCGAGCTCGGCGAGGGCGAGCACGTCCGTGGCCGACGCCGTGTTGCTGTAGACCGCGATGTAGTACGCGCCGAGCTCGAACGCGGCGTCGGCGAAGCGGTAGCGCTTCCGGGTGTTGTAGGAGAGCTCGCCGTTCTCGCCGAGGCTCGGCTCGCGCTTGATCACCGTGCCCGGAGGGCTCGCCGCCGGGCTCGCGATCACGAACTCGGCCCGCGAGCCCGACTCGATCTGCAGCTGGCCGGTCGAGGCGACGTACACGCACACCTTCGTGCCGTTGTTCGCCCGCTCGGAGAGCGGTTTCGCCGGCGCGCCGAGGTCCTTCGAGACCGTCTTCGCAGGCACGAGCGCGCAGGGCGCAGGGGCCGAGCGCACGGACGAGAGCGCCGCCGCCGGGAGGGCGAGGGCGAGCGCGAGCACGAGGGCGAGCCGCATCGGCGCAGGGTAGCCCGGATCGCGGTCCGATGGAACCTCAGGCCGGGACGGCCAGCACCAGCCCCGGGACGCCGAGCACGTCGCGCCAGCCGGCCGGCGCGCGCGGCTCGACGCCGGGACGCACCGTCGCCGCGACGAGCACCACTCCGCCGCGCACGAACGCGCATACGCCCGGCCCCAGGTCGCGCGGCTCGTACGCGCCCGCGAACGCGTCGGCGCGCTCCCTCCGCACCGCGAGCGTCCGCCACGTGACGTGCAGCTTCTCCGTCTCCGCCGCCGGCGGCTCGCCCGCGCGCAGCGCGGCGAGGGCGCGCCGCCGCCGCTCCCAGTCGACCGGGCGGCGGTTGTCGGGGTCGACGAGCGACAGGTCCTCGAGCTCGTCGCCCTGGTAGAGGTCGGCGACTCCCGGCGAGGTGAGCTTCAGGAGGAGCTGCGAGAGCGCGATGCCGCGCCCGAGCGTGCGTACGCGCTCGAGGAACGGGTCCCGCTCGACCAGCGCCGCGGCGCGCGCCGCCCACGCCTGCACCGCGCGCTCGTGCTCGACGTTCGGCGCGAGCCAGTTCGTGTTCACCTTCCCCTCGCGCAGCGCCTTCTCGAGGTACGCGTCGAGTCGCGCGCGCTCGATCGGCGCGGCGCCGACCAGCGTCTGGAGGACGAGCAGCTCCTCGCGCGGGTCGTCGAGCGGCCCGAGCTCCGCGCGCCACGCGCGCACACGGTCGGCCCACTCGTCCGCGAGCCACGTCAGCGCGACGATCCGGGCGCGGACGTCGGGGGAGCGCTTCGTGTCGTGCGTGTACGTGGTCAGCAGGTGATCCGGGAAGCGGGCGAGGCGGCTCGCGTTCGCGGCATGGAACGCGTCGACGTCGAGCCCGAACCGCGCCGGGTTGCCGCCGACCTCGTTCAGCGCCGCGAGCCGGAAGAAGCGGTAGAAGGCGGTGTCCTCCACCCCCTTCGCCATCACCGGGCCCGTCGTCTGCTGGAAGCGGACGACGAAGTCCTCGTGGCCCGGCGCCTGGAGGAAGAGGATCCGGCGCAGCTCCTCGGAGACGTTCGCGCGGCCCACCTCCGCGCGGTCGGCGTCCTCGACGATCCCGTGGTACGGCTGGATGTAGGTGCGGTAGACGTGGAAGGAGGCGAGCGCGAGCGGCAGGTTCTCGACCTCCACCTCCTGGTGCAGGCGCCGCAGCTCCGGCTCGAACGTGTTCACCGCCATCTCGAGCTTCGAGAGTGCGGCGATGTCCTCGAAGCGGCGCGTGTCGCCGGTCACCTCTGCGTACAGCTCGCTGAACGCCTGCTCGGCGCCGGCGTTCACGTGCAGCGCCATCACGTCGTTCAGGAACTCGTACCCCGTCGTGCCGTCGACCGGCCAGTCGCGCAGCTCTTCGCCCGGCTCGAGGATCTTCTCCGCCCACACGTGGCGGACGCCGGCGTCGCGGAGCCGCTCGAAGTACTCGCCGGGGTTGGCGAGCCCGTCCGGGTGGTCGACGCGGACGCCGTCGATCACGCCCTCGCGGGCGAGCTCGATCACCTTCGCGTGCGTCGCCCAGAACACCTCCCAGTCCTCCTGCTTGACGCCGGCGAGCTCGCCGATGTCGAAGAAGCGCCGGTGGAAGCCGGTGCGCAGGTCGACGTCGAAGAACATCTCCCGCAGGGCCAGGTCCCGCCAGAACGGGTTCTCGTCGACCGCCGCCATGTGGTTCGGGACGATGTCGAGGACGACGCCGAGCCCCTCGGCGGCGAGCGCGCGGAGCCCCTCCTCGCCGCCGAGCGCCTCCGACACGTGCCGCGGGTCGACGACGTCGTAGCCGTGCGTCGAGCCCGCCCGCGCCTGGAGCGACGGCGAGAGGTAGAGGTGCGAGACGCCGAGGTCGCGGAGGTACGGGACGAGCGCGCGCGCCTCCGCGAAGCCGAACTCCGGCGTCAGCTGGAGCCGGTACGTCGCCCGGAAGGTCACACCCTGCGGAGCAGCGCGAGCGAGCGCGCCTCGACGACGACGTCCGCGCCCGGCACGAGCCGCTCGGCCTCGCAGCGGCCGGTGGCGAGCTCCACCTCCCAGTGGGTGCCGAAGCGGCGCGCCGGCAGGCGGAAGGAGATGTCCTCGAAGTGCGCGTTGAACAGCATCAGGAAGGAGTCGTCGCTGAGCTCGGCGCCGTGCCGCGTCTCGGCGCGCAGCTCCTCGCCGTTCAGGAAGACGCCGATCGCGCGCGCCTCGGCGTTGTCCCAGTCGCGACGCGTCATACGGCGACCGTCGGGGCGCATCCACCACACGTCTGGGAGCTGCTCGCCGCTGCCGTCGAAGAAGCGCGTGCGCCGGAACACCGGATGCGCGCGACGCAGCTCGATCAGCCGCCGCGTGAACGCGAGCAGCTCCTCGTCGGCCGTCTCCCACGCGAACCAGGAGAGCTCGTTGTCCTGGCACCAGGCGTTGTTGTTGCCCTGCTGCGTGCGGCCGATCTCGTCGCCGCCGAGCAACATCGGCACTCCCTGCGACAGCAGCAGCGTCGCCAGGAAGTTGCGCTGCTGGCGGGCGCGCAGCGCCACCACCGCGGGGTCGTCCGTCGGCCCCTCGACGCCGCAGTTCCAGGAGCGGTTGTCGTCGGTGCCGTCCTTGTTCCCCTCGCCGTTCGCCTCGTTGTGCTTTTCGTTGTAGGAGACGAGGTCGCGCAGCGTGAAGCCGTCGTGTGCGGTGACGAAGTTGACCGACGCGAACGGCCGCCGTCCGTCGGTCTCGTAGAGGTCGGCCGAGCCGCCGAACCGGGAGGCGAAGTCGCGCACCGGAGCGCCGCCCCGCCAGAAGTCGCGCATCGTGTCGCGGTACATGCCGTTCCACTCCGACCAGAGGATCGGGAAGTTGCCGACCTGGTAGCCGCCGGGGCCGACGTCCCACGGCTCGGCGATCAGCTTCACCTGGGAGAGGATCGGGTCCTGGTGGATGATGTCGAAGAACGCCGACAGGCGGTCGACCTCGTAGAACTCGCGCGCCAGCGCCGACGCCAGGTCGAAGCGGAAGCCGTCGACGTGGCAGTCGATCACGAAGTAGCGAAGCGAGTCCATGATCAGCCGCAGCACCGTCGGGTGCACCGGGTTCAACGTGTTGCCCGTGCCGGTGTAGTCCATGTAGAAGCGCGGCTGGTCGGGCACGAGCCGGTAGTAGCTCTGGTTGTCGACCCCGCGGAAGCTCAGCATCGGCCCGAGGTGGTTGCCCTCGGCCGTGTGGTTGTAGACGACGTCGAGGATCACCTCGATGCCGGCGCGGTGGAGCGCCTTCACCATCCCCTTGAACTCGCGCACCTGCTCCCCCGTCGCCGCGTAGAGGGAGTGCGGCGCGAGGTAGCCGATCGTCGAGTACCCCCAGTAGTTCGTGAGGCCGCGGTCGTGCAGGAACCCCTCGTCCGCGATGTGGTGGATCGGCAGCAGCTCGACCGCCGTGACGCCGAGCGACTGCAGGTAGGCGATCGCGCTCTCGCTCGCCAGGCCCGCGTAGCTGCCGCGCAGGTCCTCGCGCACGTCGGCGCGGCGCTGCGTGAATCCCTTCACGTGCACCTCGTAGATCACGGTCTCGTGCCACGGCGTCCTCGGCCGCACCCACTCGTCGTTCTCCCAGTCGAACCCCGGGTCGATCACGTGGGCCTTCGGGATCGCCGGCGCCGAGTCGGTGCGATCGGCGGTCAGGTCGGCGTCCTCGGCACCTGACGGCACGTACGGCAGCGTGTTCGCCGCCCGCCAGTCGACCGCGCCGTCGATCGCCTTCGCGTATGGGTCGATCAGCAGCTTCGCGGGGTTGAAGCGGCGGCCGGTCGCGGGGTCGTACGGGCCGTGCACGCGGTAGCCGTAGCGCTGCCCGGGACCGACCGCGGGCAGGTAGCAGTGCCAGTTGAACGCGGTGCGCTCCTCGAGCTCGACGCGCTCCTCGCGGTCGTCGCCGTCGAACAGGCAGAGCTCGACACGCTCCGCGTTCTCCGAGAAGAGCGCGAAGTTCGTCCCCTCGCCGTCCCAGGTCGCGCCGAGCGGGAACGGGTCGCCCGGCCACACCTTGCGGCTCACGTCGCGAGCTCCACCGTCTTCGCCGCGAAGTCGGCGAGCAGCGTCGCGTCGCCGCGCCGCAGCGTCAGCCGCGGGCCGTCGGCCGACGCCTCGAGCCGCCGGGGCAGCTCGCGGCGCAGGCGCAGCAGCTCGGCGTAGAGCGGGTCGGCGGGCGCGTGCGAGATGCGGGAGCGCTCGAACGTCGCGGCGTCCTGCGGGTCGGGGACGTCCTCGCCCGAGAAGTCGGCGAAGGCGGCGAACTCGCGCCTGCGGCCCTCGCGCGTCGCCTCCGCGATCGCCGGGTCGATGTGGTCGGTGAAGAATTGGAAAGGCGCGCGCTCGTCGTGCTCCTCGCCCATGAAGAGCAGCGGCGTCGAGAGCGAGAACAGCACGACCGACAAGGCTACGCGGTGCGCGTCCGGCGGCAGCCGGTCACCGACCGCGCGGTTGCCGACCTGGTCGTGGTTCTGCGCGCAGACGACGAACCGCTCCGGCCGCGGCCGCTCGAGCTCCGCGATCAGGCTCTCGAAGGAGCCGAAGGCCGCGTAGTAGCTCTCGTGCTCGCCGGTCAGCAGGACGTGCAGCTCGTGGTGGAGGTTGTCGAGCCACATCGCGTCGTGGCCCCACTCCTCGAGCGGCCGCAGGTCGGCGTGGCCCATCTCGCTGATCACGAGCCCCCGCACGCGGTCCCTGAGCTCCCGCAGCACGTGTACCGGCGAGTCGTCGAAGACCGAGTGCACGGCGTCGAGGCGCAGCCCGTCGACCCCGTAGTCGCGCGTCCACAGCTCCGCGTTGCCGATCGCCCAGTCGCGCACCCCCGGCTGCGAGTAGTCGAGCGCCGCGCCCCAGAACGTCTCGTGCCGGTCGGTGAACCAGGGCCCGAAGGCCGCGATCGCCTCCGATCCGGGCCCGAGGTGGTTGTAGACGACGTCGAGCAGCACGCCGAGCCCCTCCCGATGCGCCGCGTCGACGAGGCGGCCGAGCCCGTGCGGGCCGCCGTAGGCGGGGTGCGGCGCCCAGGTGTAGAGGCCGTCGTAGCCCCAGCCCCGCTCGCCGGGGAACGTCGCCACGGGCATCAGCTCGATCGCGGTGACGCCGAGCTCGCGCAGGGCCCGCAGGTGCGGGACGACGCCGTCGAAGGTGCCGGCCTCGCTGAAAGTGCCAACGTGCAGCTCGTAGACGACGAGCTCGTCGAGCTCGAGCGCCGGTCCCGGCGCGATCTCGAAGGCGCCGGTGTCGAGCACGCGCGACGGGCCCCGCACGCCCTCCGGCTGCCAGCGCGAGCACGGGTCCGGCAGCGCCCGCCCGTCGTCGAGCACGAGCAGGTAGTCGTCGCCGTCGGCCGCCTCCACCTCGCCGGCGAAGTAGCCGTCCGCCGCCGGCTCGAGCGGCACGTCGCGGCCGCGCAGGCGCACGGCCAGCGAGCGCGACGCCGGCGCCCAGACGCGGAATGCGGTCGGCGTCACGCGCGGCGCAGCCAGAGGACGGAGAGCGGCGGCAGCGTCAGCTCGGCCGAGTACGGCTGCTCGTGCCAGCCGTGCTCCTCCGCGCGCACCTCCCCCATGTTCCCCAGCCCGGAGCCGCCGTAGAACTGCGAGTCCGTGTTGACGAGCTCGGTCCACGCGCCGGGGTGCGGCAGCCCGACGCGGTAGCGCTCGCGCGGCACCGGCGACAGGTTCGCGACGCAGACCACCTCGCGCGACGCGTCCCGCGAGACGCGCATGAACGCGAGCACGTTGTTGAGCGCGTCGTTCGGCTCGAGCCAGCGGAACCCGTCGTGCGAGAAGTCGACCTCCCACAGCGCCGGCTCGTCGCGGTAGATCCGGTTCAGGTCGCGCACGAGGTCGCGCACGCCGGCGTGCTCTCCGTGCTCGAGCAGCCACCACGGCAGCTCGTCCGCGTGGTTCCACTCCCACGGCGCCGCCAGCTCCTGCCCCATGAAGAGGAGCTTCTTGCCTGGATGCGCCCACATGTAGGCGTAGAGCGCGCGCAGGTTCGCGAGCTGCTGCCACCGGTCGCCCGGCATCTTCTGGAGCAGCGACCCCTTGCCGTGCACCACCTCGTCGTGCGACAGCGGCAGGATGAAGTTCTCGTTCCACGCGTAGACGAGCGAGAAGGTCAGCTCGTGGTGGTGGAAGCGGCGGTGCACCGGCTCGTGCTGGAAGTACGCGAGCGTGTCGTGCATCCAGCCCATGTTCCACTTGAACCCGAAGCCCAGGCCGCCGACGTAGGTCGGCCGAGAGACCGCCGGCCACGCGGTGGACTCCTCGGCCGCGGAGATCACGCCCGGCTCGCGCGCGTGCACGAGCTCGTTGAGGTCCTTCAGGAACGCGACCGCCTCGAGGTCCTCACGGCCGCCGAACCGGTTCGGGACCCACTCGCCCTGCTTGCGCGAGTAGTCGAGGTAGAGCATCGACGCGACCGCGTCGACTCGCAGCCCGTCCGCGTGGTACTCGCGCAGCCAGAAGAGCGCGTTCGCGAGCAGGAAGTTCTGCACCTCGCTGCGGCCGAGGTTGAACACGAGCGTGCCCCAGTCGGGGTGCGCGCCGCGGCGCGGGTCGTCGTGCTCGTACAGCGCCGTGCCGTCGAAGCGCGCCAGCGCCCACTCGTCGCGCGGGAAGTGCGCCGGCACCCAGTCGAGGATGACGCCGATGCCGTTCGCGTGCAGGTGGTCGACGAAGTAGCGGAAGTCGTCGGGGGAGCCCATCGACGAGAGCGGCGCGTAGTAGCCGGTCACCTGGTAGCCCCAGGAGCCCGTGAACGGGTGGTGCATCACCGGCAGCAGCTCGACGTGCGTGAAGCCCAGGTCGCGAACGTACGGCGCGAGCTGGTCAGCCAGCTCCCGCCAGCCGAGGCCGTGGCGCCACGACGGCGCGTGCACCTCGTAGATCGCGAGGGGCCGGTCGATCGGCTCCTGCGCGTGCCGCGCCTCGAGCCAGTCGGTGTCGAGCCACTCGTACTCCGGCTCGAACACGACCGACGCCGTCTTCGGCGGCACCTCCGCTCGGAACGCGACGGGGTCGGCCTTCTCGCGCCCGTCGAGGTGGTACTTGTAGCGCTGCCCTCCTTCGGCGCCCTCGACGACGCCTTCCCAGATGCCCGTGCCGTCGACGGGATGGAGCGCGTCGGCCGCCGGGTCCCAGCCGTTGAAGTCGCCGACGACGCTGACGTAGCGGGCGTTCGGCGCCCAGACGGCGAAGCGGACGCCCCCCTCGACCGGGTGCGCGCCGAGCTTCGCGTACAGCTCCTCGTGCCGGCCCGCCCGCGCGAGCCAGATGTCCAGCTCGCCGAACGCGCTCGCCCGCGCCTGCGTCACACCGCCACCTCCTCCTCGAGCAGCCGGACGATCCCCGCCACCGGGATCCGTACCCAGTCCGGCCGGTTGTTGAGCTCGTACCGGAGCTCGTATACCGCCTTCTCCAGCTCGAACACCTGGAGCAGCCGTTCCATCGCGGCGCCGGCCGGGACGAGCGTCGGCTCGATCGTCTCGCGGTAGCCCGCCAGGAACTCCGCGCGGGCGCGCGCCTCCCAGTCCGCCGGCGCGGAGACGCCGCGCAGCACCTCGCCCGCCGAGGCCGCGTACGCGAACGAGCGCAGCATGCCCGCCACGTCGCGCAGCGGGCTGCGCTTGCGGCGCCGTTCCGGCAGCGAGCGCGCCGGCTCGCCCTCGAAGTCGAGGATCACCCAGTCCCCTTCCGACCACAGCGTCTGGCCGAGGTGGAAGTCGCCGTGCACGCGGATGACGCGGCCGATGTCGCCCATGTGCGTCCAGAGCCGCAGCCGCTCGCGGACCTCCTCGCCGCGCCCGCGGATCGGCGCGAGGTCCTCGGTCTCGGGCAGCTCCGTGAAGATGCTCTCGATCTCGTCGTCGATCGCCGCCGTCAGCAGCCCCAGCGCCTCGGCGGACGGCGTCTCCGGGCAGAAGTTCGGGTCGCCCGGCTCGCTGCCGAGCAGCGTGTGCATCCGGCCGGTGACCGCGCCGAGCCGGCGCAGGCTCGCGAGGAAGCCCTCCGAGCCGTCGGCGAGCGTGTCGAGCGCCAGCTCCCAGCCGTCGAGCCCGCCGGCGACGAAGCGCTGGAGGATCCCGAGCGTCGCATCCATCGGGCGGCCGGAGTACGCGTACCAGCCCGCGAGCTGCGCGATGTTCTCGAAGCCGCTCTGCGTCAGGAAGCGCAGCAGCTCGAGCTCGGGGTTGATCCCGGCCTCGAGCCGGCGGAACACCTTCAGGATCAGCTCCTCGTCGAAGACGATCGACGTGTTCGACTGCTCGCCGGTGATCACCCGCGCCTCGCGCAGCTCCTGCCCGAGGCCGGCGTACCCCTCGACGACGCCGAACTCGACGATCCCCTCCGCCGCCGGCAGCTTCGAGCCGGTGCGGATCATGTGCACCAGCTCGCGGGCCTGGCGCGAGTCCGCGATCGCGTCGAAGCCGTCGTCGACGAGCAGCTGGTACGTCTCGTGCGTGCCGGTGTCGAAGCCGATCGCGACCAGCTCGAGGCGGAGCGGCGGATCGGCCTCGCGCAACGTCGCGGAGTCCACCACCTGCGCGCGCGCGATCGTCCGGGTCTTCGACCCGAACCAGCGTTGCGCGGTCACGAACTCGATGAGTGCCTGCTCGTCCGTCATCCCCTACCCCTGCTCGTCCTTCCGCAACTGGAACCAGAAGAACCCTCTCGGCGCCAACGTCAGCAGGTAGGGCAGCTCGCCGATGCGCGGGAACGCGCTCTGGCCGAACATCTCGATCGGGATCATGCCCTCGAAGCGGGAGAGGTCGAGCTCGACCGCCTGCGCCGAGCGGGCGACGTTGTGCACGCACAGCACGATGTCGTCCTCGTATGTGCGGATGTGCGCGAAGATCCGCGGGTTGTTCGGCCGCAGCGCCTCGTAGCTGCCGAGACCGAAGACCGGGTGCTGCTTGCGCAGCGTGATCAGCCGCCGCAGCCAGCGCAGCAGCGAGTGCGGCTGCCGCAGCTGCGCCTCGACGTTCACGGCCTGGTAGCCGTAGACCGGGTCCATCAGCGGCGGCAGGTAGAGCTGCGCGAAGTCGGCGCGCGAGAAGCCGCCGTTCCGGTCGCCCGTCCACTGCATCGGCGTGCGCACGCCGTCGCGGTCGCCGAGGAAGATGTTGTCGCCCATCCCGATCTCGTCGCCGTAGTAGAGGACCGGCGAGCCCGGCAGCGAGAAGAGGATCGCGTGCACGAGCTGGATCTCGTCGCGGCCGTTGTCCAGCAGGGGCGCGAGGCGGCGGCGGATGCCCAGGTTGAGGCGCATGCGCGGGTCTCTCGCGTACTCCTCGTACATGTAGTCGCGCTCGTCGTCGGTGACCATCTCGAGCGTCAGCTCGTCGTGGTTGCGCAGGAAGAGGCCCCACTGGCAGTTGTCGGGGATCTGCGGCGTGCGGCCGATGATCTCGATCATCGGCATCGCGTCCTCGCGCCGCACCGACATGAACAGGCGCGGCATCACCGGGAAGTGGAACGCCATGTGGCACTCGTCCCCGTCGCCGAAGTACTGGACGACGTCCTCGGGCCACTGATTCGCCTCGGCGAGCAGCACGCGGTCGGCGTAGCGCGCGTCGATCTCGGCGCGCACGCGCTTCAGGAAGGCGTGCGTCTCCGGCAGGTTCTCGCCGTTCGTCCCGTCGCGCTCGTAGAGGTACGGCACCGCGTCGAGCCGGAAGCCGTCGAGGCCGAGGTCGAGCCAGTAGCGCAGGACGTTCAGCATCTGCTCCTGCACCTCGACGTTGTCGTAGTTGAGGTCCGGCTGGTGCGAGAAGAAGCGGTGCCAGTAGTACTGGCCGCGCACGGGATCCCACGTCCAGTTCGACGGCTCCGTGTCGACGAAGATGATCCGCGCCTCGCTCCAGCGCGTGTCGTCGTCGCTCCAGACGTACCAGTCGCCGTAGGGGCCGTCGGGCTCCGCGCGGCTCGCCTGGAACCACGGGTGGTCGCTCGACGTGTGGTTCATGACGAGGTCGGCGATCACGCGCAGGCCGCGCTGGTGCGCCTGGTCGATGAACAGCTTGAAGTCGTCGATCGTCCCGTAGTCGGGGTGGATCTGGAAGAAGTCGGCGATGTCGTAGCCGCCGTCGCGCAGCGGGCTCGCGTAGCACGGCAGCAGCCAGATGCAGTCGATGCCGATCTCCTGGAGGTAGTCGAGCTTCTCGGTCAGCCCCTTGAAGTCGCCGGAGCCGTCCTCGTTGCCGTCGTAGAAGCCGCGCAGGTGGATCTCGTAGAAGACCGCCGTCTTGAACCAGAGCGGCTCCCGCTCGAACCAGTTCGACGGGTCGCTCACGGGAGCGCCACCTCGAGCACGTGCGCCTGGCCGGGGCCGAGGCGCACGTAGTTCCGGCCCGCGCGCCAGGTGAACGTCTGGCCGGCCAGCAGGTCGCGCACCTCGAACGCGGGCGGGAAGCCCAGTGCGACCGGCACGACGCAGACGCCCTCGCGCTCCGCGAACGGGTCGAGGTTGACGATGCAGACGACGTCGTCCTTCGCGTAGGCGACGAGCTGGTCGCTCTCCGTCTCGAGCCACTGGAGGTTCTCGACGCGCTGGAGCGCCGGCTGCGCGCGCCGGACCTCGTTCAGCCGGCGGACGAGCGGCAGCAGCGGCCCGTCGAGCGCCCGCCGCCGCACCTCGTACTTCTCCGAGTCGAGGTACTCCTCGGAGCCGGGCCGCACCGGCACGTTCTCGAACGACTCGAACCCCGAGTAGATGCCGTACGACGGCGACAGCGTCGCCGCGAGCACGAGCCGCGCCTCGAAGGCCGGCGGGCCGCCGCGCTGGAGGTACTCGTGCAGGATGTCCGGCGTGTTCGCGAATGCGTTCGACCGGTAGAACGGCGACCACGCGATCAGCTGCTGCATGAACTCCGCGAGCTCGGCCTTCGTGTTCTTCCAGGTGAAGTACGTGTAGCTCTGCGCGAAGCCCGCCTTGGCGAGCGTGGTCATCATCGACGGCCGCGTGAAGGCCTCCGCGAGGAAGATCACCTCGGGATGCTGCGAGCGCACCTCGCGGATCAGCCACTCCCAGAACGAGACCGGCTTCGTGTGCGGGTTGTCGACGCGGAAGACGGTGACGCCGTGCCCGACCCAGTGCAGCACGACGTCGCGCAGCGCCTCCCAGAGCCCGCGCCAGTCCTCCGACTCGAAGTTGACGTTGTAGATGTCCTGGTAGCGCTTCGGCGGGTTCTCGGCGTACTTCAGCGTCCCGTCCGGGCGCCGGTTGAACCACTCCGGGTGCTCCCCGAGCCACGGGTGGTCGGGCGAGCACTGGATCGCGAAGTCGAGCGCGATCTCGACGCCGAGCTCCTTCGCCGCGGCCACCATCGCGTCGAACTCCTCCCAGGTGCCGAGCTGCAGGTCGATCGCGTCGTGGCCGCCCTCCTCCGAGCCGATCGCCCAGGGCGAGCCGACGTCGCCCGGCTCCGCGGCCGGAGAGTTGTTCCGCCCCTTGCGGTTCGTGCGGCCGATCGGGTGCACCGGCGGCAGGTAGACGACGTCGAAGCCGAGCGCCGCCAGCTCCGGCAGCACCGCGGTGACGCCGGCGAAGCCGCCCCACGAGCGCGGGAACAGCTCGTACCAGGCCCCGAAGCGCGCGAGCTCGCGGTCGACGTCCACCTCGAGGGCGTCGCTGCACGCCTCGCCGTGGCGGTCACCGCCCTCGAGCTCGAGGCCCTCCTCGACGGTCAAGGCGTCGCGGCCGAGCAGCACGGCGCCCTCCGACAGCTCGCCGGCGAGGTCCTGCTGGCCGGCGTCCACCTTGCGGCGCAGCTCGTCGCGCCACGTCGCGACGCGGTCGGTCCACGCGGCGACCTGGAACTGCCAGCGCCCCGGCCGGTCGACGGCGAAGGAGCCGCCCCAGCGGTCGTTGCCGAGCGGCCGCAGCGGCTCCTCGTGGAACCGCCGCTCGCCGGGGCCGCGCACACGGATCGCGGCGCCGAGCACGTCATGGCCGTCCTTGACGATCGTCGCGTAGACGTCGACCCGGTCGCCGACCGTCCGCTTGACCGCGAACCGGCCGCAGTCGAGGAGCGGCTCGACCGCCTGGATCTGGATCCGGGCCGGCGGTTGGGTGGACTTGGGGAGCGCCACAGTTCTTTGAGACTCTTGCAAAACGCGTGCTGCTCGAACGTGCCTCAGGGATCCTTCTCCATCCGACCTCGTTGCCGAACGGAGTCCTGGACGAACACGCCTACCGCTTCGTCGACTGGCTCGCCGCCGCGGGCCAGCGCTGGTGGCAGGTGCTGCCACTGGGGCCGCCCGACGACACCGGCTCGCCGTACATGTCGCCCTCCGCGTTCGCGGGCTCGCCGGCCCTGCTCGCCGAACCAGCCGCACGCGTCTCGGCCGCGGAGGCGCGCGCGTTCCGCGAGCGCAACGCCTACTGGCTCGACTCGTGGCTCGACTGGGGCGGCTCGCTCGATGACCAGGTGCGCTTCGAGCGCGAGTGGAGCGCGCTTCGCGCCTACGCCGCCGGGCGCGGCGTGCGCATCTTCGGGGACATCCCGATCTACGTCGCCGACGGCGGCGCCGATCATCTCGCCCACCCGGCGCTCTTCCAGGCGGACTGCGTCGCCGGCGTCCCACCCGACGCGTTCGCGGAGACGGGCCAGCTCTGGGGCAACCCGCTCTACGACTGGGGGGCGATGCGTCGCGACGGCTACCGCTGGTGGGTCGAGCGGTTGCGCCGGACGTTCGCGCTGGTCGACCTGACGCGGATCGACCACTTCCGCGGCTTCGTCTCCTACTGGTCGGTCGCGCGCGGCAGCGCGACCGCGCAGCACGGGCGCTGGCGCCGTGGGCCCGGCAAGTCGCTCTTCGACGCGGCGCAGGCGGAACTGGGCGAGCTGCCGGTGGTCGCCGAGGACCTCGGCGTGATCACCGAGCCGGTCGTCCGTCTGCGCCGCGAGCTCGGCTTCCCCGGCATGGTCGTGCTCCAGTTCGCGCTCGGGCCCGACCCGACGAACCCCCACCTGCCGCAGAACCACCAGGAGCAGTCCGTCGTCTACACCGGCACGCACGACAACGACACGACCGTCGGCTGGTGGGAGGCGCTGTCGGATGAGGACCGCGCCTCGACGGGGCTGGATTCTGCCGACCCCTCGTGGTCGCTGCTCGAGGTCGCGTGGTCGTCGCGCGCGGCCCTCGCGATCGCGCCGCTCCAGGACGTGCTCGCGCTCGGCGGCGAGGCGCGCATGAACCTGCCCGGCACCGATGACGGCAACTGGCGGTGGCGCTACGCGGCCGGGGCGCTGACCGGCGAGCACGCTGCCCGTCTGCGCGCGGTCACGGAAGGGGCGGGACGGGCGTAGGTGCGTACGCCCCCATCGACGCGAACGCGTTGTCCATGAACTTCTGGAGGCGCGGGTCGGCGAAGCCGTGGCCCATGTACGGGTCGGCGGGGAAGTCGTCGAGGCCCCACGAGAACTGGTGTGAGCCGCTCGCGAACACCATCGCCCCCGACGGGGCGACGTAGCGCGTCGCGTCGGCGTTCCCGTCCTTGTCGCCACCATGCTGGCGGTGGAAGAAGACGGTCAGCTGGTGCCCGCACGACGACGACGCGGTCTGGTTGCCGGGGATGGTGTCGCTCTCGACGCTGACGATCCCCGGTAGCACGTCGCCCGCCTTGAAGCCGGTGCCGAGCAGCCACGGGTCGTTCAGCGCGCCCGCCTGGACGGTGTAGTCGCCGGGTGGCCAGTAGAGCCCGACTCCCTGGTGCTGGATCCCGATCAGCGCGCACTCGAGCCGGCCGATCTCGCGGAACATCGCCGTCTTCTGGCTGACCACCGGGTTCGGGTCGTACATCGACTTCTCGCTGAAGATCGTGCGGGCGCCGTTCTCGATCCGGACCTGCCAGTAGGCGGCGTTCGCCCCCATGAACGCGAGGTTGACGCCCGCGTCCCGCGCCGTGTCGAACGCGTCGCGCATCGTCCCGGACCAGTACTCGGAGTGCCCGGCGACGACGATCACCTTGTGCGCCAGCAGCGACTCGGGGTGGGCGTCGGTGTAGACATCCGACTGGTACGACACGTCGTACCCCCTCCGCTCGATGAACCGCACGAGCGGGTACTCCCAGCCGAGCGGGTTCTGGCCGCCGATCCCGGTCCAGTCGTACGGGCGGTCGAACGAGACGCGGTCGGCGCGCGGCTTCAGGCCCGGGAAGTCGTAGAGGCTGCGCCCGCCCCAGTCGTTGTACGCCTCCCAGGTGTCGACGGGCACCTGGACGAGCATCCGCGTCGGCTGGGGCGAGTTCACGATCAGGTACGTCATCGCGGACGCGCCGCGGTTCGGCCCGTCGAGCAGCAGCACGCGGATCAGGTAGTAGCCGCTCACCCACGAACTGCCGACCTCGAGCGTGTCGGTGGTCGGCCAGGGCGCCACGTCGCCCTCGGGCGTCGCCTGGACGGGCGGCTGGGGGACCCCCTGTTCCCGCCCGTCGCAGCTCGGCAGGCACGCCACCTGGGTCGCCCCGACGCCGCCGTACCAGCCGAGCCGGTAGACGAGGATCCGGTACGGCATCGACGGGGCCGTCGACACGTGGAGCGCCACCGTGTCGCCGGGCATCGCGTCGGTCGCGGACGCCCACACCTCGGCCGCGGGCGCCGGCGCGAGCGGCCCCAGCCAGCCGGGCGTGCCCGGTGCGGCGTTCGCGTCGACGGCCAGCGGCGCCGGCGTGGCCGGGCGCGGCTTCGCGGGCGGCCGGCGCGACGCCGACCCCGCGTCGGCGAGCGCCAGCGGGAGGACAACGAGGAGCAAGGCCGCAGTGAGAGAGCCGTACCGCCGCAAGAAGGCGCTGAGCATGACAGTCGTGTCAGACGTCGACTACCGTGGAAATCCGCAGGTCGCGGCGGATCGCCGCGGAAGCCCCAACGACGATCGCGGTCGCTCGTTCGTGGAGTTCCTCGAACTCGCGCAGCTGAGGCGTGTCGAACCGCTCCATCACTACGCACTACGATCCGCAGTCGGCCGACTTCTTGAGTCCGCTTGGGAAGAAACTCGAACTGATGCCGGGGGAGGGAGTCGAACCCCCACGCCTCGAGGGCTGCCGGGTTTAAGCCGGCCGCGTCTACCAGTTCCGCCACCCCGGCAGGGCCGACACAGGCTAGCGCCCCGGGTCCAGCGCGCTCCTCGGGATGTACGGCGACTCCGGGCCGTGGTAGCGGAACGCCTGCCGGAAGGCGTGGAAGGCGGCCGCGTCAAAGCGCGTGCATTCCGCCCACTGCGTCCACGCGGTCAGCGCGATCTCGTTCCCGAGCTGCGGCAGCGGCGCGACGAGTAGCGCGTTCGGGTCGGCGCGCCAGAACGACGTGATGCGCGCGATCTCGGCCCCGGGCACCCGGTTTCCGTACTGGATGACGACCCCGCCGTGCTCCAGGTTGTGCACCTCCTCGATCAGCGGCACCGGCGCACGGTGGACGCCCCAGCGAACCCACAGGTAGTAGTGGCGGCCGCTCGTCGGCGGCAGCGAGTTCCACCGCGGCGCGGGAGCCGGGTGCAGCGTCAGGTAGTGCGGCAGCCGCTGGAGCGGCGGGTAGTGGCGGTAGCGGCAGCCGGCAGCGGCGAGCGCGCGCGCGGCGCCGCTCGCCGCGGTCTGGGGACGCCCCTTGAGCGCGACGAGCAGCGAGACGGCCGCGAGGGCGACGAGACCGGCGCCCGAGAGCGCGTAGAGCGCGTTCCGGTGGCGGCGACCGAGGTCGTCGGGCGGCGGGGTCGGCGTGTGCTGCGCCAAGCGCGGCCATTCAAGCCGAAACGGCGACGCCGTCGGAGAAGAACGCCGCGACCGCCGCCGCGTCCTCGACGAGCGGGCAGCGCGGCAGGGCGCCGAGGAACGCGCGGCCGTACGCGCGCGTGCGCAGCCGGGGGTCGAGGATCGCGACGACGCCGCGGTCGCCGTGGCCCCGGATCAGCCGGCCGAACCCCTGGCGGAGCTGGAGCATCGCCGACGGCAGCGCGTAGTCGCGGAACCAGTCGCCTCCGCCCCGCTCGACGGCCTCGCAGCGCGCCTCGTGCAGCGGGTCGCCCGGCGCCGAGAACGGCAGCTTGTCGATCACGAGCAGCGACAGGGACTCGCCGGGCACGTCGACGCCCTGCCAGAACGTCGACGTCGCGAGCAGCACCGAGCCGACCTCGTCGCGGAACCGCTCCAGCAGGCGCTCGCGGGGCGCCTCGCCCTGCACGAGCACGTCGTACGGGACGCGGCCGCGCACGCGCTCGCGGTACACGTCGAGCGCCCGGTAGCTCGACGTGAGCACGAGCGCGCGACCCTCCGAGAACGCGAGCAGCGCGACGATCTCCTCGGCCGCCCGCTCGGCGAACCCGTCGCCGCGCGGGTCGGGCAGCGAGCGGGGCACGTAGAGCAGCGCCTGCTCGGCGAAGTCGTACGGCGAGCCGACGACCGCCTCGCGCGCCCGCTCGAGCCCGAGCCGCCGGCGCACGAACGTCGCGTCCTCGCCCGTCGTGAGCGTCGCCGAGACGAGGATCGCGGTCGGCCCGTCCTCCCAGAGGCGCTCGCGCAACTCTCCGGAGACGTCGACCGGCGCCCACGCGACGGCATCCGGCTCGGCCCAGACGACCCGCTCGAGCGCGTCGGGCTCGAGGATCGCCTCGACCTGCGCAGCGGTGGCGAGCGCCCGCCGGGCGAGCGCGTCCAGCTCCTCGCCCTGCCCGTCGAGGGCGAGCGCGAGGTCGCCGAGCGCGTCCACCAGCACGAGCGCGGCCTCCGCCGGCGGCTCGCGGAGGCGGCGGCGGCCGGCGGGCGGCGCGACGACGCGCAGGAGCCGTTCGCCGCCGCGCTCGACGCGGTCGAGCGCGCGCGCCGGCAGCGGGCGCTCCGAGTCGCGGCAGGCGCGCTCGACGTCGAGCGCGAGCCGCCTGAGCCCGGGGCGCGAGACACGACCGCCGAGCCACGACGCCGCCGACTCCTCGAGCCGGTGCGCCTCGTCGAACACGACCGCGTCGTGCTCCGGCAGCACGCCGCCCCCGGACGCGACGTGCGCGAAGTAGAGCGCGTGGTTGACGATCACGAGGTCGGCGTGCGCGGCGCGCTCGCGCGCCGCCTCGGCGAAGCACGACCCGACGAACGGGCAGCGACGGCCGGAGCAGCGGTCGGGGCCAACCGCGAACTCGGACCAGAGCGCGTCGGACGGCTCGAGCTCGAGCTCGGCGCGGTCGCCCGTCTCCGTCTCGTCGAGCCACCCCTGCATCGCCTCCCACGCACGGCCGTCGCGGCCGTCGGCGAGCAGGAACGGCTGGAACCCCCGGAGCTGCCGCCGGCAGAGGTAGTTGTTGCGGCCCTTCAGCACCGCGACCGCGGGCTCGCCGCCGACGGCGGCCGCCGCGACCGGCACGTCCTTGGCGAGCAGCTGCTCCTGGAGCGCCTTCGTCGCCGTCGCCACGACGACGCGCTGCCCCGAGGCGAGGGCGGGCACGAGGTAGGCGAGGCTCTTGCCGACGCCCGTGCCGGCCTCCGCGACCAGGTGCTCGCCGGTCGCGAGCGCGCGGTCGACGGCAGCGGCGAGCGCCGCCTGCTCGGCGCGCGGCTCGTAGCCGGGAAGCGCGCGCGCGAGCGCTCCGCCGGGCCCGAAGACCTCCTGCATCGCCGGCAGCCTACGCGAGCGAACGGACGTTCCCGTCGGGCGCGCCCCGACGAAAAACCCGCTCTTTGCGGGAATCCGTCCCAGGGCGTCTTGACGGCCCCCACGCACCGCACTAGGTTCCCCCCGTCGGATCCGGTAGCTCTTCGGAGTCGTCGGATCCGGCACTCAGCTCCGGTAGGTCTTCGGACTCGCCGGGGCTGATTTTTTTGTGCCGTCCGACCGCGTCTCTACCGTTGGTCGGCTCGTGACGGCCGTCCTCCTCCTCTTGATCGGCCTCGCCGTCGGCGCCGGCGCCGTCTACCTCTGGATGCGCGAGCGGCTCGCGCGCGCCGAGCAGCACGCGGTGCTCGTCGAGCAGACGCAGGAGACGTGGGAGGAGCGCCTCAAGGCCGCGACCGGCGAGGCGCTGACGCAGAGCCAGGCGTCGCTGCTCGAGCTCACCGACGCGAAGCTCGCGCCGATCAAGGAGACGCTCGACAAGTTCGAGCAGCAGGCCCGGACACTCGAGGAGCGCAGACTCCGGGAGGTGTCCGCCGTGGGCGAGCAGCTGAAGCAGGTCGCGGAGGGCCAGGAGCGGCTGCGGGCCGAGACGGGCGGCCTCGTCACGGCGCTGCGCGCGCCGCACGTGCGGGGCCGCTGGGGCGAGGTGCAGCTGAAGCGCGTCGTCGAGCTCGCCGGGATGCTCGACCACTGCGATTTCCGCACGCAAGAGTCGACGCGCGACGACGAGGGTCGCCTGCTGCGCCCCGACCTGGTCGTCAAGCTGCCGGGGGGCAAGAGCATCGTCGTCGATTCGAAGGTGCCGATCGACGCGTACCTCGACGCGGTCAACTGCGACGACGTCGAGCTGAAGCGGGCGCACCTCGCGCGGCACGCCTCGCAGGTCCGCGACCACATCGTCAAGCTCGGACAGAAGCGGTACTGGGACCAGTTCCGCCCAACGCCCGAGTTCGTCGTCATGTTCGTCGACGAGGGTCTCTACCGCGCAGCACTCGACGAGGACGCGTCGCTCTTCGAGCGCGGCGCCCAGTCGGGCGTGATCGTCGCGTCGCCGGCGACGTTGATCGCCCTCCTCCGCACCGTCGCCTACGGGTGGCAGCAGGAAACGGTCGCCGAGAGCGCGCGCGCGATCTCGGCGCTCGGGCGCGAGCTCTACGATCGGCTCGGCGTCTTCGCCGGGCACTTCGCGAAGGTCGGCCGGAACCTCGACACCGCTGTGGGAGCGTTCAACCAGGCGGTCAGCTCGTTCGAGACGCGGCTGCTCGTGACCGCGCGGAAGTTCCCGGAGCACGGCGTCGCCGAGGACGACCTGCCGGAGACGAAGCAGATCGAGCGCAAGCCCGTCGTGCTGAGCGCACCCGAGGTGATCGCGCTGCCACGCGCCGACGCCGACGCCGCGTAACCCCTAGAAGCGCAAGAGCGCGGCGATCCCGTCGACATCGTCGAGCGCGCCCGCGCCGAGCTGGACGAGCGTGCCGCCGTGCGCGAGCGTCTGGTGGATCGCGAGGTCGGTCCCGTCCGCCCGCTCCTCGAGCGTCGTCCCATCGAGCGGGCACGCACCGGCCTCTGCGGCGGCGCGGCCGCAGTCGGGGCACCGCCACGCGGGACGCGCCGCCCGCTCCGCGAGCAACAGCACGCCGACGCGGCCGTCCGAGGCCGCCTCGAGCGTCTGGCGCCACCCGCCGGCGGCGCGGCCCCCGCGGCCATACTCCTCCTCCCAGCGTTCGAAGGCGTCGAGCTCGTCGCGGGCGCGGGCCTCGTCGACGAGCGGCCGCACCACGGCCAGCAGGTCCTTCGGCCCCGCGTGCGCCTCGGCGGTCGTCCAGCCGGCGATCGCCTCCCGGGCCTCGCTCGAGAGCGCCGCCTCGAAGTCGCCCCGCATCTCCTCCGGGCCGACGACGACGATGCGGAGCCCGCGGGCGCCGCGGAGGCGCCGATCGACCTGGTCGCCCACCGTCTTCAGGTGCTGCTGCACGAGGTGGTCGATGTGACGCTGGTATCGCGCCTGCGACCAGCCGCCCTGGTCGTGCTGCCCCGGCTGATCCTCGCTCTCGTCGGCGACCTCGAAGAGGCGCCCGTCGTCGAGCCGGTAGACGGTGCCGCGCTCACGGGAGACGACCACGACGAGCACGCCGTCGCCGCGCCCCAGCTGACGCGCCAGGGGCGCCAGGTACAGCTCGTCGCCGATCGAGACCGCGTCGCCGACGCCCTCCGGGAGCGGCACCGTGTGGAAGAGCCCGTCGCCGGAGGAGGCGAAGATCGCGACGCCGCGCGCCCCGTCCCGGTCGAACTCGTCGCCGAACCACTCCCGGATCCGCGCGAGGTCGTCGCGCAGCGCCAGGCGGCAGTCCCTGCCGCCGGCGGCCGCCTCGGCGAGCTTCTCCGCCTCCGTCAGCACGGAGCTCACCTTCGTCTTCACGTCGGGGATCGTCGGCACCGCCGACGGCTCCAGGTCGACGTAGATGCTGAGCGCGCAGCCGTTCGCGGCATGGAAGCCGGCGAGGTCACGCAGGATGCCGTCCGTCACAGTCGTCGCCATGCGAGGCTGATAACCGCTCGCCGCGCTCGCGGAACATCCGGCCGACCGATCGCGTTTACTACTCCGGGACGAGAATTCGAGAAGGAGCGAGTGGATCGTGAGCGACGAGAGCGTCCGGGAGCTGATCATCGTCGGCGGCGGCCCCGCGGGCTACACCGCCGCCCTCTACGCGGCGCGCGCCGACCTGGAGCCGCTCGTGATCGAGGGCTTCGCCTGGGGCGGCCAGCTGATGATCACGAGCGACGTCGAGAACTACCCGGGCTACCCGGACGGCGTGATGGGGCCCGAGATGATGGCGGACTTCCGGCGGCAGGCCGAGCGGTTCGGCGCCGAGTTCGTCACCGACGACGTCACCCGCGTCGACTTCTCGCAGCAGCCGCTCCGCGTGTGGGTCGGCGACGAGGAGCACCGGGCGCGCTCGGTGATCGTGGCCACCGGCGCGAGCGCGCGCTGGCTCGGCATCGAGTCGGAGGAGCGGCACAAGGGTCGCGGCGTCTCCGCCTGCGCGACCTGCGACGCCGCCTTCTTCCGCGAGAAGGAGGTCTACGTGGTCGGCGGCGGCGACTCCGCGTTCGAGGAGGCGCTCTTCCTGACGAAGTTCGCGTCGCGCGTGCACCTCGTGCACCGGCGCGACGAGTTCCGCGCGTCGAAGATCATGGTCGACCGCGCCGAGCAGAACGAGAAGCTCGACTTCGTCGTCAACGCCGTCGTCGACGAGATCGTCGGCGACCAGAAGGTCGAGGCGCTGCGCCTCCGCAGCACGGTCACGGACGAGACGTGGGAGGTCCCCGCCGACGGGCTCTTCGTCGCGATCGGGCACGACCCGAACACGGCGCTCTTCCGCGACCAACTCGACCACGACGCGAACGGCTACCTCGTGACGCAGCCCGGCTCGACGGCGACCAACGTCCCCGGCGTGTTCGCGGCCGGCGACGTCCAGGACCACACGTACCGGCAGGCGATCACCGCGGCCGGCTCCGGCTGCATGGCGGCGCTCGACGCCGAGCGGTTCCTCGCGTCGCTCGAAGGTCACCCGGGCACGGCGCTCACCGCCGGGCGCTGACCGCTACGTGAGCGGCGCGGTGCGGCCGGTGCGGATCGCGCGCACGCAGGAGGCGCGGCTCGAGAGGAGCGTGGCGCCGCGCAGGAAGCGCTCGTCGAAGAGCGGCTTCGAGACCGGGACGCGCGCGACCACGAAGCGGCCCACGTGCTCGTGCCGCGCCGCGAGCTCGGCGAAGCCGCGGGGCTCGCCGACGCGGACGATGAACACGGAGCCGCAGACGCGCCGCAGCGGTTGCGCGACGTACAGCGTCGGCCGGCGCGGCAGGTACCACTCGAGCGGCGCGCGGTACGAGTAGAAGTCGCCGTAGACCGCGACCGGCGACGACGGCTGCCAGCCGACCCGCACGAGGGCGCTCGCGATCGTCTGGTAGGGCGGCGTCGCGTTCTCCTGCCGCCAGACGACCGGCGCGGCGACGGCGCACGCGGCGGCGACGACGACGGCCGCCCGTCGCGGCAGCAGCGTCGGCACGGCGGCGAGGGCGATCGCCACGAACGGCGCGATCTCGACCAGGTTTCGCAGCGTGAAGATGCGTACGCCCGCCGCCCAGACGAGCACGGCGAGCAGCAGCGGCCCCAGCGCCAGCGCCCCGACGAGCCGCCCCTCGCAGGACCCGCGCAGGCGCCACGCGCCGAGCGCGACGAGCGCCACGGCACCCAGGCCGAGCGGCAGCGCCGGCGGGGCTCCGACCCAGCCGACGACGAAGAGCCGCAGCGGGACACCGGCGGCCATCGCCGGGCGGAAGCCCGGGATCCACCAGAAGCGGTCGCGGTGATACTGCGCGAGCATCACCGGCGCCCAGGCGGCGGCGACGGCCGACCCCGCGAGCATCGCGACCGTCGCACGGCGCCGGACCGGACGTGCCGCCTCGTCCAGCCACAACCACGCCAGGGCGGCGAGCACGCTGAACGCGAAGAAGTAGTGCGTGAGGCCGCCGGCCGCGACGGTCCCGGCGAGCGCCGCCTCGCGGCGGCGCGACGGCGCGTCCACCTCCGCCAGCAGGACGCGCGCGAAAACGACCGCGAGCAGCAGCAGCAGCTCGTACGCGCGGAGCTCGGACCCGTGCTGCACGAGCTCGGCGCCGACCGCGACCAGGACGCCGGCGAGGGCCGCGGCGGCGAGCGGCAGGAAGCCGCGCGCAAGCAGCACGACGAGCCCCGCCGCGAGCGCGCCGGCAACCACCGACAGCACGCGCACGTCGGGGATCGCCACGCCCGCGAGGTGGAGCAGCCAGCCGAGCGCGTACCAGAGCGGCGGTGTCGACTCGGTGCGGGCGACGCGACCGAGCATCCCGCCGAGCGTCGGCTCGCTCAGGATCCGCGCGGAGGCGACCTCGTCCTGCCAGAGCGCCTGGCCGAGCCCCGGCAGCCTCAGGGCGGCCGCCAGCGCGGCGACGGCGGCCGCGGTCGCGATCCCCGGGTCGAGCCGGCGCGGGACGGGCTTCACGGCGAATCGAACCGTACCGCGGCGCGGTCGCGCCACGCGCCGGCGCAGCAACCTCAACCTGGCGTTAACCGAGCCGCCGACTACGCTGGTGCCCGTGCCCTACTACATCTGCCCGCAGTGCAAGGAGCGCTCCGTCGACGTCGACGCCCACGAGGGGTTCTCGACGAACGCCCCTGCATGCCACCACTGCGGCTTCGGCTTCCTGTTCGAGCTGCTCGACGACTACTACCCCGCACCCGACACCGGCATGGTCGTGACCGACCAGGAGCGGCGCGTCCTCGCGATCGGCCGCGGCGTCTTCGAGCTGACCGGCTTCCCCGAGGGCGACCTGATGGGCCGCGACGTCGTCGAGGCGCTCGGCTTCTCCGACGCGAAGCCGGTCGACCTCGCGCGGGAGTGGGGCGTGCGCCGCCTCGGCGAGTCGCTCTCGATCCGCACGCGCGCGGGCAACCAGAAGCCGGTCGTTGCCGACGTCTTCCCGGCGTACGACGACGACGGCGGCCTGCTCGTCGCCCTGACGCCGGTGCGCGGCGTCAACGGCGGCTCGGCCTAGACGCGGCTCGCCGGGCAGAGGTCCGGCGCGAGCGGGCACTCCTCGCAGCGCGGCCGCCGCGCGTCGCAGATCCGGCGCCCGTGCCAGATCAGCAGGTGCGGGAAGCGCGCCCAGTCCTCGCGCGGCACGAGCCGCATCAGGTCGCGCTCGATCTTCACCGGGTCGTCCTGCTTCGTCAGCCCGAGCCGCTGCGACAGCCGCCGGACGTGCGTGTCGACGACGATCCCCTGCGGCGCTCCGCGCTCCGCCGAGACGACGTTCGCCGTCTTGCGCGCGACGCCGGGCAGCCGCAGGAGGGCGTCGAAGTCCTGCGGGACCTCTCCCCCGTGCTCGGTCAGGATCAGCTGCATCGTCCCGCGCAGCGACTTCGCCTTCTGCCGGTAGAAGCCGGTCTGGAAGATGTCGCGCTCGAGCTCGGCGACCGGCACCGCCAGGTAGTCGGCGGGGCGCTTGTACTTCGCGAACAGCTTCTCGGTGACCCGGTTGACGTTCACGTCCGTGGTCTGCGCCGACAGCATCACCGCGACGAGCAGCTCGAGCGGGCTCGCGTACCGGAGCGCGATTCGCGCGTCGGCGTGCTCGACCGCGAGCCGTTCCACGATCGGGCGGATCCGCTCCTTCTTCGGCGCGACCTTCCGCCGGCGCGCCTCCGCGACGTACGACCTAG
>CAZBYA010000038.1:0-28753 GCA_964496175.1 uncultured Gaiellales bacterium | reverse complement strand
TGATCGGGAACTTGACCTTGCCCTGGCCGTCCGTCATCACCTTCGACATCAGGGCCGAGTACTCCGTCGAGATGTCCTCGTCGCTGAAGTGGATCATCTCGGTCATCCCGAACACGCGCTCGTAGAACTCGACCCAGTGCTCCATGCGGCCGAGCTCGACGTTGCCGACGATGTGGTCGAGCGCGACCAGGCCGACCTCGGACTCCTCGTGCGGGCCGTCGACGCCGACGTAGCCGGGCAGGTACGCGCCCTCGTAGCCGTTCCGCTGCACGAAGGTGTGGACGACGTCGCCGTAGGTCGCGATCGTCGACAGCTCGACCTTCCCCCACTCGTCCTCGACCGTGAACGGCTCCTTCACGCCGCGGGCCCCGCGTTGCACCGCCTGACGGTATGCCTCGCGCGCGTCGGGCACGCGGAGCGCGATGTCCTTGACGCCGTCCCCGTGGACGTACGCGTGCTCGCCGATCTCGTGGTCGCGCCGCAGCGCGCTCGAGACGACGAGGCGGATCTCGTTCTGCTCGAGGACGTAGCTCGCGCGGTCGCGGACGCCGGTCTCCGGCCCCGCGTACGCCGTGCGGCGGAAGCCGAACGCGTGCTCGTAGTAGTACGCCGCCTGCTTCGCGTTGCCGACCCAGAGCTCGACGTGGTCCCAGCCGTCGAGGGGCATGAAGTCGTCGCTCATGCGCGGGAGTCTAGAGGCGCTAATCGCCCGGCGGCTCCGGCGCCGTCCGCCGCGACCGCTCGGCGAGCACGGCGGCGATGATCGCGACGCCGCCGACGATCTCCCAGCGCGTCAGGTGCTCGCCGAGCAGCAGCAGCGCGAACAGGACGCCGAACACGGGCTGCACGTTCGAGAAGAGCGACGCGCGCGACGGCCCGACGCGGCTGATCGCCGTGAACCAGAGGATGTTCGTCAGGAAGAGCGGCCCGATCACCGCGTACCCGAACGAGATCCACACGAGCGTCGAGAAGTGGAACGACTGGCTCGCGGTCTGGTGGAAGCCCGCGGCGGCCAGCGGCAGCCAGCCGACGAGCAGCACGAGCGAGCTGATCCGGAACGGGGAGTAGCGGCGCATCAGCGGCGTGATCAGCACCGAGTAGGCCGCCCACGTCGCCGCGGTCAGGATCGCCAGCGCGTCGCCCGTCAGGTGGCCGGAGAAGCCGCCGGAGCCGGACGCGACGAAGCCGACGCCGACGAGCGAGACGAGCGCCGCCGCCCAGAACGACCGCCCGAGCCGCTCGAGCCCCACGATGCTGGCGAGCACGCCGATGAAGATCGGCGTCGTGCCGAGGAACAGCGTCACGGTCGCGGCCGAGGTCTTGTCGATCCCGTAGATGAAGCAGAGCTGGTTGACGAAGATGAACAGCGCCGCGAGCAGGACCAGCCGCACGTCGCGGAGCGCGATCCGGAAGCTCCGCTCCCGCGCGTACGTGAACGACCAGAAGAGCGCGGTCGCGACGAAGTAGCGGATCGTGGCGTACGCCAGCGGGTGCCACCCGTGCGTGAGCACGTAGCGGGTGACGGTCGAGTTGAGCGCCCAGAGGAGGACGGTGCCGAACAGCATCAGATCGACCGCCCTCACGCGCATGCCGTCTCGAAGCTACGCGCTAGGCTTGCGCCCGTGACGAGCCAACCGACGCGCGACGACGTCGACGCCCTGCTCGGGCCGGCCACGCCGCACTTCGCGTACCAGCTGCGGGCCCGGGTGCAGGAGCTCGTCGCACGCCTCCCGGAGACGCACGAGGTGCGCCGCTACGCGGAGCAGCAGATGGAGCGGCTCGACCGGCTCGGCCACGCCTCGTCGAAGGCGGACGAGGGGCCGCGCGAGTCGCCGGAGCGGCTCGGCTGGGACGAGCTGCCGTCGTCCGCCCCCGCGGACGCCCCCCTGCCCCGGCGCGCGTGACCGTCCTCGTCACCGGCGGGTCGCGCGGGATCGGACGCGCGATCGCCCTGCGGTTCGCGCGCGACGGCGCCGAGCGCGTCGCGATCGGCTACCTCCGCAACGACCGCGCGGCGGAGGAGACCGCCGAGGAGCTGCGCGCGCTCGGCGCCGAGCCGGTGCTCGTCCGCGGCAACGTCACCTCGCAGCGCGTGCTCGAGGAGGTGGCGGCGCTCGGGCCGCTCGACGCGCTCGTCCACAACGCGGCGACCGGCGTGATCCGGCCGGCGCTCGAGACGGAGGACAAGCACTGGGACTGGACGCTGAACGCGAACGCCCGCGCCCTGCTCCAGCTGACGCGCGCGGCGGCGCCGCAGCTCAGGCCGGGCTCGTCGATCGTCGCGATCTCGTCGCTCGGCGCGCAGCGCGTCCTCGAGAACTACGTCCTGATCGGCACGTCGAAGGCGGCGCTCGAGGCGCTCGTCCGCTACCTCGCGGTCGAGCTCGCGCCGCGCGGGATCCGGGTGAACGCGGTCTCGGGCGGCGTCGTCGAGACGGGCGCGCTCGAGCACTTTCCGAACCGCGAGCAGATGCTCGCCGCCGGCGCCGCGAACCCGGTGGGACGGCTCGTCGAGCCCGACGACATCGCGGCGGCCGTGGCGTTCCTCTGCTCGCCCGACGCCGAGATGGTGCGCGGGCAGACGCTGGTCGTCGACGGCGGCTTCTCGCTGCTGGCCTGATTCGAAGTTCCGCGCGGTGGGCATACGCCGCGCATGGGACTCGCGGTCAGCCTGATCATCTCGGCGGTCGGCCTCATCCTGGCGCTCGCCGTGCACCCGGCGCACCCGGGCTCGGTCGACGTGAACACCGTCGGCTGGATCCTCTTCATCGTCGGCCTCGTCGGCTTCATCGTCGACCTGATGCTCTGGTCGCAGTGGGGCCCCGGCTACCTGCGACGGACGTACAGGTCCGACGCCGCCTACCCCGTGCGCCGTCGCGCGTACGCCGGCCGGCGGACGGTTGTCGAGGAGGAGGAAGGCCCGCCCTACTAGGACGACGGCTGGCGGCGCCGGCGGCGCTCGCGCACCGGGCGCGGCCGCCATTCGAGGCGCTTCTTCGCCGTCCCGGCCGCGACCATCCAGAGGGTGGCGACGAGGAAGACGAGGGTCAGCGTGACGCTCACCCCACGAGTGTCGGCCGGTCCGCGGCGCTCTGCGTCCGCCATCCCCACCAGATCGCTCGCGGGTTTCCCGCAGGGTGAGCTCGCTCAGCCGAGCTCGAGCGCCTCTGTGATCGAGAGGCAGCGACCGGCCGCGTCCGCCCGCTCCAGTGCAGCCGCCGAGAGCTCCGCACGCGCCCGGTCGACGTACCGGCGACCCGGCGTCTCCTCGGCGTAGACGTTGACGATGCCCTCGTCGTGCGCGTAGACCTCTGCCGCGGCGGCGAGTTGCGCCGCGAGCTCGTACCGCTCGCGGACGGCGGCCGCCGCCGCCAGGCCGATCAGCGCCAGACCGATGCCCCGCACGCTCGCGACGTCGTCGTACCGCCGCGCCGCGTCGCGGAAGGCCTCGCGCGCGGCCGGGACGTCCTCCCGCGCGAGGTGCGACCACCCGAGCTCCGACAGGATGCGCGCCTCCTCGGCCCGGTCGCGGATCGCCTCGAACGAGGCGAGCGAGCGCCGGTACAGGTCGACGGCCGCCGCGTGGTCGCCCCGCCGCGCAGCGAGCTGGGCGAGCCCGCCGAGCGAGAGACCGGCGCCCTCGTCGTCGCCGAGGCGGTTCTGGATGTCGAGCGCGCCCGAGAGGCTCCTCTCGGCGTCTCGCTCCTCGCCGCGGATGATGTGGAGCAGGCCCGCGAAGGTTCCGGCGAAGCCCTCTCCCCACGCGTAGCCGACCGCGCGCGCCCGCTCGGCCGCGGCCTGCGCACACTCGAGACCCGTCGCCGGGTTGAGCCCCATCAGCGCGAGCGACCGGCCGAGTCCCGCGACGCAGAGCTCGCGCTCGGCGCCGAGTGCCTCGGCGATCGAAAGCGCCTCGGACCACTCGGCGTCGGCGCGTTCGAGCTCGCCGGAGATCCACGACGCCAGCCCGGACGTGACCAGCGCGCCGGCACGGCCCGGCGTCGGGCCGGCGCCGGGAGCCAACGCCAGGAAGGCCGCGGCGTAGTCGCGGGCCGTCAGGTTCTTGCCCCGGATGTGCCAGTACATCCAGAGGTCGCCCGTCATCTGCAATCCCGCCTCGCCTGCAGCCGCGTCGCCCGTACGCGCCAGGGCGAGCAGCGTCTCCAACGCGGCTTGCAGGTTCGCCTCCTCCGCCGTGCCGCGTTCGACCGCGGCGCGCTGGCCTTCGCCTTCGACCGCGTCGCGGATCTCGCGCGCGACCACGGCGAACCGCCACGCGTGGCTCGCGGCGAGCGTGGCGGCCTCGCCCGACGCGTCGAGCTGCTCGCGCGCGTAGTCGTGGATCGTCTGCAGCAGGCGCAGGCGCCCGGTGCGCTCGACCTTGACGAGGGCGTTGTCGACGAGCGACTCGAGCTCGTCGAGGCCGGCTCCCGTGACCGCCTCGGCGTCCGCGAGCGTGCAGCCGTCGGCGAAGACGGCGAGCCGGCGAAACGCATCCTGGGCAGGGCCGTCGAGCAGCGACCAGCTCCAGCCGATCGCGGCGCGCAGGGTCTGCTGTCGCTCGTGGACGTCCCGGTTTCCGGAGCGCAGCAGGTCGAGCGCATGCTCGAGCCGCGCGAGCAGCGTCGTCGGGTCGAGCAGGCGGAGCCGCGCGGCAGCGAGCTCGAGCGCGAGCGGCAGCCCGTCCAGCCGCTCGCAGATGCCGAGGACGGCAGCCTCGTGCTCCACCGTCAGCTCGAAGGGCTGCGCCCGCTCGACGAACAGCGCCACTGCGGTTGAGATCGGCAACGGCTCGAGGGCATACGTTCGCTCGGCCGCGAGATGGAGAGGCGTGCGGCTGGTCGCCACGACTCGCAGCCCGGCGCAGCGCCCCTGCAGGGCCGCGATGTCGGTGGCGGCGTCGACGATCTGCTCGAGGTTGTCGAGCGCGAGCAGCACCTTCCGGTCGCCGATCAGGGCGACGAGGCCGTCGATCGCGGTGCGTCCCTCCGCCTCCCTGACGTCGAGCGCAGACGCGAGCGCGGGAAGGAAGTCGGCCGGGTCGTCGACGTCGCTGAGGCCGGCGAAGACGACGCCGTCCGGGAACTCCGCTGCGAGAGCCCGTCCGAGCTCGACGAGCAGCCGTGTCTTGCCGACGCCGCCCGGCCCGGTGATCGTGACGAGACGGTGGGCGCGCGTCAGCTCGACGAGGGTCGCGAGGTCGGCCTCTCGCCCGATCAGCCCTGCGGCCGGCTCCGGGAGCGAGCTGCGAACCGCGACGAGCCGCTCGCCCTTCCCCTCGAGCGTCTCGCGCGGCGGCACGACGAGCCCGTCGAGCGCGACGGCATGGAGCTCGACGGGGCGACCGACGTTCTTGAGCCGGAACGAGCCGAGCGGCGCGACGGCCACGTCGGCGCGGTTCTTCACCTGGTCGTAGGCGGTGTCGGAGAGGAGGATCGAGCCCGGCACGGCGAACGACTCGATCCGGGCTGCGACGTTGACGGGGTCGCCCGTGAGCCGCTCCGCCTCGACCACGACCTCGCCGACGTGGATGCCGATCCGCACCGGCACGCCCCCGACCTCGCGCTGGATCGCGACGGCGGCCTGCACCGCGGCGAGCGCGCTCGGGAACATGCCGAAGCTGCCGTCGCCGAGCCGCTGCACGACCCGTCCGCCGAAGGCCTCGTGGTGCCGTTCGACCGCCGCCATGTAGAGGTCGCGCTGCGCGACGGCCTGCTGCTCGTCCGTCTGCATGAGCGCGGTGTAGCCGGCCATGTCGGTGAACATCACCGCGACCAGGCGACGCTCGAGACCTTCGCTCACGGGACGACCCTAGTCGGGTCAGCGGCCGAGCAGACGCCCGGCCACGTCGGAGGCGACCGCGCGCGCCATGCGCGGGTTCTCCTGGAGGCGGCGCACGGAGTACTCGTACCAGTGCTCGCCGAACGGGACGTACACGCGCACGCGGTGGCCCTCGTGGACGAGCTGGTCGGCCCGCTCGGGGCGCACGCCGAGCAGCATCTGGAACTCGTAGCGGTCGCGCGGCAGGCGCGCGTCGCCGAGGATGCGCAGCGCCTCGCGGATCAGGAGCTCGTCGTGGGTGGCGACGCCGACGTACGTGCCCTGGGCGACGAGCGCCTCGAGGCAGCGGACGAAGTTCGCGCGCACCGCCTCGTACTCGCGGTAGGCGAGCTCGGGCGGCTCGACGTAGATGCCCTTGCAGAGTCGGACGTTGTCGAGCCCGGGGAGGTCGTCGACCGTGCGCCGCAGGTACGCCTGGAGGACGACGCCGAGGTTCTCGCGACCCGCGGCGCGGAGCTCGCGATAGAGGTCGAGCGTGCGCTCCGTCGTCGACGAGTCCTCCATGTCGATGCGGACGAAGTTGCCGCGCGCGCTCGCGTCGGCGACGACGGCTTCGAGGTGCTCCCGGCAGAGGTCGTGGTCGAGCTCGAGCCCGAGCCCCGTCAGCTTCACCGAGACCGTCGACTCGAGCCCCTCGTCCTGGATCCGTGCCAGCACGTCGTGGTACTGCCCCGCGATCGCGCGCGCCTCGTCCGCGTTCGTGATCTCCTCCCCGAGGACGTCGATCGTCGCCAGCTTCCCCGCGGCGTTCAACTCGCGGACGACGCGGACGGCGTCGTCGAGCGTGGACCCGGCGATGTAGCGCGAGGAGAGGCGCTGGACGACCGTCCTGGGGACGGCCGGCAGAAGCCCGACGATCGCGCGGTCGATGAGAGCCACCAGCGGCGCGATCGTAGCGGCGGCGTGTCCTCGCTGCGAACGCTACGACTCGCGCATGAACCCCTGGCGCGCGGCGCTGACCAGCGCCACGGCCTCGGGGAACAGGACGCGCATCGCGTCGCGCAGCGCGACCGCCTGCTCGTCGACCGGCCCGGTCGCCTGCACCTGCGAGAGCGCGGCCGCGGTCAGCTCGACGGCGGTGTTGAGGGTGAGCGTCGCGAACTGCTCGCGCTGCGCCTCCTGCACCGACTCCGCCTGCTGCTCCGCGAACTCGCGCAACCCGCGCAGGAGATCCTCGGGATCGCCTCCGAGCGGGAATCCGAATCCACCTTCCATGCGGCCAGCGTAGACCATCAACGCAACTCGAGCGCGTACGCCCGCTCGACCTCGCGGACGAAGCCGTCCACGGCGCCGGTCGCCGCCCGCAGCGCCTCCGAGAACGGCGACGACTGCTGCCCGAGCGCGCGCTCGAGCCGAAACGTGGCCGCGCCGACCGCGTCGAGGAACGCCGGCGACGCGACGCGCGGCGGCGCGCCGATCGTCCGCTCCAGCTCGAGCGCCGCCTCCTCCGCCTCCTCGATCCCCGGCGGCCGCTCGACCACCCGGAGCTGCGCGAGCTGAGCACGCAGCTCCTCGAGGTCGCCGCCGCCCGCGAGGTCCTCCGCGAGCTCGCACATCGCGACGATCGACGCGGCGTCGCGCACGTCCGCGCGCGACGTGACCGGCCGCGCCTCGGCGTCCAGGACGACCCAGCGGCGCTCGTCCCCGTCCCCGAGGGCGACGAGGTAGCGGCGCGCGCCCGCGCCCGGCTCCGCCGCGAGCACGCCGGTGACGCGCCCGTGCGCCGCCGCGGCCTCGGCGATTCGCCCGAGCTCGTCGTCGAGGGCCATAGAGTGCGAAGCGTATGGATGCGAAGGAGCTCTTCGCGCCGCTCGGCCCAACCTACGACCGGTGGGCGTCGCTGCTCTCGTTCGGGCAGGACCCGCGCTGGCGCCGCTTCCTCGTCTCGCGGATCGACGCCGGGCCGACGGACACGGTGCTCGACGTCGCCACCGGCACAGCCGCCGTCGCGCTCGAGCTCGTGCGCCAGAAGGACTGCTTCGTGGTCGGCGTCGACCAGAGCGCCGAGATGCTCGAGGAGGGGCGCCGCCGCGTCGCGCTCTCGGCGGCGGCGCGAAAGGTGCGCCTCCAGGAGGGCGACGCCCGCGCGCTGCCGTTCGAGGACGGCCAGTTCGACGCGCTCACCTTCACCTACCTGCTGCGCTACGTCGAGGACCCGCCGGCGACGCTGCGCGAGCTGGCGCGCGTCGTCCGCCCCGGCGGGTCGGTCGCGGGGCTGGAGTTCGGCGTCCCGCGCGGCGTGTGGCGGCCACTGTGGGAGCTCTGGGTACGCGTCGGGCTGCCCGGCGCCGGCCGCGTCATCGGCGGCGGGTGGCACGAGGTGGGCGCGTTCCTCGGCCCGTCGATCAGGGGCCACTACGAACGCTGGCCGCTGCCGCGCCTCGAGCAGGCCTGGCGGGAGGCGGGGATCGAGGACGTCCGCTCGCGGCGGCTCAGCCTCGGCGGCGGGATCGTGACGTGGGGACGCAAGGCGAGGTAAGGCCTGCGTGGTACGCGCTGCGGTCCGGCGGCCTGCGCGACTACGTGACGCTGCTGCACCCGCCGTACACGCTCTGGCACCTGTCGTACGTCGCCGTCGGCGCCGCGGTCGCGCCGCGCTTCCACCTCGACCGGCTCGCCTGGGGGCTGCTCGCGTTCTTCCTGGCGCTCGGCGTCTCGGCGCACGCGCTCGACGAGCTGAAGGGGCGGCCGCTGCAAACGCGGATCCCCTCCGCGGCGCTCGTCGCGCTCGCCGTGATCGGTCTGGCGGGCGCCGCCGCGGTCGGGGTCGGCGCGGCCGCCGCCTGGGGCTGGTGGCTGCTCGCCTTCGTCGCGGCCGGCGCCGTGCTCGTGCCCGCGTACAACCTCGAGCTCTTCGGCGGGGTGTTGCACAACGACTGGGGCTTCGCGCTCGCGTGGGGTGCGTTCCCGGCGGCGACGGGCTACTTCGTCGAGGCGCAGACGATCGCCGTCGCCGGAGTCGCCGCGGCCGCCTACGCGACGGCTCTCTCGCTCGCCCAGCGCGCGCTCTCGACGCCGGTGCGCGCGGCGCGGCGCGAGCGCCGCACGCTCGAGGGGACGGAGACGCTCGAGCGGGCGCTCCGGCTCCTCACCTGGGCGTCCGTCCTCGTCGCCGTCGCGCTCGTCGCGGCGCGGCTAACGTGAGCCCGTGACCACCCCCGAGATCGTCGCCGTCGCCGCCGCGGCGCTCGCGGTGCTCGCGTTCGCCGCGACGCTCCTCTCGCTGCGCAAGGTGCGCGCGCACCAGCAGCTCCTCGAGCGCGAGATCGAGCGGGGCAAGACCGAGTTCGACGCGGTCGTCGCGCGCGAGCTCGCGCAACGCAGCGAGGAGCTCGAGCGGACGCTCCAGCGACTCCGCGCCGACTCGCTCTCGCAGCTCGCCGAGGAGGAGCGCCGCATCGCCGAGGAGCGGCGCCGCGACGTGGCGGAGCGCGAACGGGACGCGACCGCGCGGCTCGGCGACCAGCTCGTCGCCGCGCAGCGCGTGGTCGAGCAGCGCCTGGGTGCGTGGACGGGAGACGTCGAGAAGCTCCAGCAGGGGCTGGTCGACGAGCTGACGCGGATCGAGGCCAAGCAGCGGCAGCTGATGGCGGACCTGGAGGGCAAGATCGGGCAGGACGCCGAGGCGATCGAGGCCGCGTTCGAGGAGCAGCGCGAGCACGTGGCCCGGCTGCGCGCCGACCTCGTCCGCGCCACCGCCGACGCGGTGCAGCAGGCGAACGCGGAGCTCGAGCAGCATGCGGCCGAGCGGCGCCGTGCGCTGCACGAGGTGGCCGACCGCCTGCGGCGGCGCGAGCGAGACCTCCAGGACGTGGTCGAACGCGAGGGCAACGAGGCGACGCAGCGGATCCAGATCGCGCTCGGCGACATCGAGCGCCGCCAGGTCGAGCAGCTCCAGCGCATCGTCCAGCGCGAGACCACGCGCTTCAGCGAGGCGACGACGCAGCAGTTCGACATGCTCGTGCGCGGCTCGCGCGAGGAGTCGGCGCGCCGCCTCTCCCGCGAGCTCGACCTCGCCGTCGAGCGGTTCGCGCGCGAGGCGGAGGGCGTGCTGAGCGAGCGGCTCAACCGCGTCAGCGACGCCGCGGCGCAGCGCGTCGAGGAGCGGCTCGCGCTGCTGCGCGGCGCGCTCGAGCGCCAGCGCGACGAGGCACTGCGGTCGCTCGAGGACCGCGCGCACCAGGTGGAGTCCGGGCTGCGCGAGCGTCTCCAGGAGATCGCGAGCGACGCGGAGGCCGAGCGCGCCGTGCTCGACGGCCGGCTCCAGGAGATCGCGCGGCGCCTCGACGAGCTGACGGCGCGCACATAGACCCCTTACGTTTGTGGTCCAACTTTCCGAGGCAGGGTTCGTCTAGGAGGAAGCGAAGAAGCGCCGAACGATGCCGCAGACCGTCGAACAGCCCCAGTCCGAGCGCGAGAAGGTGGAGTCCTGGCGCCTCCACGTGCTGATCGAGGCGGGGTATCCGCTGCCGCTGGCCGAAAAGATCGCCCACTCCGAGGCCGACCTGCACCGCGCCGTCGAGCTGACGCGCGCGGGCTGCACGTTCGAGACCGCCGCCGAGATCCTGCTCTAGCATCGGCCGTGTGAAGGTCGAGGCGACCGAGGTCGACGGGCGGAAGGTCTACTCCGTCCGCGCCTTCAACCGCGGCGTCGCATCGTGGCTAGGGCGCCTGCCGACGCTGTGGATCGAGGGCGAGGTGACGGAGCTCAGGCGGCAGGAGCGCTGGGCGTCGGTCTTCTTCACGCTGAAGGACCCGGAGGACGGCGCGTGCCTCTCCGTGCAGATGCCGCGGGGCCAGTTCGACGCGCTCGAGCTCGGCCTTGCGGACGGCGAGCGCGTGCACGTCTTCGGCCGCCCCGAGCTGTACGAGCAGCGCGGCGAGCTGCGGCTGAAGGCGCTGACGATCGAGCGCTACGGGCTGGGGGCGCACCTGGCGGCGCTCGAGCGGCTGAAGCGGAAGCTCGCGGGCGAGGGGCTGTTCGACGAGCGCCGCAAGCGGCCGCTGCCGCGCCTGCCGCAACTCGTCGGGCTCGTCACCGGCAACGACGCGGCCGCGAAGCGCGACGTGCTGACGCAGATCGCGCAGCGCTTCCCGCCCGCGAACGTGCTCGTCGCGGAGACGTACGTGCAGGGGCCGCGCGCGCCCGCGTCGATCGCGACCGCGATCGGCGACCTCTGCCGGCGCGGCGTCGACGTGATCGTGCTCACGCGCGGCGGTGGGAGCTTCGAGGACCTGCTGCCGTTCTCGGACGAGCGCGTCGTGCGTGCGGTCGCGACTTGCGCGGTGCCGATCGTCTCCGCGGTCGGGCACGAGCAGGACACGCCGCTGTGCGACCTGGCCGCGGACGTGCGCGCCTCGACGCCGACGGCCGCGGCGCGGCTCGTCGTCCCCGACCTCGCGGAGCTGCGCGCGGAGCTCCGCCGCGCCCGCGAGAGCCTGCACCGCGCGACACGACGCGCCGCCGAGCGCCATGCGCAGCGGCTCGAGACTGCGCACGAGCGGTTGCGCCGCGCGCCGCTGCTGGCGCTGGAGCGGAAGCGCGCCCGGCTCGACACGGTGCACGCGCGGCTCGGCGCGCTCTCACCCGTCGCGACGCTCGAGCGCGGCTACGCGATCGTCCGTCGCGGCGACGAGGTCGTGCGCTCGGCCGCCGCCGTCGCGCGCGGCGACGCGATCGACGTCCGCGTGGCCGAGGGCTCCTTCGGAGCGACCGTTGACTGACCAGCACACGTTCGAGGAGGCGCAGCGAGAGCTCGAGGCGATCGTCGAGCGGCTCGAGCGCGGCGACGCGGGCATCGACGAGCTGACGAAGCTGTGGGAGCGCGGCGAGGAGCTCTACCGCCTGTGCGCCGCGAAGCTCGAGGGCGTGCAGGGCAAGATCGAGGAGCTGTCACGCTCGAAGGAGGTCGAGGGCTAGCTCCTCGCCGAGCTGGACGACGTCCTCGCCCGCGAGCGTGCGCCGGCCGCTGAGCGCGTGCGCGTGCACGCCGTCGCGGACGACGCCGCCGAACAGCTCGCACGGCACGCCCAGCCGCTCGCAGCGGCGGATCACCGCGCCGGGCGCCTTGCCCTCCAGCGTGGTCGCGTCGACGGTGCCCTCGCCGGTGACGACGAGCGCCGCGTTGCGCGCACGCTCGTCGAAGCCGATCGCGTCGAGCACCAGCTCGGCGCCCTCCACGAGCTCGCCCCCGAGCGCGGCGAGCGCCGCGCCGAGGCCGCCGCCGGCGCCGGCGCCCGGCAGGTCCCGGTACGCCGCGAGCTCCTCGAGCGACGCGAGCCGGAGCTCCAGCTCCTCGACCGCGTCGGCGTCGGCTCCTTTCTGCGGCCCGAAGACGCGCGCGGCGCCGCGCTCCCCGAGCAGCGGGTTGCGGACGTCGCAGGCGACACGGAGCCGCACGTCCCGCAGCCACGCGCCGACGACGGCGCGCAGGCCCACCCCGCCGTCGACGGTCGCGGTGCCGCCGACGCCGACGATGATCGTCCGCGGCCGGTCGGGCAGCGTCGCGAGCAGCAGCTCGCCGAGGCCGCGGCTCGACGCGCGCAGCGGGTCGCGCTCGTCCTCGGCGAGCAGCGGCAGGCCGAGCGCGGCGGCGGAGTCGACGACGGCGGTGCGGTCGGGCAGCAGCAGCCAGCGCGCGGCCACCGGGCGGCCGAGCGGGTCGGAGACGACGGCCGTGCGCCAGCGGCCGCCGAGCGCGGCGTGCAGCACCGCCGCGGTGCCCTCGCCCCCGTCCGCGACCGGCGCCTCCTCCGCGACGACGCCTTCGACGCGCCGCATCCCCGCCGCGAGCAGCGCGGCGGCTTCGATCGGCGAGAGGACGCCCTTGAGGCTAGCCGGGGACGCGAGCGCGAGCATGGGTCGACGCGGGGCCCGTCGGCGGCGGCTCGTCGTCCACGGCCTCGCCCGTCTCCTGGTCCATCTGCTTCAGCATCGCGTAGGAGAGGCCCTCACGCGTGAGGAAGATCAGGCCGACGCCGACGCCGACCGAGGCCTCGATCGCCTGGAGCCCGAGCCCGAAGGCGAAGCCGTGCGCGTAGGCGACGCCGTAGCTGACGAGCGACGTCGCGATCGCGATCTGCGGCAGCCCGACGTTCCCCGGCCAGAGCGGCACGATCGTGGCGACGTTGATCAGCACGAGGACGAGCCCGGCGGCGGCGAGGCTCTCGTGGATGTGGAACGCCTGCATCGACGCCCAGACCGCGAGCAGCTGGCAGAACCAGCCGCCGTACTGGAAGGCGGCGGCGGTCGCGGCGGCGGCGGGGCGGCGCATGATCGTGATCCCCATGCGCGCCCGCGCGAGCAGGTGCAGGAGCGTGCCGCGGCTGTCGAGCGTGTCGCGGTGCTGTCGCTTGGCGAGCCCGACGGCGGCGAGGAAGAGCGCGAGGCCGCCGATCAGCACGGCGGCGATCAGCGTGAACGCCCAGTTCGGCAGCCTCGCGGCGAAGAGCACCCAGACGACGAGGGTCGCCGCCGGGAAGAGGTCGAACATGCGATGCGCGAACACGGAGCCGATCAGGGTCGCCGTCGCGCCCTTGCGCCCGGGCAGCCGCCGCCGCAGCACCGCGACGCGTGCGAGCTCACCGACGCGACCGGGGAGCACCGCGTTCGCGAACAGCCCCACCGAGAACGCGGAGAAGACGAGCCGGAACCTCGGGTGCGGCGGCGCGAGCGCCTGCGAGATCGTCGTCTGCCACGCGGCCGCGCGGGTCAGCACCGAGAGCAGGTTCAACCCGATCGCCGCCGCGACCCACAGCCAGCTGACGACGGCGAACGCCTCCCGGACGACGTGCCAGTCGGGGCCGCGGAACACGATCAGCACGACGGCGACCGCGAGCACGGCGAGCACGAGCAGCAGCCGCCACGCCTTGCGGCTCACGCCGTCACCTCGACGTACACCTCTTCGAGGCGGCGCGCGATGTCGTCCCACGCGTAGTTGGCGAGCGCGTGCGCGCGCGCGGCACGCCCCATCTCGATCCGCCGCTCCTCGTCGGACAGCAGCTCGATGACCGCGGCGCTCAGCGCCTCGGGGTCGCCCGGCGGCACCAGCGCCGCCGTCCCCTCGGTCGCCACCGCGGCGTAGCCCGGGATGTCGGACGCGACCGCGGGCGTCGCGCACGCGAACGCCTCCACGA
This sequence comes from uncultured Gaiellales bacterium, assembly GCA_964496175.1. Taxonomy (GTDB): domain Bacteria; phylum Actinomycetota; class Thermoleophilia; order Gaiellales; family Gaiellaceae; genus PALSA-600. The sequence continues at coordinate 14,776 of CAZBYA010000038.1, read as the reverse complement.
CCACGAGCCCGAAGCTCTCGCCGCCGAGCGCGGGCGAGACGAGCACCTTCGCGCGCCGCAGCTCGTCGGTGCGCACCTCGTTCGTGACGATGCCGAGGACGTCGATCCCCGCCTCGTCGAAGCGGAGCCGCGCGTGCAGCAGCCGGTACTGGAGCGGGTCGGTGCCGATCAGGCGCAGCCGCGCGCCGGTCGCGGCGTGGATCGACGGCCACGCCCTGAGCAGCATCGGCAGCCCCTTGCGCGGGTCGTGGCGGCCGACGAAGACGACGTGGTGCGCGCGGTTCGCGGGATCGGCGTGCTCGGGGATGTAGACGCCGTTCGGGATCACGCGGTACTCGCCGGGGATCCAGCGGCTCGCGGACTCCGCCGCCATCGGCGAGACCGCGATCCGTGCGTCGATACGGTCCATCAGGAAGCCCCAGAACTTGAGGCCGCCGCGCATCCAGCCGAGGTCGCCGTGCGCGTGGTGCGTCGCGACGATCGGCACCTTCGCGATCGCGAGCGTCGCCGTGCAGATCGCCGGGGTCATCGGCTCGTGCAGGTGGAGGACGTCGAACTGCTGCTCGTCGAGCACGCGGCGGATGCGGTGGACCGTGCTCGGCGAGAGGACGATGTTCGGCAGCGACCCGTTCGCCGGCACGACCACGGAGCGGCCGACGGGGACGATCCCCTCCGGCAGCGGCCCGTGCCGTCCGGTGCGCGGGTGCAGCAGGCGCGTGAAATGCCCGGGCGGGTCGTTGCCCATGATCAGGGTCACCTCGTGCCCGCGCCGCCGCAGCGCCGCGGCCTGGTGCTCGGAATGCTCGACCACCCCGCCCCAGTACGACCAGCTGAACGGAACGACGATGCCGATCTTCACGCCGCGACCGCCGCGAACGCGCGCCGCAGTCGCTCGACGCCGAGCTCGACCGCCTCGTCCGCGACGGCGAGCGAGAGCCGCGCCCAGCCGGCGCCGCTCGGCCCGAAGCCCTCGCCGGGGGCGACCGCGACGCGGTGCTCCGTGAGCAGCGTCTCGGCGTCGACGCCGTCGGGCAGCCGCAGCCAGACGTAGAACGTGCCCTCGCAGGTGACCGGCTCGGGCAGCGCCGCCGCAATCGCGTCGCGGCGCCGCTCGTACGTCGCGACCCGATCGGCGACGGAGTCCTGCGGACCCTCGAGCGCGGCGATCGCCGCCCACTGGAGCGGCTCGAAGATGCCGACGCGGTTGTGGTCGTTGAGCAGGTTGATCCGCTCGACGATCTCGGCGTTGCCGGCGACGAACCCGATCCGCCACCCGGCCATGCCGTACGTCTTCGACATCGACCACATCTCGACGCCGACGTCCTTGGCGCCCGGCGTCGCGAGGAAGCTCCGCGGCCGGCGGCCGTCGAAGACGAGGTCGACGTACGCGGCGTCGTGGACGACGGCGCCCCCGGTGCGGTGCGCCCAGTCGACGGCCCCTTCGAAGGTGCCGGGCGGTGCGCAGACGGCGCACGGGTTGCACGGGTAGTTGAGGTAGAGCGCCGCGGCGGCGGGGGCGGCGTCGAGGTCGGGCGCCCAGCCGGCGTCGGCGTGCAGCGGCACCGTCTCGAGGCGGGCGCCGGCGAGCGCCGCCCCGGACGGGTAGTCCGGGTAGTAGGGATCGGGCAGCAGGATCGTGTCGCCCTCGTCCGCGAGCGTGAGGGCGAGCTCGACGATGCCGGTCTTGGTGCCGGGGATGAGCGCGACCTCGCGCTCGGGGTCGAGCTCGACGCCGTAGGCGTCGCGGTAGCGCGCGGCGAGCGCCTCCTTCGTCCGGGTGAGGCCGCGGATCGGCGAGTACCCGTGGACGTCGGGACGCCCGGCGTGCTCGCGCAGGGCGTCGACGACGTGCGACGGCGGCCCGACCTCGGGATTTCCACGGCCGAGGTCGACGAGCGCCGGCCCGCTCTCGGCGGCCGCGGCGGCGACCTTGCCGAGCAGCGCGACGAAGTACTGCTGCGGCAGCCGGTCCAGGCGTTTCGGTCTGGAGCCCACCGCGACTGATCGTACGTCCTCTCTTTAACATCGGCCTATGAACCTCGTGGAGGCGCTCGGGGGAGGCGTCGGGCCGCGGACGGCCGGCAGCGAGGCGGCGGCGCGCGCCGCGGACGTGGTCGCGGACGCGTTCCGCGAGCTCGGCCTGGAGCCGCGCTTCCAGGAGTTCGAGCTGCTCGGCTACGACGCAGACGAGCCGGAGCTGGAGGTCGAGGGCGAGCGGTGGCCGTCCGGGCCGTGCATGTACGCCCACGCCTTCGACGGCGAGGGGACCGTGCGGCGGATCGGCGAGTCGGCGGCGCCCGTCGGCGAGGGCAAGCTGCCGAACTTCGCGATCGTCGACGGCGCAGGCCGCGAGGTGGCGCGGCTGCTGACGAGCCCGTTCAGCCGCGGCGCGATCCCGTTCATGTCGACGCACGTGCACATCACGACTCCGCCGACGGCGTTCGTCTCGCGCGCGGATGCGGAGCGGCTCGAGGACGGGATGCGCGTGCGGCTGAAGGTCGGCGGCCGCTTCCTGCCCGGGCTGCGCGAGCGGAACGTGATCGCCGACCTGCCGGGCGGGAGCGACGAGCGGGTCCTGGTGACGGCGCACTACGACTCGGTCTGGCGCGGGCCGGGCGCGATCGACAACGCGTCGGGGGTCGAGGGCGTGCGCCGGGTCGGCGAGGCGCTGCGCGGGCGGAAGCTCGAGCGCGGCGTGCGGCTGGTTGCGTTCGCGGCGGAGGAGATCAAGCTGACGGGCTCGCGCTACTACGTCGACGAGGCGCGGCTGCGCGGCGAGCTCGACTCGATCGTGGGCGTCGTCAACCTCGACTGCATCGCGCGCGGCGAGCAGCTGAACATCCTCGCGTCGCCGGACGCGCTGCTCGGCCGCGGCGTCGAGGCGGCGCGTGCGCTCGGCCTGCTCGACCGCTACGAGCTGACGACCGGTCCCGCGACGGGCAGCGTCGACTCGCACTGGTTCGCCGCGGCGGACGTGCCGGCGGCGACGATCCTGCACTTCCCGTACGACGAGTACCACCTGCCCGACGAGTCGCCGGCGCTCGCCGACGAGGGGCTGATCGACGACGCCGTGGCGCTCGCGACGGCGCTCGTCGAGTCGCAGCTGACGCAGCCGGTGCCGCGCTGATGTTCGAGGAAGGGCTCGCGGAGCTGCACACGCACCTGGGCGGCTCCGTCGCCTCGGACATCATGTGGAGCCTCGCGCACGAGCAGGGGATCGCGCTGCCCACGCGCGACTACTGGGAGTTCGACCGGCTGGTGACGGTGTCGGACCCGCGCGGCGTGCCGAACCTCGACGCGCTCGACCACATCTACCACCTGACGGAGCTGATCCAGTCGTCGCCGCTGGCGGTCGAACGGAGCGTGCACGCGGCGATCGGCGGCGCGTACCGCTCGCAGCGGATCACGACGCTCGAGCTCCGGTTCAACCCGATGAAGCGCAACCGCGGCGGCGAGCGCGACCTCGACCACATCATCCTCGCTGCGATCCGCGGGCTCGACCTGGCGTCGCTCGAGTACCCACAGGTGCGCGCCGGCCTGATCCTGATGATGGACCGGACGTTCTCGGCCGACCTGAACATGGTGGTCGTCGAGAAGGCGATCCGCTACACGCCGCGCGGCGTCGTCGGCGTCGACATCGCGGGGCCGCGTCCCGGCGGCGGCCGCTACGACTACACGCAGATCCGCGAGCACGTCGAGCTGGCGCGCTCGGCGGGGCTCGGCGTGACCATCCACGTTGGCGAGGAGGGCGGCGAGCACGGCCTCGCCGAGACGCGCGAGGTCGTGGAGGCGCTGGAACCGGACCGGATCGGTCACGGCATCCTCGCGGCGCGCGACCCGGAGCTGATGGCGGCGATCCGCGAGGCCGACATCACGCTCGAGATCTGCCCGACGTCGAACCTGCTCACGAAGGCGCTGCCCGACCAGGACGCGGTGCGCGATACCTTCCGGACGTTCGTCGAGCACGGCGTGCCGTTCACGATCGCCACCGACGGGCCGGAGATGATGCGCACGCACCTGCGCGACGAGCTCGAGCTGCTGCTCCGGATCGACGCGCTCGACGAGAGCGAGCTGCGCGCCGCGAACGAGCGCGGCCACGACGCGAGCTTCGTCGGCCGCCGGTCCATCGGCGCCTCCGCTACCTGACGCCGGATACACCCTTCGGCCGATGGAGCCGCGGCGGGCTCGCCTCTAGCGTGACGCGCATGCAGGCACTCCGAGACCCAGCGGCGATCACCTCGAGGCAACGCCAGGTGGTGGAGCTGATCGCGCAGGGTCTGTCGAACGAGGAGGTCGGGGTCGAGCTGGGCATCTCGGCGCGGACGGCGAAGTCCCACTGCGACGCGCTCCGTCAGAAGCTCGGCGTCCCGCGCCGGCGGCAGATCCCGGTCGCGTTCCGTCTGCTGACGGGCGAGGACCCGTTGGCGCCACGCCTGGAGTCGGCACGAGCCGACAACGGGGGCTGACTGGCGAAGCGGCGCCCGTGGCTCCCCCGGGCCGCGGGCGCCTCGGCCCCTTCCCACCGCCTCGGGTGAGGCATACCCTTCCGGACAGGCGAGCGGCACGCCTCGGGAGAGGGCACGTTGTGACCGCAGCAACACGACAACCGAGCACCGCCCACCGGGAAAGCCGCATCATCGAGCGCCCGCGGCTGGTGAGGCTGCTCGACAGCACCGACTCCCGGATCATCCTGCTCGTCGCCCCCGCCGGGTACGGGAAGACGACGCTCGCACGACAGTGGGCGCGGACGCTCCGGAACGTGATCTGGATCTCGGCGACGCCGGCGCACCGCGACGTCGCGGAGTTCGCCGAGGATCTCGCGGCCGGCGTCGACGCGCTCGGCGGCGACGCGGGCAGCTTCGTGCGCCAGTACCTGAAGGGCCAGGCGAACCCGCAGCGCTCGGCGCAGCCGATCGGGCGCGCGCTGGCCGAGCGGGTTCGCACGGCGAACGTGCAGTGGCTCGTGATCGACGACTACCACCAGGTCGACAGCGCGCCGGAGATCGCCGAACTGGTGCTCGCGATCCACGACCGCTCGGATGCGCGGCTCTTGGTCGCGGCGCGCGACCGCCCGCGCTGGGCGAGCGCGCGGCGGAGCCTGTACGGGGAGATCACGGAGGTCGGGCGCGACGAGCTCGCGATGACCGCGGAGGAGACGGCGGCGCTGCTGCCGCGCCGGCCGGACCTCGCCTCGATCGTGAGCCGGGCCCGCGGCTGGCCGGCGGTGCTCGCGCTGGCCGCGGCAATGAGACGGCCGGCGTCGCCCGGCGAGCTGCCGACGACGCTGCACCGCTACCTGGCGGAGGAGCTCTTCCAGTCGGCGGGCGACACCCTGCGCGCCGACCTGCTGACGCTGGCGCTGCTTCCCGATCTCTCCGACGGGCTCCTCCGCGAGGCGTTCGGCTGCCGCCGCGCAGCGATGGTCGAGGATGCGCGGCGGCTCGGCTTCCTGACCGGCGACTCGGACGTCGAGCTGCATCCGCTGCTGCGCGAGTTCCTGCTCGACAAGGTCGCAGCGGAAGACGACGCGGAGGCGCGCGTGCGCGCCGCGGTCGAGCGCGCGCTCGACGCCGAGTACTGGGATGCGGCGCTCGAGCTGGTGCTGCGCTTCGACCTGCGCGACCTGGTGGAGCCGACGATCGAGCGCTCGTACAAGCCGCTGGTGCGCGGTGGCCGGATCGGGACGCTGTCCTCGTTCGCGCAGCGAATTCCGGTCGCTTCGGAGTTTCCGCCGGCGGTGGTCGAGTTGGTCGAAGCTGAGGTGGCGTTGCGTGAGGGTCGGTCGGACCTCGCCCGCGAGCTCGCCGGGCGCGCGGCGTTGAAGCTGGGCCGTACCCATCAGCTCTACTCGCGCGCCCAAGCGATCTCGGGTCACGCGTGGATCGGGCTTGCGGATCTCACCAGCGCCGCGGTCGCTTTCGCCGACGCCCGCGAAACCGCCCTCGACGACGCGGACGAGACCGAGGGCCTCCTCGGGCTCGCAATCACGAGAGTCTTCGACGAACAGCCCGGAGCGAAAGAGGCCGTCGCCCAGCTCGCCATCCGGCGGCACCGGTCGCCGACGGACCTTGTCCGGTACGTCACGGCGGAAGTCTCGCGGAGGCACTTCTCCGACGAGGGATTCAGGCTGCCACTCGGCCTCGAGGAGGCGGTACACGAATTGCCGCGTGTCGAGGATCCCCGGGCCCGCACGAGTTTCGCCGCCATGGCGGCAGCTGCGCTCAGTCAACGAGCCGAGTACGAGGCGGCCGCGGAGTGGGTGAAGCTCCTCACGCAGGACATGAAGGACTTCGGCCTCGAGTTCGTCGCGCCGTACGCGTACTGGATCGTGGCCTTCGTCGACCTCGGACTGCGTCGATTCGGCGCCGCCGAACGCTCGCTGCAGGTAATCGAAGACCTCGTCGAACGGACCAGCGCGGAACGCCATCGAGTGAATGCTTGCAGCCTGCGGGCCCGTTTGCTGCTTGCGACCGGCCGACCCGAACACGCGCTAAGCGTCGTCCGCACGACCCCCGACGCGGTTATAGACCGGTCCTGGCTGGGCGAGTACGTCGCCACTCGCGCGCTTGCCCTCGCCTGTCTCGATCGCGTAGACGAGGCGCTCGAAGCGGCCGATGCAGCGACGGAGATCTCCCGCGCGGGACTCGTTCGAGGGCTCGCGGAAGCAGCCCGTGCGGTCGCCGGGGTGCTTCACTCGAACAACACCGGAGATGCTGTTCAGCTCATTAGGCTCGCTGAGAGCATCGAGACCTGGGACCCCGTCGTCTGCGCGGTGCGCGCTTCGCTGCCCCTCGCCGACGCCCTCGCCTCGAGCGACGAGGCGCGGCCGCATCTGGAACGGCTCTACCGCCAGTCGCACGACTACGCCCTGGCGCGCCGGGCAGGCTTCCGCACCCGGTCGTCACGCGATCCGTCACAGCTCCTCTCTCCGCGCGAGCTCGAGGTCCTCGGGCTGATCGCACAGGGACGCCGGAACCGAGAGATCGCGGACGCCTTGTTCATCTCCGAGTCGACGACGAAGGTGCACGTTCGTCACGTTCTCGAGAAGCTCGGCGTCCGCACGCGCGCGGAAGCCGTCGCGCGGTTCAACGCCTTTCAGGACGCCGAATAGGCTTCGGCGACCGCGACGTCGCCTTCGTCGGCCTCCGGGTCGAGTTGGAACGCGGATCCGCGAGCGAGGCGGTAATCCTCGCTCGCTCCGGCAAGGATCGCCTCGAACGCCGCGACGACCGAGGTGTCGAACTGCGACTCGACCGCCTGGGCGAGCCGCAGGCGGGCGACGCGACTGGGCATGGCGTCTCGGTACGGGCGGTCGGATGTCATCGCGTTGTAGGCGTCCGCCACCGCGATGATCCGCGCGAGCAGGGGGATCGAATCGCCGGCGATCCCGTCGGGGTATCCCTGCCCGTCGACGCGCTCGTGGTGATGTCGGACGACCTCGGCGATCTCGGCATAGGTGTCGACTCGTGCCAGGATCCCCTCGCCGATCTCCGAGTGCCGCTGCATCTCCCGCCGCTCGTCGAGCGTCAGCGCGCCGGGCTTCTCGAGCAGGCCCGCGGGAAGTCCGATCTTTCCGATGTCATGGACGAGGCCGCAGAGGTGGGCGAGCTCCTGCTGCTCCTGGGGTAGGCCCATGCGCGCGGCGATGTCGCCGGCGTACAGGGCGACCGCCGCGGAGTGGCCCGCGGTGTACCGATCCCTCGCGTCCAGCGTCGCGATCAGGCCGCGGGCGAAGGAGAGGTTGGCCGCCTGAAGCTGCTCGTTCGCGGTCTGGAGATCCTGGGTGAGCCGGCGCTGATCCTGGTACATGAGGAACCAGCGCTGGGCCGCGAGCGCGGGCGCGAAGAAGAGCGGCAGCGTCCACGCCGAGACGTCGCGGTAGGCCAGTACGAGGACCGCGACGACCGGGCCGTAGAACGGTATGGACGCCGCGTTGACGGGGAGCAACTCGCGTAGAACATCGGGCAGAGTGCCCAGCTTCCGGAGGTAGAAAAGAAGCGACGCGAGCGAGGTGTCCACTAGCTCGGCGGCAAGTGCCGCGGCGGTGGCGGCTGCGACAGTCTCACCCGGTCCCACGTTGAAGAAAGACGAGACGCCGGCTGCTGTAACACCGGCAGCAGCGCCCACGAGAGCGCGGTTGCCGAGGTATGCGATGCGACCGGCGAGTGGGATGCGGATCGCCAACGAAGAGGCTCCGAAGACGATCATCCCGGCGAGGGGGCCGAACAGAACCGCGGCGAACACGGAGGGGAACAGCGAGATGGAGACCGTGACCCCCGCGCGCACCGCGATGCGCCCGCGCCACTCGCCGATCGCCGCGATCGCCGCCAACGCAGCCACCGGGGCGATCGGTCCGGGTGTCTGTCCGGCTACTACCAAGCCACTCGCGATCGCCGCGGCGGCGCTGAGGACGGCAACGATGTAGATGGCGACGACGCCGCTGATGTCGCTCAGCTCTGCGCGAATCTTGGCGAAAATTTGCGTATCCCCCAAAAGGGTTATAGGGTTCCGAGTGCCGTCAGTCAGTTGATCACTACCGGGGGAGTCACATGAAGAAGCTCGTCAAGCTGATCGGCCGCGGCGCTGTGGCCGGCGGATCGGTCGCCTGGTAAGGCTCGCATAGTTAAATCGGCTTTCCACAGCGCGACTTCACCCCTTCAGGTGATTGTCCACAAGCGGTGGAAAACCTTCTTGAAACTGAGAACTCGCTGAAGGGCCGCCTCCGGGCGGCCTTTCTGTTGCCTCAGTTGATCAGGCCCCGGCGGAAGCCCACAGCGACCGCATGCGCGCGGCTGCGCGCCTGGAGCTTCGCGAGCAGGTGGCGGACGTGGCTCTTCACCGTCTCCTCCGAGAGGAACAGGCGAACGCCGATCTCGCGGTTGACGAGCCCGTCCGAGATCAGCTGGAGCACCTCGATCTCGCGTGCCGTCGGCTCCTGCTCGAGCTCCTGGAGCGGCGGCTGGAACGGGATCACCTCCGCGACAGCGTCGCGCCGCGCCGCGACCGAGTCGAAGCGCGCCGTGTGCTCGCGGTAGCGGGTCAGGATCGCGTTGCGCTCAGCAGCGTCCACGGCCCAGCTATCGGCCTCCGCCGGATCCCGCTTTAGGGGGAATCCACTCGTTCGAGGGAGACCAGCCGGTGCCTCCGCTCGCGCAGGTACGCGGGCTCCGGCTCCTCGACGACGCCGATGCCGCCGTCGCGGCCGGTCGAGTGGAGGATGCGGCCGTCGCCGACCCAGAACGCGATGTGGTCGACCGGGTCGCCGTACGTGACGAGGTCGCCCGGCTCGAGCTCGCCCACCCCGACCGCCGCCGCCTCCTGCTGGTCGGCGTCGCGCGGCACCAGCCGGCCGAGCCGCCGGTACGCCATGTGCACGAGCCCCGAGCAGTCGATCCCGCGCTCGGTGAGGCCGCCCCACTCGTAGCGCGTGCCGAGGTACGAGCGCGCCACGTCGACCGGCGAGCCGGACGCATCGGCGACGAGCTCGCCCTCGCCCTCCTCGAGCGCCTCCTCGCGGACCCACCCCGGATAGTCGTACGCGGTCGTCACGTGCGCCCAGCCGCCGCGGCGCTCGCCGACGTCGAGCGGCTCGCCGCGCAGCGCCTGCGTCACCTGCTCGGCGTCGTCGCGCGGCTCCGCGCGCACCGCCGCCACGTCGACCGCGCACCTCACGAGGGTGCGTGCTTCGCGATCTTCGCCTCGAGCATCGACTTCACCCGCGGCCAGTCGTCGTCGACGATCGCATACCAGGCGGAGTCGCGGATCGAGTCGGGCAGCAGCATGTGCTTGCGGAAGATCCCCTCGAACGTGCCGCCGACGCCGAGCAGCGCCCCGCGAACCCGCAGGTTGCGCGCATCGGTCTTGAACTCGACCCGCATCGCGCCCCAGCCCTCGAAGGCGTTCCGGAGCAGGAGGTACTTCGTCTCGACGTTCGCCCCCGTCCCCCACTGCCTGCGCTCCAGCCACGTCCACCCGATCTCGGTGCGCCGGTGGAACGGCTCGATGTTCAGGTAGCGCGTGGAGCCGACCGGGCGGCCGTCGACGTGGACGACGAACGGGATCTCCCGGTCGGCCGCGAGCGCGAGGTCGAACCAGCGGTCGAACCCGAGCGAGTACATGTTCGTGTAGCGGTGGATCTGCGGCTCCCCCTCCGCCGCCTCGCGCAGGCCCTCGCGATGGGACTCCGCGATCGGCTCGACGCGGACGATGCGGCCGACGAGCGGACCCTCGGGACGCAGGCCGTCGAGCTCCGTCACGGAGCGAAGTATCGCCGCACGAGAAAACGCGCGGTATTACGCTTGCGCCTCTGGAATGACGAACCCGCCCGAATTCCAGGTCTCCTCAGGGGGAGCCGTCGCGCTGCAACCCGTCGTCATGGCGCGCAAGACGCCGCGTCGGCTCTTCTGGGAGAGGCTCCGGCAGGACAAGGCCGCGCTCGGCGGCGGCGTCGCGATCCTCCTCCTGATCGCGATCGCGATCGCCGGCGGCCCGCTCGCCCAGGCGATCACCGGGCACGGGCCGAACGACATCGTCCCCAACTCGCAGGACGCCTACGGCGTGCCGCTCGGGCCCAAATCGGGCCTGTGGTTCGGCGCCGACGCCGAGGGACGCGACCTGTTCGTGCGCACGATGTACGGCGCCCGCATCTCCCTGTTCGTCGGCGTGGTCGCTTCCGGGATCGCCGTCTTCATCGGGCTCGTGATCGGACTCGTCGCAGGCTTCTTCGGCGGCTTCGTCGACACCGTCCTCTCCCGCGCCGCCGACGTCCTGCTCGCGGTGCCGCAGATCCTGATCGCGGTCGGCATCGTCGCCGCCTGCTCGACCACCAAGCAGGGCTGCCTCGGCGGCCTCCTCCAGCCGGGCCTGCCGGTCGTGATCGCCGTGATCACCCTCTTCTCGTGGTCGTACATCGCGCGCATCGTCCGCGGCTACACGCTCAGCCTGCGCGAGAAGGAGTTCGTCGAGTCGGCCCGCGCGGCCGGCGCCAGCAACTTCCGGATCCTCTGGCAGGAGATCGTCCCGAACCTGATCGGGCCGCTGATCGTCTACACGACCCTGCTGATCCCGACCAACATCCTCTTCGAGGCCGCGCTCTCGTACCTCGGCCTCGGCGTCCCGTCGACCGAGCCCTCGTGGGGCTCGATCCTGAACGACGCGTCGCAGCTCTACGACGTCGCCTGGTGGCTGATGCTGTTCCCGGGCGCGTTCCTGATCGTCACCACGCTCGCCTTCAACCTGCTCGGTGACGGCCTCCGCGACGCGTTCGACGTCAGGACGGAGCGCTGAACGTGAGAAGGTCATCCACGAACCCCCCAGGCCGCCCGCTGCGGGTGGAGACGGAAGGAGGAAGCAAGACCCACATGAGGAGACATCTCCGCTACGTGGTGCTCGCCACGGCGCTGGTCGCGCTCGTCGGCGTCGCCGCCGGCTGCGGCGGCGGCTCGAAGAAGAGCACGAGCAGCACCCCGAGCACCACGACGAGCTCCTCGAGCTCGAACGAGGTGGCGCCGAGCGTCAGCTACGACACGGCGCCGCCTGCGAAGGGAGGCACCTACCGCGTCGGCTGGGAGCAGTCGTTCGGCTTCACCGACAACTTCGACCCGACGGGTGAGTACCTCGGCAACGCGTGGGGCATCTACGAGCTGCTCGTCCGGCGGCTGATCGGCTACCAGCACCTGCCGGGAGCCGCGGGCAACCAGCTCGTCGGCGACCTGGCGACCTCGGTGCCGACGCCGACGAACAACGGCCTCACCTACACGTACCACATCCGCCAGGGCGTCAAGTTCGGCCCGCCGCTCAACCGCCAGGTGACCTCGCAGGACGTCGCCTACGCGCTGAACCGGCTCGCCGACGCGAACGACGGCGGCCAGTACGCCTTCTACTTCACGGTGATCAAGGGCTGGAACGCGGCGGCGACGCAGAGCGCGTCGAGCAAGAGCCTCGTCCCGGTGTCCGGCATCCAGACGCCGAACTCGAGCACCCTGGTGATCAACCTGACGCAGAAGACGGGCGACTTCAACCTGCGCATGTCGCTGCCCGCGACCGGCCCGATCCCGCCCGAGGTCGGCAAGTGCTTCGAGGGCAAGCCGGGCGACTACGGCCGCGACCTCGTCTCCTCCGGCCCGTACATGGTCCAGGGCACGGCGAAGACGTTCAGCGGCTGCTCGTCGCTGAAGCCGTGGAGCGGCTACGACGGCGCGAACGGGAACCACATCGACCTCGTTCGCAACCCGGCCTACAGCCAGGCGACCGACCAGTACCGGAAGAACTATCCGGACACGTTCAGCTGGACGATCGACGCGAACGCCGACGACATCTTCAACAGGGTCGCCGCCGGGCAGCTCGAGGACGAGGTCTCGAGCCCGACGCCGAAGACGATCCGGCAGTACCTGACGGATCCGAACCTGAAGAAGCGGCTGCTGCCGAACATCGGCGACCGCACCTGGTACCTGACGATGAACCTGACGCAGCCGCCGTTCGACGACATCCACGTCCGCAAGGCGATGAACTACATCATCGACAAGCAGGCGCTGCGGCTGGCGTGGGGCGGCCCGATCGAGGGCCAGATCGCCACGCACGTCGTCCCGCCGGTGCTCTACAACGGCGGCCTCGCCAACTACGACCCGTACGCGACCGCGAACGAGGCAGGCGACCTGGCCAAGGCGCAGGCCGAGATGAAGCAGTCGAAGTACGACCCCGGCCACACCGGCAAGTGCACGGCGTCGGCGTGCAAGGGCGTCCTGATGCTCGGCGACACGCGGTCGCTCGACAACCGCATGATCCCGGTCATCCAGGCGGACGCCGCCAAGATCGGCATCACCTTCACGGTGCGGCAGATCAACGGCGCGTACACCACCCTCCAGACGACCTCGAAGAACATCCCGTTCTCCGAGCGCCCCGGGTGGGGGAAGGACTACGCCGACGCGTCGACGTTCTTCGCCGCGTTGTTCGGGAGCAGCGCGATCATCCCGCAGGGGAACAGCAACTACTCCCTCGTCGGGATCACACCCGCCCTGAACACGTCGAAGAAGCTCGGCGTCAAGGGGACGCTGACGGGCATCCCGTCGGTCGACGCGGACCTCAACGCCTGCCAGGCGCTGTCGGGCCAGGCCCGCATCACCTGCTGGGAGAACGTCGACAAGAAGCTGATGACCCAGGTGGTGCCGTGGGTGCCGTACCTGTGGTCGAACAACATCGACATCGTCGGCCCGAAGGTGACCCACTGGAACTACGACCAGTTCACCGACGGCCCGGCGTACACGAAGGTGTCCGTCTCGAAGTGACGGGTACGGGGGTGGGGCGCCGGCCGGCGCCCCACCCCACCCCGACGACGCCATGGTCTTCTACGTCGCACGCAGGCTCATCTGGACGCTCGTCGTCGTCTTCTGCGTGCTCGGCATCACCTACGTCGTCTTCTACAAGCTCCCGAACGGGAACCCGGCCCTGCGCTTCGCCGGGAAGTCGCCGACCCCGCAGGAGCTCGCGTCGATCGAGCACCGACTCGGCCTCGACAAGCCGTGGTACGTGCAGTTCGGCAAGTTCTCGTACCACTTCTTCGCCGGCGACCAGTTCGGCTGGCCCGGGCTCGGCTACACGTTCGCCGGGCAGCAGTCGGTGCTCAGCCTGATCCTCCAGCGCGCGCCGCGGACGCTCTACCTGATCGCGGGCGCCGCGATCCTGTGGCTGTTCTCCGGCGTCGCGATCGGCATCCTCTCCGCCGTCCGGCGGCGCACGATCACCGACCGCGTCGCGATGGGGTTCGCCCTCTTCGGGATCTCGACGCCCGTCTTCTGGCTCGGCCTGATGTTCCTCTACATCTTCTGGCGCCAGCTCGGCTGGACCGCAGGCACCGGCTACGTCTCGCCGGTCGACAACCTGGGCAGCTTCTTCTCGCACATGATCCTGCCGTGGTGCGCGCTGGCGCTCCTCTACGCCGCCTTCTACGCGCGGATGACGCGCAACAACCTGCTCGAGACGCTCGGCGAGGACTACATCCGCACCGCGCGCGCCAAGGGCCTCTCGGAACGGCGAGTGATCTTCCGCCATGGGCTGCGAGCGAGCCTGACGCCGATCGTGACCATGTTCGGGATGGACATCGCGCTGCTGGTCGGCGGCGCCGTCATCACCGAGTCGGTCTTCAACCTCCAGGGCCTCGGCTACCTCGCGATCAACGGCGCCCTCACCCAGGACCTGCCGACGGTCGTCGGCGTCGTCCTGCTGGCGGCGGTCGCAGTCGCGCTCGCGAACCTGGTCGTCGACATCCTCTACGCCTTCATCGACCCCCGAGTCCGCTACGCGTGAGCACCCCCGACCGCCTGCTGCTCGACGTGCGGGGGCTGACGGTGCGCTTCCCGACCCCGGACGGCGTCGTGCAGGCCGTCAGCGACGTCTCGTTCTCGCTCAGCCGCGGCGAGACGCTCGGCATCGTCGGTGAGTCGGGCTCGGGGAAGAGCGTCGCGAACCTGGCGATCATGGGCCTGCACAACCGCAGCCGGACCGTGATCAGCGGCGAGATCGACTTCAAGGGCCGCAACCTGCTGACGCTGCCGCTCTCCGAGCTGCGCAAGATCCGCGGCAAGGACATCGCGATGGTCTTCCAGGACCCGTTCGCGTGCCTGCACCCCATGTACCGCGTCGGCTCGCAGATCGCCGAGGCCGTCCTCGCGCACTCGGACGTCGGCAAGGACGCCGCGTGGGCGCGCGCCGTCGAGCTGCTCGACCACGTCGGCATCCCGAACGCGAAGTCGCGCGCGCGCGACTACCCGCACCAGTTCTC
>CAZBYA010000037.1:24721-28946 GCA_964496175.1 uncultured Gaiellales bacterium | reverse complement strand
CGGCCGGCGACGCCGCTGCGCTGCGCGCGGAGGCGGAGGACCTGGCCGCCCGGGCCGCCGAGGCGGCCGTCGCGGCAGAGGAGGCGGCGGAGCGCGCGCGGCTCGCCGCGCGGGCGCTCGCGGACGTCGACCCGGGTCGCGCTCGCCGTCCGAGCGAGCTCCAGCTCGAGCGGCTGCTCGCCGGCTCGACGCGGCTCGAGGCGGCGCTCGCGGTCGACGTCGAGCGCTTCGAGGCGCCCGTGCGCGAGCGCGCGGACGCGCAGGCGGCGCGTACCTCTCAGCTCGGCGCGGAGCTGCGCCGGCTGGGGGCCGACGAGGTCGAGCTGCGCGCCGCGGCGGCCGATCTCGGCCAGGCGACGGCGGCGATCGACGTCGAGCTCGCACGGCTCGACGCGGAGCGCGACGAGGCGCAGCGCCGGCTGGAGGCCGCGGGCGCCGAGCCGGCGGAGGGCGAGGACCGTGCGGAGCTCGCCGAGAAGCTCGAGCGCTACGAACGGCGTCGCGAGCAGCTCGGCCAGGTGAACCCGCTCGCGAAGGAGGAGTACGAGGCCGAGAAGGAGCGGCTCGAGGAGCTCTCGACGCAGCGCGCCGACCTCGAGCAGAGCCTCGACGAGCTCGAGAAGCTGCGCGACGACCTGACGCGCACGGTCGAGACGCGGTTCGCCGAGACGTTCGCGGCGGTCGAGCACCACTTCCACGAGGTCGCGGCGACGCTCTTCCCCGGCGGCGAGGGCCGCCTGCGGCTGACGGAGGCCGAGGAGGAGGAGCCGGGCATCGAGGTCGAGCTGCGGCCGGCCGGCAAGCGCGTGACGCGGCTGTCGCTCCTCTCCGGCGGCGAGAAGGCGCTCGGGGCGATCGCGTTCCTCTTCTCGCTCTTCCTCGCGCGCCCGAGCCCCTTCTACCTGCTCGACGAGGTGGAGGCCGCGCTCGACGACACGAACATCGGGCGCTTCACCGACCTGCTGCGCACGTATGCGGACCGTGCGCAGTTCATCGTGATCACGCACCAGAAGCGCACGATGGAGGCCGCAGACGTCCTCTACGGCGTGACGATGGGGCCGGACGGCGTCTCGCAGATCGTCTCGCGCCGGCTGCCGCGCGAGGATGTCGCCGCGACGGCATGAACGACCTCGACTTCGTCCTCCGCGCGGTCGACCTGCTCTGGGCGCACGGCGCCCGCACGTGGATCTTCGGCGGCTGGGGGGAGGAGCTGCGCGGGCTGGCGCCGCCGCGCGAGCACGCCGACGTCGACCTGCTCTACCCGGCCCGCGACTGGCGCCGCATCGACACGCTGGCGTTCGACTGGATCGAGGGCAAGCACCGCCCCTGGAAGCGCGCGTTCGTGCTCGAGGGGACGGTGGTCGAGCTCTTCCTCGTCGAGCGCGACGCCGCCGGCTGGTACACGCAGCTCGCGCGGCGGCGGCACGACTGGCCCGACAACGTCTTCTCGACGAACGGGCGCCTGCCGGTCGCGAGCTCCGCGGCGCTCGCCTCGTACCGGCGGGCGTACGAGCGCGCCGCCTGACTACCCTCCCACCGGGATGGCGAGGAGCTGGGCACAGCTGCTGGGCGACGCCGACGCGCCGGCGGAGGCCGACGAGGCCCAGCGCGGCTTGTTCGGGCGGCTGCGCGAGTCGCTCTCGAAGTCGCGGCGCGCGCTGACGGAGCAGCTCCAGGTCGCCGCGTTCGACCCGGGCGACGACGCGTCGTGGGAGCGGCTCGAGGAGGCGCTCATCTACGCGGACGTCGGCGTGCGTGCGACGGCGGAGCTCGTGCGCCGCCTCGAGGCCAGGCAGGACCTGACCGAGCTCAACGCCGCGCTCGCGGAGGAGATCGCCGCGCTCTTCGGCGATCCGCCCGTGCTCGACGTCGCCCATACGCCGTCGGTGATCCTCGTCGTCGGCGTCAACGGCACGGGCAAGACGACCACGATCGGCAAGCTCGCGAGCAGGCTGCGCGAGCACGGCCGCACCGTCACGCTCGGAGCCGCGGACACCTTCCGTGCGGCGGCCGAGGAGCAGCTCGAGATCTGGGCGCAGCGCGCCGGCGCCCGCTTCGTCGGCGGCGAGCGCGGCGGCGACCCGGCCGCGGTCGCCTTCGACGCGGTCTCCTCCGACAGCGACGTCGTCGTGGTCGACACCGCGGGCCGACTGCACACGCAGACGAACCTGATGGACGAGCTGGCGAAGGTGCGCCGAGTGATCGGCGGTCGCGTTGAGGGGGCGCCGCACGAGACACTGCTCGTCGTCGACGCCACCACCGGTCAGAACGGGCTCGTGCAGGCACGGCTGTTCGACGAGGCGGTCGGCGTCAGCGGCGTCGCCCTGACGAAGCTCGACGGCTCGGCGAAGGGCGGCATCGCGGTCGCGATCGCCTACGAGCTCGGGCTGCCGGTCAAGCTCGTCGGCGTGGGCGAGGGCCTCGACGACCTGCGCCCGTTCGACGCGGCCGACTTCGCGCGGGCGCTGGTCGCCCGATGAGGATCGTCCCGGCGGACGGGTTCGGGCACGCGCGGCTCGCGGAGCTCTTCACGGCCGGCTACGAGGGCTACTTCGTGCCGATGCACGTGGACGAGGCGACGTTCGCGTTCATGGTCGACGCGTGGGACGTCGACCTCGCGCGCTCGCGGGTCGCGCTCGACGGCGACGAGCCCGTCGGGGTCGTCAACCTCGGAGTGCGTGGCGACCGCGGCTGGATCGGCGGCCTCGGCGTCGTGCCGCACGCACGCCACCGGGGTGTCGGGCGTGCGTTGATGGACGCGGTGCTCGAGGCCGGCCCGCCGCTCGTCACGCTCGAGGTGCTCGAGCAGAACGAGCCGGCGCTTCGGCTGTGGGAGTCCCTGGGGTTCAGGCGGCTGCGCCTGCTCGAGATCTGGTCGCTGACGGCGGAGGCGCCCGGCGCCGACGCGCGCGTCGCCGACCCGGGGCCGCTGGGGCAGACCGGCTTGCCGTGGCAGCGTGCGGACGAGTCGCTGCCGGCGGAGTACGAGCGGCTCGAGGTGGACGGCGGCGCGGCGCTCGTGCGCGTGAGCGGTCCGCGCGTCTCCGTGCTCCAGCTCGCGGCCGCCTCGGAGGACGCCGCGGCCGAGCTGCTCGCGGCGGCGCGGGCGCGCGGCGAGTCGCTGCACTACGTCAACGTGCCGGAGGGCGATCCCGCCTCGGCGGCGCTGCGGCGGCTCGGCGGCAGCCTCGACCTGCGTCAGCTCGAGCTGGAGCGGGCCCAGAGGTCGATGCCGCTCTCCGTCGCGTAGCGGTCGATCTCCGCCAGCTCGTCCTCGGAGAAGTCCAGCCGGTCGAGCGCCCCGAGCGAGTCCTCGAGCTGCGCGAGGCTGGACACGCCGATCAGCGTCGAGGTCATGCGGGGGTCGCGCAGCGTCCAGGCGAGCGCGAGCTGCGCGAGCGACTGCCCGCGGCGGCCCGCGATCTCGTTCAGCCCGCGCACCTTCGCCAGCACGTCCTCGGTCAGCCGCTCGCGCGAGAGCGACGCGCCTTCGGCCGCGCGCGATCCCGCCGGCACGCCGTGCAGGTACTTGTCGGTCAGCAGCCCCTGGGCGAGCGGCGAGAAGCCGATGCAGCCGACGCCGAGCTCGCCGAGCACGTCCAGCAGCTCGGGCTCGATCCACCGGTTCAGCAGCGAGTACGACGGCTGGTGGATCAGGAGCGGCGTCCCGAGCACGCGCAGGAGCTCCGCCGCCTCGCGCGTGCGCTGCGGCGAGTACGACGAGATCCCGGCGTAGAGGGCCTTGCCGGAGCGAACGGCGGTGTCGAGCGCGCCCATCGTCTCCTCGAGCGGCGTGTCCGGGTCGAAGCGGTGCGAGTAGAAGATGTCGACGTAGTCGAGGCCGAGGCGCCGGAGCGACTGGTCGAGCGACGCGAGCAGGTACTTCCGCGAGCCCCACTCGCCGTACGGGCCGGGCCACATGTCGTAGCCGGCCTTGGTGGAGATCACGAGCTCGTCGCGGTACGGGCGCAGGTCGTCGCGCAGCACGCGCCCGAACGTCTCCTCCGCGGAGCCGTAGGGAGGGCCGTAGTTGTTCGCCAGGTCGAAGTGGGTGACGCCGAGGTCGAACGCGCGCCGGACGATCGCGCGGCCCGTCTCCAGGGGCCGCTCGCCGCCGAAGTTCTGCCAGAGCCCGAGCGAGATCGCCGGCAGCCGGAGGCCGCTGCGCCCGCAGCGGCGGTACTGCATCCGCTCGTAGCGCCCGGGTGCGGCGGTGTGGGGCACG
>CAZBYA010000037.1:0-24621 GCA_964496175.1 uncultured Gaiellales bacterium | reverse complement strand
GCAGCGGCGGTACTGCATCCGCTCGTAGCGCCCGGGTGCGGCGGTGTGGGGCACGGCCCTGATGCTAGTACCGGCCGTGTCCGGTTCCACCGGGAAGCGCACTACCCGTCGGCTGGGGACGGGTAGTGCACGCCCTGTCGGCTTCCACCCGGAAGCGCACGACCCGTCGGCTGCCGCCGGACGTGGCCGCGCGGGCCGTGGCCAGCCGGATCGCGCGCCGCTGCGGGCTACGATGCGCGGTCGTGTTCGACAGCCTCGCGGACAAGCTCCAGGGCGCCCTCGGCGACCTCCGCAAGCAGGGGAGGCTCGACGAGGAGGCGATCTCGCGCGCGATGCGCGAGATCCGCCTCGCGCTGCTCGAGGCCGACGTCAACTTCACCGTCGTCCGCGACTTCGTCGCCACCGTGCGCGAGCGGGCGCTCGGCGAGGAGATCCTGAAGAGCCTGACGCCCGGCCAGCAGGTCGTGAAGGTCGTCCACGACGAGCTGACGCGCCTGATGGGCGAGGGCGAGTCGGGGCTCGCCTTCGGCAGGTTCACGGTCATCCTGCTCGCCGGCCTCCAGGGCTCGGGCAAGACGACCGCCGCCGCCAAGCTCGCGCGCCACCTGCGCGCCCAGGGCCGCAAGCCCGGCCTCGTCGCCGCCGACCTCCAGCGGCCCGCCGCGATCGACCAGCTCGAGCAGCTCGGCCACCAGCTCGACGTGCCCGTCTACCGCACCGACACGAAGGACGCGGTCGAGGCGACGCGCAGCGGGATCGAGCGCGCGAAGGCGGCCGGGCTCGACACGGTGATCGTCGACACGGCGGGTCGCCTCCAGATCGACGAGGCGCTGATGGACGAGCTCGCGCACGTCCGGGACGAGGCGAAGCCGCTGAACGTCCTGCTCGTGCTCGACGCGATGACCGGGCAGGAGGCGGTCAACGTCGCGCAGGCGTTCCAGGAGCGGATCGCGTTCGACGGCGTCCTGCTGACCAAGCTGGACGGCGACGCGCGCGGCGGCGCCGCGCTGAGCGTGAAGGCGATCACCGGCAAGCCGATCAAGTTCGCGTCCACCGGCGAGAAGCTCGACGCGCTCGAGGTCTTCCACCCCGACCGGATGGCGTCGCGCATCCTCGGCATGGGCGACGTGCTGACGCTGATCGAGCGCGCGGAGGCGGCCGTCGAGGAGGACGAGCAGGCCGAGATGGAGAAGCGCCTGCGCCAGGGCCAGTTCACCTTCGACGACTTCCTGCGCGCCCAGAAGATGCTGCGCCGCATGGGGCCGCTCCAGGGCGTGATGAAGATGATCCCCGGCCTCGGCTCCCAGCTCGGCGACGTCGACGTCGACGAGCGGCAGCTCGCCCGGGTCGAGGCGATCGTGCTGTCGATGACCCCGCAGGAGCGCCGTTCGCCTATCGTGATCGACGGCAAGCGGCGCCTGCGCATCGCGCGCGGCTCCGGCGCGACCGTCGAGCAGGTCAACCAGCTGCTCGAGGCGCGCAAGCAGATGGAGAAGATGATCAAGCAGCTGGGGCGGGGGAAGATGCCGGCCCTCCCGGCCCAGCAGGCGCCGACGGCGCGCAAGACGGCGTCGAAGCGCAAGAAGCGAAAGGCCCGGCGCTGAAAGGAACCCAATGGCAGTCAAGCTGAGGCTCGCCCGCGTCGGCTCGAAGAAGAACCCGATCTACCGCGTGGTCGCGGCCGACGCCCGCGCTCCCCGGGACGGGAAGTTCCTCGAGATCGTGGGCCGCTACAACCCGCAGACCGACCCGTCGACGATCGAGCTCGACGAGGCCAAGGTCAAGGACTGGCTTGGCAAGGGCGCCCAGCCCACCGAGGCGGTCGCGCGGCTGATCAAGTCCCAGGGCATCTCCAGGTAACCATGGCGGAGCTGCTCGCGTACCTCGCGCGCGAGCTGGTCGACCATCCCGACGACGTGCGCGTGGAGACCGAGGAGCGGGACGGCGCGCTCGTGCTCGTCCTCCACGTCGCTCCCGACGACGTCGGCAAGGTGATCGGCCGCCAGGGCAGGATCGTGCGCGCGCTGCGGACGCTCGTCCGCGCGAGCGCCGTGCGCGAAGGCCGGCGCGTGCTGGTCGAGATCGCCGACCCGGAATGAGGATCGCGGCGCTGTACGACGTCCACGCGATGCCGTGGGCGCTCGAGGCGGTGCTGGCGGAGGTCGAGGCGGACGCGATCGTGGTCGGCGGCGACTTCGTGGGCGGCCCCTACCCGGAGGAGACGATCGAGCTGATCCGGTCGCTCGGCGGCGCGGTCGTGCTGCGGGGCAACGCCGAGGAGGGGCACCCGTGGGCGGGCACGCTGCCGTTGACCGCCGAGCTCGACGGCGTCCTCTACTGCCACGCGACGCCGACGAACAACACGCCGGTGACCACCGTGTTCACTCCCGACGAGAAGGTGCGGGAGCAGTTCGCCGACGTCACCGGCACGGTGGTGATCGGGCACACGCACCACCAGTTCGACCGCCGCGTCGGCGACGTGCGGGTCGTCAACGCGGGGTCCGTCGGGATGGCGTACGAGGGCGAGGTGGCGGCGTTCTGGGCGCTGCTCACCGACGGCGAGCCCGAGTTCCGCAAGACGGCGTTCGACGTGGAGCGCGCGGTCGCCGCGCTGCGCGCGTCGGACTGGCCCGGCGCCGAGGAGTTCGTCCGCCAGAACCTGCTGGCCGTCGTCACGCGCGACGAGGCGGCCGCGTACCTGGAGGCGAACCGCTGAGGGTCCGCATCGGCACGGTCGGCAGGCCGCACGGCCTCGACGGCGCGTTCGTCGTCGAGCACGCGAGCGACGACGGCCGCTGGTGGAAGACCGGCGCGCGCCTCCTCGCGGGCGGCGAGCCGGTCGAGGTCGTCGCCCACCGCAGCTCGTCCGGCCGCCCGGTCGTGAAGCTCGACCGCGACGTCGAGCGGGGCGCCGTGCTCGAGGTGGAGCGCGAGCAGCTGCCGGCGACGGAGGAGGATGAGTACTACGCGTTCCAGCTCGTCGGGCTCGAGGTCGTGGAGGAGGGCGGCCGCGTGCTCGGCACCGTGCGCGCCGTCCAACCGGGTGTCGCGAACGACGCGCTCGACCTCGGCGGCGGCCTGCTGCTGCCGATGGTCGAGGACTGCGTGCGCCGCATCGACCTCGACGCCGGACGGATCGACGTCGCCGAGGGCTTCGCGGACTGATGCAGCTCGACGTCTTCACGCTCGTCCCGCACGCCTTCGCCTGGCTGACCGAGCAGCGCCCGGTCGCCGCCGTGCTCGGCGCGGAGCTCGACCTGCGCCTCTTCTCCTACCGCGACACGACCCCCTTGCGGAACGGCCAGGTCGACGACGAGCCGTACGGCGGCGGCGCGGGCATGGTGCTGCGCGTCGACGTCGTCGCGGCCGCGCTCGACGCCGCCTACGGCGGCGCGCCGGAGCGGCCGGTGGTCGCGCTGACGCCGAAGGGCCGCCAGCTGACGCAGGCGGTGGTCGAGGAGCTCGCGCAGCAGCCGGCGCTGACGCTCCTGTCCGCCCGCTTCGAGGGCTTCGACGAGCGCGTCGTCGAGCACCTCGCCACCGACGCGATCTCCGTCGGGCCGTACGTGCTCTCGAACGGCGACCTGCCGGCCATGGTCCTGATCGACACGATCGCGCGTAGGCTGCCGGGTGCGCTCAGCGAGGGCTCCGGCGAGCTCGAGTCGTTCTCCGAGGAGCTCGGGCGCGGGCTGGAGTACCCTCACTACACGCGCCCGGCCGAGTTCCGGGGGTGGAGGGTGCCCGACGTGCTGCTCTCGGGCGACCACGCGAAGATCGAAGGCTGGCGAAGGGAGCAGGTCCGCTGAGGAACCCGATCGACTACCTGACAGAGGGGCTGCCGCACGGCTGGCGCGTGACGATCGACTGGCTGGTCACGATCGTCGGCGCGATCGCGATCGTGCTGGCGATCAAGGCGTGGGTGATCAACCCCTACCGGATCCCGTCCAGCTCGATGGAGCCGACGCTCCACTGCGCCCGCCCGGACGCCGGCTGCGAGGCGCACTTCTCCGACCGGGTGCTCGCGTGCCGCATCTGCTTCGACTTCACGGCCCCGGCGCGCGGCGACATCGTCGTCTTCAAGACGCCGCCGCTCGCGGCCGAGCGGTGCGGCGCCGGCGGCACGTTCGTCAAGCGCCTGATCGGCCTCCCGGGCGACCTCTGGGAGGAGCGGAACGGCTACGTCTTCATCGACGGCAAGCGTCTGAACGAGCCGTACATCCAGACGGACCGGCGCGACAATCGAACGATCGCGCCGATCAAGATCCCACCCGGCCACTTCTTCATGATGGGCGACAACCGCGCCTCCTCCTGCGACTCGCGCGCGTGGGGGACGGTGCCGCGGAGCGACCTGATCGGCAAGGTGGTCGCCACCTACTGGCCGCCGAACCGGATCTCGTTCCACTAGACCGGGCCCGATCCGGGGGCCTGCTACCATTCCGCGCGGCCGTTCCGGCCGTCCTTGCCATGAGCACGACGATCCAGGACATCGAGCGCCGTCAGCTGCGCGAGGTGCCCCGCTTCAAGGCGGGCGACACCGTCCGCGTGCACTTCCGCGTGATCGAGGGCACGCGCTCCAGGATCCAGGTGTTCGAGGGGATCGTGATCAAGCGGCAGGGCGCCGGCGCCCGCGAGACGTTCACCGTCCGCAAGAACTCCTTCGGCGTCGGCGTCGAGCGCACGTTCCCCCTGCATTCGCCGAAGATCGACAAGATCGAGGTGCAGGCGATCGGCGACGTCAACCGCGCGAAGCTCTACTACCTGCGCGGCAAGGTCGGCAAGAAGGCTCGCGTCCGCGAGCTGCGCCAGTCGTAACGTCTTCGCAAACTCCGCGCTCGAGTTGCCGGAGGCCGCCGCGGGCGGGGCTATGCTCGGAGCCGTGCCCGCGAAGCGCCGTCCGACCGGCCAGAAGCTGCTCCGGTTCGACCGCTCGCTCGGCGCGCGCCTCGTTGCGGGCGCCGACGAGGCGGGGCGGGGACCGCTCGCCGGGCCGCTCGTGGTCGCGGGCGTCCTCCTCGACTACGCGTGCCTGCGCGACCACCGCGTCCGCCCGCTCGCGCTGCTGAACGACTCGAAGCAGGTCGACGCCGAGACGCGCGAGGAGCTGTACCGCGCGGTGCTGGCGTGCGCCGAGCGCGTCTCGGTGCACGTGTTCCCACCGGGGGTGATCGACCGCGACGGGCTGCACCGGTCGAACCTGCGCGGCCTGCGCGCCGCCCTTTGGGCGTGCCAGCCGGCGGACGTCTCGCTCGTCGACGGCTTCAAGCTCGGGCCGACCGCGCCGCCGCACCGCGCGATCGTCGACGGCGACACGAAGAGCGCCGCGATCGCGGCGGCGTCGATCGTCGCCAAGGTGACGCGCGATCGCTACATGCGGACGGCCGACGCCCTCTATCCCGGCTACGGCTTCGTCTCGCACGTCGGCTACATCACGCCGTCGCACACGAAGGTCGTCCGCGAGCGAGGCCCGTGCGAGATCCACCGCCGCTCGTGGCGCGCCCGCGCCTACCTGGAGCTCGAGGACGGCGGGCTCGCAGCGGCATCCGTCTGAGCGGCGCGCCGCCCGCTGGTACCGGCTGCGCGGCTACCGCGTGCTCGACGCGAACCGCTGGCTCGCCGGCGCGGAGGTCGACCTGGTCGCGCGGCGGGGCCGCACGGTCGTCTTCTGCGAGGTGAAGTCGAAGGCCGGGGAGGGCTTCGGCGACCCGCTCGAGATGGTCGACGTCCGCAAGGCCGCGCGCGTCCGTCGCGCCGCGGCGGCCTGGTTGGACCGCCACCCGGAGCTCGACGGGCTCGAGATCCGCTTCGACGTGCTCGCCGAGCGCCGCGGCCGGCTGGAGCACGTGCCCGACGCGTTCTAGGAAGCCCGGGCGGCGCGTCGAATCCGCCTTGCATGGGCGCGACGCAGGAGCAGCTCTACTCCGGGCTGGACCTCGACCTGTCGTGGTCGGAGCGCGACCTGCCGGAGCGCGAGCGGACGAAGCACGTCCACCGGCTGCACCCGTACCTCGGCAAGTACATCCCGCAGCTGGTCGAGGAGCTCTTCCGCCGGCACGTCCCCGCCGGCGGCCGCGTCCTCGACCCGTTCGCGGGCTCCGGGACGACGCTGGTGCAGGCGCTCGAGAGCGGGCTCGACTCCGCCGGCGTCGACGTCGCCGCGTTCAACTGCCTCCTGATGCGGGTCAAGACCGGGGAGCACAACCCGTTCGTGCTCGAGCGCGACGTGCGCGACGCGCTCGCGCGCTTCGAGCGCGGCGAGGGCGACGCAGGGCGGGCGTCGCCGTACGTGCGCCGCTGGTTCGCGCCCGCGTCGCGCGACGCGCTGCTCCGGTTCCGCTCGCTCGCCTCGGAGTACGAGAGCGCGGACGTCCTGCGCATCGTCCTCGCGCGCGCCGCGCGCTCCGCACGCATGACGACGCACTTCGACCTCGACTTCCCGCGCGAGCCGACGCTGGCGCCGTACTGGTGCCACAAGCACAAGCGCGAATGCCGTCCCGTCGAGCGTGCAGACCACTTCGTTCGCCGCTACGCGCTCGACACGCTCGCCCGCCTCAAGGAGTTCGCGCGCGTCCGGACGCGACGCGACGCCGTCGTCCTGCACGGCGACGCCCGCGAGCTGGAGCTGCCCGGCCGCTTCGACGCCGTCGTCACGTCGCCGCCCTACCCGGGGCTGATCGACTACCACGAGCAGCACCGCTACGCCTACGAGCTGCTCGGGCTCGACGACCTCCGCGAGCGGGAGCTCGGCGCCGCCGCACGCGGCACCTCGCGCGCCGCGCTCGCGGCGTACGCGGACGGGATCGTCGACGTGCTGCACGCGTGTGCGGGTGCGCTCGAGCCGCGAGGGCGGGTCGTGGTCGTCGTCAACGACCGGCGCGACCTCTACCCGGCGATACTCGAGCGGGCGGGGCTCGTGCTCGAGCAGCGCTACCGCCGGCACGTGAACCGCCGTACAGGCAGGCGCGCGGGCGAGTACTTCGAGGACGTGCTGGTCGCACGCCCGGCGTAGCTCATTCGTCACGGGTTCGGCACTGACATGTGACGGGTTGTCGCCTATGGTGGCAACGTGCTCGCGCGCACCGTCACGCACGCCCTGGTCGGCATCGACCCGCGCCGGGTCGAAGTCGAGGCCCACCTCCAGCAGGGGCTGCCGTCGTTCGCGATCGTCGGGCTCGCCGACCGCGCCTGCCAGGAGGCGAAGGAGCGCGTCCGCAGCGGCATCTGCTCGGCCGAGCTCGAGTGGCCGACGCGGCGCCGCATCACCGTCAACCTCGCGCCTGCCGCGCTGCGCAAGGAGGGTTCCGGCTTCGACCTGCCGATCGCGCTCGCCGTGCTCGCCGCGTCGCACCAGCTGCCGCCCGAGGCGCTCGACGGGCATGCGGCCGTCGGCGAGCTCGCACTGGACGGAAGGCTGCGGCCGGTGCCGGGCGCGCTCGTCGCCGCCGAGGGAGCGCGGCGCTCCGGCCTGACGCACCTGGTCTGTGCGGCCGAGTCGGGCCCGGAGGTGGCGCTCGCCGGCGTCGAGCCGGTCGGCGTTCCCCACCTCGCGGACGCGGTGGCCTACCTGCGCGGCGAGCGGGACCCGCCGGAGCTGCCGCCGCCCGACGACGACTTCGAGACGCTGGCCGGCGTCCCCGATCTCGCCGACGTGCACGGGCAGGAACGGGCGCGGCGTGCGCTCGAGATCGCGGCCGCAGGCAGCCACAACCTGCTCTTCGCCGGCCCGCCGGGCACGGGGAAGACCATGCTCGCCCGCCGCCTGCCGGGCATCCTGCCGCTGCTCGGGGACGACGCCTCGCTCGAGGTGACGCGCATCCACTCCGTCGCCGGCGTGCTGCCGCCGGGCGCCGGCCTCGTCCGCGTGGCACCGTTCCGGGCGCCGCACCACTCGGCGTCGGTGGCCGCCCTGATCGGCGGCGGCGGCGGTGTGCCGAGGCCGGGCGAGGCGAGCCTCGCCCACCGCGGCGTCCTCTTCCTCGACGAGCTGCCGGAGTTTCAGCGGCCGGCGCTCGAGGCGCTCCGCCAGCCGCTCGAGGACGGCGTCGTCGTCGTCACCCGCGTCGCGGGGCGCGCGGTGTTCCCCGCCAGGTTCCAGCTGGTCGCGGCGATGAACCTCTGTCCGTGCGGCGCCCGCGGCGATCCCGCGGTGCAGTGCTCGTGCACGCCCGAGCGCGTGCAGCGCTACGGCGAGAAGCTGTCGCGGGCGCTGCTCGACCGGTTCGACCTGCTCCTGACCGTCCCGCGCCCGCGCGGGAGCGAGCTCGCGGGCGCGCCGGGGGAGCGGTCCGGCGCCGTACGGGAGCGCGTGCTCGCGGCCCGGCTCGTGCTGCGCGAGCGGTCGCCCGAGCTGTCGGGCGAGGCGGGCGACCTGCTCACGCGCGCGGTCGAGCGCCTGCCGTTGTCGGGGCGCGGCCGCGCCCGCGTCGCGCGCGTCGCCGAGACGATCGCCGCCCTCGCCGGCGCCGACGCCGTGCTGCCGGAGCACGTCGCCGAGGCGCTCTCGTACCGGCCGCCGGCGGGGGTGGCGGCGTGAGCGAGCTCGCCGTCGCCGTCTTCGCGGCGCAGACGGGCTCGCACCTCGTCGACGCGCCCCGTTCGCGTCGCTTCGATGCCTTCCGCGCCGGCTTCGACGAGGGGCGCTACCAAGCCGAGCTCGCCGCTTCCGGCTTGCGCTGGCTCGGGCGCGACGAGCGCGGCTTCCCGGCGCGGCTGCGCCAGATCCACGACCCACCGCCGGGCCTGTTCGTGCGGGCCGCGGGCGACGTGGAGCTCGACCCGGTGGCGACGGTTGCGATCGTCGGCGCGAGGGCCTGCTCGTCCTACGGGAACGCCGTCGCGACCGCGCTGGCGCGCGAGGTCGCTGCGGCCGGTGTGGTCGTCGTCTCCGGGCTCGCGCGCGGCATCGACGGCGCCGCGCACCGCGGCGCGCTCGAGACGGGAACCACGATCGCGGTGCTCGGCTGCGGCGTCGACCGCGACTACCCGCGCGCGCACGCCGCGCTCGCGGCCGAGGTCGCGCAGCGCGGCGCGATCGTCTCCGAGTACCCGCCGGGCGTCGAGCCGGCGCCGTGGCGGTTCCCCGCCCGCAACCGG
The DNA here is from genome assembly GCA_964496175.1 of uncultured Gaiellales bacterium. Lineage (GTDB taxonomy): Bacteria > Actinomycetota > Thermoleophilia > Gaiellales > Gaiellaceae > PALSA-600. The sequence goes on along the minus strand of CAZBYA010000037.1, from coordinate 15,531 downwards.
ATCATCGCGGGCCTCGCCGACGCGACCGTCGTGGTCGAGGCGCGGGAACGGAGCGGCGCGTTGATCACCGCCGACCTCGCGCTCGAGGAGGGGCGCGACGTGCTCGCCGTCCCCGGGGAGATCACCTCGCAGCTCTCGCGCGGCACCAATCACCTGCTGCGTCTCGGCGCCGTGCCCGTGACGTGCCCCGCCGACGTGCTCGCCGTGCTCGGCGTCTCGGCCCCGCGGCGGGAGCCGGCCGCGCCGGCCGAGCCGCTCGCAGGCCGGCTCGAGCTCGTGCGGGCGGTCGTGGCCGACGCGCCGGCCGCCGCGGACGAGATCGTGCGCCGGACCGGGCTCGAAGCCGGCGTCGTCGCGGCGGCGCTCGCCGAGCTCGAGCTGATCGGCGTGGTCCTGCAGGCAGACGGCCTCTACCGGGAGGTGGTCGTCCGGAGGTAGGACATTCGAATCGGGACATAAAGATCACCTATCCGGGGGCGCGGGCTCCCCCTGACCGGGCCGATATGCGGGTGACAGGTCGTCCCCCCTGCACCCGGAGAAGGAGCCTCAGATGGTGGAGAAGCTGCGACGCCGCCTCGGTCGCGACGAGGGGTTCACCCTCATCGAGATGCTGGTCGTGATCATCATCCTCGGGATCCTGCTCGCGATCGCCGTCCCGTCGTACCTCTCGTTCCGCATCCGCGCGAACAAGGCCGCCGCGCAGGCGAACGTCCGCGCCGCCGTCCCGGGCATGGAGGCGTACAACGCCGACCACGGCACCTACACGGGTGTGACGTCCGCGGTGCTCCAGGCGTCCTACGACGCCGGGATCAAGCACATCCGCGTCAAGACGGCGAACTCGACGACGTACTGCATCGACTCGACCGTCGGCTCGTCCGCGTACATGAAGGCGGGCCCGTCCGCCGACATCGTCGCGGGTCTCTGCCCGTAGCTCCGCGCGGACTGGGTTAGAGCTGCAACCGGGCCAGCCCCGGGAGCTCGTCGAGCCGCTCGAGCGCCGCGAGCGCGATCGCCAGGTCCTGGATTGCGAGGCCGGTCGAGTCGAACACGGTCGCCTCCTCGTCGGAGGTGCGGCCTGCGGCTGCGCCCGCGAGCACGTCGCCGAGCCGGGTGACGTCGGGCTCGCGGAGCAGCCCCGCCGCGACCGGGTCGGCGAGCTCGCCGCCGTGACTCGCCTGCTCCCAGTCGTCGCAGAAGACGCGCACGCGGGCGAGCTCGCGGGCGGCGATCTCGGCCTTGCCGGGACCGTCGGCGCCCATCAGCGAGACGTGCTGGCCGGGTCGCAAGGCGCCCTCGCCGAGCAGCACCTCGTGCCCGGGCGTCACCGTGACGAGCAGGTCGGCCGCCAGCGCCTCGTCGAGCGAGCCCGCGACGTGCGCGCCGAGCTCCCGCGCAACGGTCCGGGCGCGGTGCTCGTTCACGTCCCAGATCGCGACGTCGCGCCCGCGTGCCACGAACGTGCGCGCGGCCGCGCGGCCGTTGACGCCGGCGCCGACGACCGCCGCGGTCGTCGCGTCGCTCCGACCGAGGGTCTCGGCTGCGAGCACCGCCGCGGCGCCCGTCCGCAGCGCCGTCACCGCGGCGGCATCGAGCACCGCCCGCAGCTGCCCGTTCTCCGCGTCGGAGACCAGGACGACGCCTGTGACGGTCGGCAGGCCCCGGCCCGGGTTGCCGGGGAACGACGTCACCCACTTCAGGAGCGCGTGACCGGCGCCGAGCGCGGGCATGGCGCGGAAGTCGCCGGCCGGGTAGTTCGTGACGTAGACCTTCGGCGGCATCGACCACTCGCTGCGCGCGTGGGCGACGAACGCGTCGCGGACGGCCTCGACCGCGCGATCGGGGGAGACCGCGAGCTCGACGTCGCGGCCGGTGAAGACGGGGACGCCGCTCAAAGAGCCTTGACGGCGGCGGTGAGCTTGGCGACGGACTCCTTCGCGTCGCCGAAGAGCATCATCGTCTTCGGGTTCAGGAAGAGCGGGTTCTCGATGCCGGCGAAGCCGGGGTTCATCGACCGCTTGAGGACGACGATCGCCTGCGACTCGTCGACGTTCAGGATCGGCATCCCGTAGATCGGGCTGCTCGCGTTGTTGCGCGCGTCGGGGTTGACGACATCGTTGGCGCCGATCACGAGCGAGACGTCGGTGCGTCCGAACTCGGCGTTCGCCTCGTCCATCTCCTTCAGCGCCGGATAGGGGACATTCGCCTCGGCGAGGAGCACGTTCATGTGGCCCGGCATGCGTCCCGCGACGGGATGGATCGCGTACGTCACCTCGACGCCGCGCTGCTCGAGCACGTCGGCGAGCGCGCGCACGTCGTGCTGGGCCTGGGCGACGGCCATCCCGTACCCGGGGACGACGACGACCTTGTGGGCGTACGCGAGCATCACGGCGACGTCGTCGGCGGTCGTCGAGCGAACCGAGCCGGTGCCGGCCGCGGCGGCCGCCGCCGCGCCCGCCGACACCTGCCCGAACGCGCCGAAGATGACGTTGGCGATCGAGCGGTTCATCGCCCGCGCCATCATCAGCGTCAGCAGGGTGCCCGACGCGCCGACGAGCATGCCCGCGACGATCAGGATGTTGTTCTCGAGCTCGAAGCCGCCCGCCGCGACGGCGAGACCGGTGAAGGCGTTGAGCAGCGAGATCACGACCGGCATGTCGGCGCCGCCGATCGGCAGCACGAAGAGGACGCCGAAGAGCGCCGCCGCCGCGACGAGCACCCAGAGCAGCCACTCGTCCTGCACGCCGGCGACGAGCGCCAGGCCCGCGGCGACCGCCACGGCGAACACGAGGCCGTTGCCGGCCTGCTGCCCGGGGTACGTGATCGGCCGGCCGCCGATCAGCTCCTGGAGCTTCGCGAACGCGATCATCGAGCCGGCGAACGAGATCGCGCCGATCAGCGCCGAGAGCACGATCGCGAGCGAGATGTCGACCGTGGGGGCGCCGGGTGGGGGCAGCACGCGGTGCAGCTCCGCGAGCGAGATCAACGCGGCCGCGCCGCCGCCGACGCCGTTGAACAGCGCCACCATCTGCGGCATCGCGGTCATCTTCACCTTGCGTGCCGCGACCGCACCGAACCCGCCGCCGGCGAGCATGCAGAGCGCGATCGCCCACCAGCTCGTCCCGCCGATCTTCACCCACGTGATCACGACCGCGAGCACCATGCCCGCGGCGCCGATCTGGTTGCCGCGGCGCGCGTGCGCCGGGTTCGAGAGGAAGCGGAGCGCGAGGATGAAGGTCACGATCGTGACCAGGTAGAGCAGGCGCGTCAGGTCAGCGCCCATCGTCGTCCTTCGCCGTCGGCTTCTTCTTGAACATCTCCAGCATCCGGTCGGTGACGACGAAGCCGCCGACGACGTTCGCGGACGCGAGGATGACGGCGGCGACGCCGACGATCCAGATGAACGCGCTCTTGTGCGGCTGCGCGAGCACGATCATCGAGCCGACGACGACGATGCCGTGGATCGCGTTCGTGCCCGACATCAGCGGGGTGTGCAGCAGCGTCGGCACCTTCGAGATCACCTCGAAGCCGAGGAAGATCGCGAGCACGAGGATCGTCACCTCGAAGACAAGCAGGGTGTTGTGCGCCACTACGCGCCGGCCTCCTTTCGCGTCACGCACGTGCCCGCCACGATCTCGTCCTCCCAGTCGAGCGTCAGCTCGCCGTCGGCGACGATCAGCCCGAGCAGCGACGCGATGTTGCGGGAGAGCAGCTGGCTGGCGTGCGTCGCCATCGCCGACGGCAGGTTCGTCGTGCCGACGATCGTGACGCCGCCCTCGACGATCTCCTCGCCGGGCCGCGTCAACTCGCAGTTGCCGCCCGTCTCCGCCGCGAGGTCGACGATCACGGACCCCGGGCGCATGGCGCGCACCGCGTCGGCCGTGATCAGCTTCGGCGCGGGGCGCCCCGGGACGGCCGCCGTGGTGATGATCGCGTCGAACTGGGGGATGCGGGCCTGGAGCTCGCGCTGCTGCTCCGCCTGCTGCTCGGGCGTGAGCTCGCGCGCGTAGCCGCCTTCGGTCTCCTCGCCCTGCACGCCGAGGTCGAGGAACGTCGCCCCGAGCGACTCGACCTGCTCCTTGACGGCGGGGCGGACGTCGAACGCGGAGACGACCGCGCCGAGTCGGCGCGCCGTCGCGATCGCCTGGAGCCCCGCCACGCCCGCGCCGAGCACGAGCACCTTCGCCGGCGGGATCGTCCCCGCGGCGGTCATCAACATCGGCAGGAAGCGCGGCAGCCGGTCGGAGGCGATCAGCGCGGCCTTGTAGCCGCCGACCGTCGCCTGCGACGAGAGCGCGTCCATCGGTTGCGCGCGCGTGATGCGCGGGATCGACTCGAGCGCGAAGCCGTGCACGCCCGCGGACGAGAGCCGTGCGATCCCCTCGGTGTCCGTGAGCGGCTGGAGGAACGCGATCAGGACCTGGCCGCCGTGCAGCTTCGCGGCCTCGGCCGCGGTCGGCGGCTGAACCTTCGCGACGACGTCGGCCTGCCACGGGTCGCCGATCGTCGCGCCCGCCTCGGTGTACATCGGGTCCGGGAACGACGCCCCGTCGCCGGCGCCGGTCTCGACGACCACCTCGACACCGCTGGGGAGTCGCCCGATCGTCTCAGGGACGAGGGCGACTCGACGTTCGCCGGGACTCGTCTCCTTCGGTACGCCGACCCGCATCGCGGGCGACGCTATCGCATCCGCGCACGGCGACGCTCCGTAATTGGCCACAGGGTCGGCGAGGGGTCTCCATACACTGACGGCGGTGACGCACTACCTCCTCGAGTACGGGCTCGTGCTCCTCTTCCTGCTCGTCGCGATCGAGTCCGCCGGGATCCCGCTGCCGGGCGAGACCGCGCTGATCACCGCGGCGTTCCTGGCGACGCCGCAACAGCACCACTACACGCTGCGTTCGGTGATCGCCGTCGCGGCGGCCGGCGCGATCGTCGGCGACAACGTCGGCTACTGGCTCGGACGACTCGGCGGGCGCAGGCTGCTCGAGCGCTGGGAGCGTGTCGCCCGTCACGCGCGCAAGGTGTTGCCCCGCGCCGAGCGCTTCTTCGCGCGACACGGCGGGAAGACGGTCTTCATCGGTCGGTTCATCGCGTTCCTGCGCATCACGGCCGCGTGGCTCGCCGGTATCGGCCACATGCCCTGGTGGCGCTTCCTGCTCTGGAACGCGGCGGGCGGGATCGCGTGGGCGGCGCTCGTCGGCGTGCTCGCGTACGAGTTCGGGGAGGCGGCGGCAGCCGCGGTCGGGCGGTACGGCTTCTACACCGTGGCCGCTGTGCTCGTCGCCGGCGTGCTCGGGATCGGCGCCGTCAAGCTCTGGCGCGAGCGTCGCGCATGAGGGCGCTCGTCATCGCCGCCCTGCTCGCGCTCGCGATCGTCGCGGCCGCCTCGCCCGCGCCGAGCGGCGTACCCCGGCTCGCGCACGTCGTCGTGATCCTGTTCGAGAACCACGATCGCGGCGAGGTGCTCGGCAGCGGCGACGCGCCGACGTTCGACCGGCTTGCGCGGAGCTACGCCGACCTGACGCGGTACGAGGCGCTCACGCATCCCAGCCTGCCGAACTACCTCGCGCTCGTCTCCGGTTCGACGCAGGGGATCTCGGACGACTGCACCGACTGCGCCGCCCCGGGCGCGTCGATCGGCTCGCTCCTCGACCGCGCGCACCTGAGCTGGGGCGCGTACGCCGAGGGCTACCCGGGCTCGCCGCGCTTCGCGAAGAAGCACGTGCCCTTCCTCTACTTCCCGCGCGACCGCGGCCACGTGCACCCCCTCTCGGCGCTCGACCGCGCGCACCCGCCGGCTTTCGCGTTCGTCACTCCGGACCTGTGCGACGACATGCACGACTGCCCCGTCGCGACCGGCGACCGCTGGCTGGCGCGGTTCGTGCCGCCGCTCCTGCGCGTCCCGCGCACCGCGGTCTTCGTCGTGTTCGACGAGGGCTCCGCGTCGCAGGAGGTGGCGGCGCTCGTGCTCGGCACGGCGGTGCGCGCGCATGCCGTCGACGCCGCACCGACCGGTCACTACGCGCTCCTGCGCACCGTCGAGGATGCGCTCGGGTTGCCCCATCTCGGCGCCTCCGCGCGCGCGGCGCCGATCACCGGCGTCTGGCGCTAGAGCGTCGCCCAGACCTCGAGCTTCGTGCGCGTGCGGCGGATCACGTCGTCGGTGTACTCCGTCGTCGACGCGTGGCCGCCGAGATCGGCGGTCTTGCACCCGTGCGCGACCGCCTCGAGCGCCGCCTCGCGGATCGCGCGCCCCGCGTCCGCGCCCTCGTCCGTGTGCGCGAGCAGGCCGGCGGCGGCGAGGATCATCGCCAGCGGGTTCGCGACGTTCTTCCCCTCGAGCGACGGCGCGGTCCCGTGCGCGGCCTCCGCCATCAGCGCGGTCGGCTCGTAGTCGTCGCCCTCGAACGCGACGAGCATCGACTCCGAGCCGGCGATCGACCCGAAGAGCGGCAGCACGAGGTCGGAGAGGATGTCGCCGTCGCGATTCAGCGCCGGGATGACGAGCGGGTCGCCCGCGGACGCGATCAGCAGCGCGAAGGTCGCGTCGATCAACTGCGGCTCGTACGCCACCGACGGGTACCGCGCGGACGCCGCGTCCATCTCCTCCTTCAGCATCCCCTCGTAGGTCGGCGACACCGTGTACTTCGGGCCGCCGAAGACCGTCGCGCCCGTCCGCTCGGCCTCGCGGAACGCGAATTCGGCGACGGCGCGGCAGACGCGGCGCTCGATGCGCTCGGTGCGGAACGCGACCTCGTCGTCGCCCTCGCCCTCGCGCCACTCGTGCGCGCCGTAGGCGTCGCCGACGGCCATCCGCACCACCGAGATCGGCGCGTGCACGCCGCCGAAGGGAACGACGCCGGGGATACGGCGCCCGGTGCGGACGATCACCTTGCCGCCGACTTCCTCGCGCAGGATCCGGTTCGGCGAGCCCACGTCGCCGCGCGTCTCCGGCGTCACCGTCGCCGCCTTCAGCCCGAGCCCGTGCTCGCGGATCGCGGCGGCCGCCTCGTGCACGACGCCGTTGCGCGTCTCCCGCCGCGTTCCGAGCGACAGGTCGAAGCGCGGCAGCTCGAGCTCGAGGCCGATCACGTCCGGTGCGAGCACCCGCAGCGACTCCTCGAGCAGCTCCTGGCCGGTCTGGTCGCCCTCGAGGACGACGATCGTCTTCAGCTCCATCGGCGGCCAAGATTAGCGACCGGTCCCCGCCGGGAAGACGGCAGGCATGGCGCGGGGCATGGGGTGGCGCCGCGCGGGGTCGAAGCGGCGCTTCCGCTACCTCGACGCGGCCGGGCGCGAGATCGCCGACGAGCGGGCGCTCGAGCGCGTCCGCGCGCTCGCGATTCCGCCGGCCTGGCGTGATGTCTGGATCTCGCCCAGCGCCCGCGCGAAGCTCCAGGCGACCGGGATCGACGCCGCCGGGCGGCGCCAGTACCTGTACCACCCCGAGTTCCGGGCGCGGCAGGAGGCGGAGAAGTACGACAAGCTGATCCGCTTCGCGGAGGCGCTGCCGGGGCTGCGCGAGGCGATGGCCGAGCACATGGCGCTCGACGGCCTGCCGTACGAGCGGGTCGCGGCGATCGCGGTGCGGCTGATCAACCTCGGGTGGTTCCGCGTGGGCGGCGACCGCTACGCCAAGAGCTCGCGCACGTTCGGGATCACGACGCTCCGCAAGGGGCACGTGCGCGTGCGCGGCTCGCGGATCTCGTTTCGCTACCGCGGCAAGCACAACGTGATGGTGCGGAGCGCCGTCGTCGACCCCGAGCTCGCCGCCGCGGTGCGCGAGCTGCTTGCGCTGCCGGGATCGCGGCTGCTCCAGTACTCGGACGACGACGGCTGCCTCTGCAACCTCGACGCGCGGAAGCTGAACGCCTACATCCGCGCCCACCTCGGTCCCGAGTTCACGGCGAAGGACTTCCGCACGTGGGGCGGGACGCTGATCGCCGCGGTCGCCTTCGCCGAGCATGAGCCGCCGGAGAGCGCCGCGCAGGCCAGACGGGCCGTGGCGGCCGTGATGCGGCGGGTCGGCGAGCGGCTCGGCAACACCCCGGCCGTGGCGCGCTCGTCGTACGTCAGCCCCGCGGTCGTCGAGCAGTACCTCGAGGGGAGAACGATCGAGGATTTCCGTCCCCGGCATTTGCGCGTCGTCGGCGCACGCGACGTCGACCTCGACGCCGAGGAGCGCGCGACGCTCAGCCTGTTGCGTTCGTGGCGAATTCGCGCGGCGCGCGCCGCCGCGTAAACTGGGAGGAAATTCCGTCCCGGGAGGCATGCGCAATGGCACGTAGGACAATTCTCGTGTGTGACAGCTGCGGCAAGGAGGTCGACGAGGCGCGCGGCGCCACGCTCCGCGTCACGTACGTCGACGCGCGGCGGGGCTCGAAGGTCGCCGACCTCTGCGACGACTGCGCGGGGAGCATGCCGGGCCGCGCCGCCGCCCGCCGCGGCCGCCGCCCGAAGGCCGCGACCGCCTAGACCGGGCGGTCCCGTTCGCCGAGGCACCACGCCTCGAGCGCCGGCCACGGGCCGAGCCCGGCGTCCGCGTTCAGGTGGCCGCCGCGCTCGATCCAGTCGAGTGGGGCGCCGAGGTCGGCGGCGAGCCGCCGCGAGCGCTCGGGCGGGCACCACGGGTCGTCGGTCGAGCAGACGAGCCGCGTCTCCGCGGCGCAGGAGCGCGCGGGCGCCGGACGGAAGCCGACCGCGGGCGGCGACTCCACGTCGGGCTGCGTCGGCGCCACCAGCAGCGCGCGGGCGGCCGCGGCGCCGTCGTGGTGCAGCCACAGCAGGCAGCCGAGCGAGTGGCAGAGGACGGTCGTCTCTCCGAGCGGCAGGGCCGCCAGCTCGGCCTCGAGCGCCCCGAGCCAGCGCTCGAGCCGCGGCGCGCCCGCCACCGGCAGGTCGGGGTAGGCGACCTCGAGGCCGCGGTCGCGCAGCCGGCCGGCCAGCCACGTCTGCCAGTGCTCCGGCCCGGAGCCGTCGAGGCGGTGCAGGAGCAGGAAGGCCGGCACGGGCCGGATTGTCCCTGTTTGCGCCGATTTCCGCGCCCTCCCCGTCCGGGGTCGAGCCTACGATGGGAAAGTGGGACTGAGCCTCCTCGCGGGGCCTGCGCACGCGGGCAAGGTCGCGCTGCTGCTGGAGCGCTATCTGGCGCGGCTCGACGACGAGCCGACCCTGATCGTGCCGAACGCATCGGACGTCGACCGGGTCGAGCGCGACCTGCTGCGCCGCTGCGGCTGCCTGTTCGGGGGCGCAATCGGCACCTTCGACGACCTCTTCCGCCGCATCGCCGCGGGCGACCCGGGGCAGCGGCCGGTCGCGACCGACGCGCAGCGCACGCTCGTCGTCCGCCGCGCGCTCCAGGCGGCGCCGCTGAACGGGCTCGCCCGCTCGGCGCGCACCGGCGGCTTCGCCGACACGCTGCTGCAGACGCTCGCCGAGCTCGAGCAGGGTCTGCTCGATCCCGAGCACCTGGCCGGCGATCTCGCCGCGCTCTACGCCGCGTACCGGGCGGAGCTCGACCGGCTCGGCCTCTGGGACCGCGACCTGCTCCGCCGCCGCGCCGCGGAGCGCCTGGCGTCGGAGCTCGACGCCTGGCACCGCGAGCCCGTGTTCGCGTACGGGTTCGAGGACCTGACCGCGGCGGAGTGGTCGCTGCTCGAGGCGCTCGCCGGCCGCACGGACGTCGAGGTGTCGCTGCCGTACGAGCCCGGCCGCGTCGCCTTCGCGTCCCTCCAGCGCACCGCCGAGGACCTCGCGTCGCTCGCCGCGGGCTCGATCGAGGAGCTGCCGCCGCGCTCCTCCGAGCACGCGCACCCCGCGCTCGCGCATCTCGAGCGCGCGCTGTTCGAGGAGTCGCCGTCACCGCCGCCGGAGCTCGACGGCGCCGTCCGCTTCTGCGAGGGCGCAGGCCCGCGCGGCACGCTCGAGCTCGTCGGCGACGAGCTGCTCGCGCTCATGCGTGTTGGGACCCCCGCGGACCGGATCGGCGTCGTCGTCCCGTCGCTCGAGCAGTGGCGGGCCCCCCTCGAGACGGTGCTCGGCACGCTCGGCGTGCCGTACGCGGTCGAGTCGCGCGCGCGGCTCGGCTCGACCCCGTTCGGCCATGCGCTCCTCCAGCTCCTGCGCTACGCGTGGCTCGGCGGCGGCCGGCGCGAGCTGTTCGCGTTCCTCCGCTCTCCGTACTCGAGCCTCGCGCGGTCGTCCGTCGACTTCGTCGAGGGCAGGCTGCGCGGGCGCGCGATCCACACGCCGAGCCGCGTCGAGGAGGAGGCCGAGCGCCTGCGGGAGGCGCCGATCCCGGTGCTCGCCGAGCTGCGCGCCGCGGAGACGCCGGTCGCCGCGGCGCGGAGCCTGATCCGCACGATGCTGCGCTCCGCGTACGGGACCGACGCGCCGCCGGCCGGCGAGACGTCGCGGCTCGACCTGCGCGCGTACGAGGCGGCGCTGCGCCTGCTCGACGAGCTCGAGGGCTTCGCGGCGCTCGGCGGCGGCGTCTCCGCCGAGGAGGTCGTCGCGGGCCTCGAGCGGGTCGACGTGCGCCTCGCGGCGGCGGGCGAGGCGGGGCGCGTGTCGGTGCTCGACCTGCTCCGCGCGCGCACGCGCAGCTTCGACGTCGTCTTCCTGCTCGGCCTCGAGGAGGGGTCGCTGCCGCGCCGCTCGCGCAGCTCGCCGTTCCTCGACGACGACGCGCGCCGCGCGCTCGGCGCGCGGCTCGAGCGCCCCGACCAGGTGAGTCGCGACCGGTACCTCTTCTACACGGCGTGCACGCGCGCGTCGAGGCGGCTGTACCTCGTGCGCGAGGCGGCCACGGACGACGGCGCGCCGCGTGAGCCGAGCCCGTTCTGGGAGGAGGTGGCGGCGGTCTTCGACGAGGAGGACGTCGCCCGCGCGACGCTGCGGCGCCCGCTGTCGGCGCTGACGTGGCTGCTCGACGCCGCGCCGAGCGAGCGCGAGCGGCTGCGCGCGCTCGTGCAGCTGTCGGTCGACGACCGCGACGCCGCGACGGCGCTGGCCGATGCGAACGACTGGCGGCGCCGGCTCGACCGTGCGCTCGGCGCGTTCCACCGCGAGACGCGCCTCCGCAACGAGACGTTGCGTGCGTGGCTCGCCTCGCGCACGACGTTCTCCGCGACGGAGCTCGAGCGCTTCGCGGACTGCTCGTCGGCGTGGCTCTTCGAGCGCGTCGTCTCGCCGAAGACGATCGACGCCGAGGTCGACCCGCTCCTGCGCGGCTCGGTCGCGCACCAGACCCTGTTCAAGTTCTACGCCGGGCTCCCCAAGGAGCTCGGCCACGACCGCGTCACACCCGAGAACGTCGAGCAGGCGCTCGGCTTCCTGCGGCGGTGCCTGGACGACGCGCTGCGCGGCGGCGTGCGACTGGAGCTGACCGACCTCCAGGCGGCCGAGCTCGAGGAGTCGCTGTGGCGCGACCTGGAGGGCTTCGTCCGCGACGAGTCCGTGTCGCCGCTCCAGCTCGTGCCGCGCCGCTTCGAGGTCTCGTTCGGCTCCGACCGCTCGGCGCCCGAGCTCCAGCGCGGGCTGCCGCTCGGCGACGGCCTCCACCTGAGCGGGAAGATCGACCGGATCGACGTCGACCCGTTCAGTGCCCGCGGGATCGTGCAGGACTACAAGTCGGGCCGCAACGCGCACTCCGCGAAGCAGATCGACGAGGAGCTGAAGCTCCAGATCCCGCTGTACATGCTCGTGCTGCGCGACCTCGTCGGGATCGAGCCGCTCGGCGGCGTCTACCGCGCGCTCGGCGGCGCGCGCGTCGCGCGGGGCCTCCTGCACGCGGGCGCCGGCGACGACCTGCCCGGCTACACGCGCAACGACTACCTCGAGGACGAGGAGTTCTGGTCGATCGTCGACACCGCGCGCGAGCGCGCCCGCACGTACGCGCAGCGGATCCGCGCGGGCGACGTGCGCCACGACCCGAAGGGCGGCGACTGCCCCGCCTGGTGCGACCTCTGGACGATGTGCCGCGTGGAGCGGGCGTGAATCCCGAACAGCGCGCAGCGGTCGAGGCGGCGGGGGAGGTCTTCGTCTCGGCCGGCGCCGGGACCGGGAAGACGACGGTGCTCGTCGAGCGCTTCGTGCGCGCGGTGTGCGAGCAGGGGCTCGACGTCGAGTCGGTGCTCGTGATCACCTACACGCGCAAGGCGGCGGGCGAGCTGCGGGCGCGCATCCGGGCGGCGCTGCACGCGCGGGGCCGTCACGACCTCGCGCGGCGGCTCGACGGCGCGTGGGTGTCGACGATCCACGGGTTCTGCTCGCGCCTCCTGCGCACGCACCCGTTCGCGGCCGGCATCGACCCGCGCTTCCACGAGCTCGCCGACGAGCACGCGGCGGTGCTGCGCGGGGAGGCGTTCGAGGCGGCGCTCACGACCTTCTGCGCGACGCGCGACGCGGAGCGGCTGCGCCTGCTCGCGACCTACGGGGCGGCCGGGCTGCGCCGCATGCTCACCGGCGTCTACGAGACGCTGCGCTCCGCCGGCCACGACCTCCGGCTCGACCTCGGCGCGCAGGCGAGCGTCGCCGAGCGGCTGGAGGAGGTGCGCGCGGTCGCGCGCGTCCTCGCGGACGACCCCGACGCCACCGAGCGGCAGGCGGCAGCGGCGCGGGCGGCGCTCGCGCTGCCGTCGAACCCGGAGCAGCTGCTCGACCTCTCGCAGCTCGACGCGCGCGGCGAGCGCGCCGCCCCGCTGGCCGATGCGCGCCGCCGGCTCGAGCAGGCCGCGCTCGAGGAGCTCGCGGCACGCGACAGCGAGCTGCTCCAGGAGCTGCTCGACCTGTTCGCCGCGGAGTACGCCGCCGCGAAGCAGCGCGAGTCGGCGCTCGACTTCGAGGACCTCCAGCTCGCCGCCCGCGACCTGCTCCGCGACCACGACGAGATCCGGGAGGCGGAGCAGCTGCGCTTCCGCGCGATCATGGTCGACGAGTTCCAGGACACGAACCGACTCCAGTGCGACGTGATCGACCTGCTGCGCGGCGGCGCGCTCGAGCGCGACGTCTTCTTCGTCGGCGACGAGTTCCAGTCGATCTACGGGTTCCGTCATGCCGACGTCGCCGTCTTCCGCGAGCGCCGCGAGGCGGCGCGGCAGCGGCTGCCGCTGGCCCGCAACTACCGCTCGCGCCCGGAGGTGCTCGCAGCCGTCAACCACCTCTTCCAAGAGGAGTTCGGCGACGGCTACCAGGAGCTCCACGCGTCCGGTGAGTTCGCCGACCCGGTGTTCGGCCATCCGGTCGAGCTCCTCGTCACCGACAAGCGCAGCTACCGCGAGGCGAAGGCGCCGTGGCGCGAGGGCGAGGCGCGCTCGATCGCGCGTCGCGTCCGCGAGCTCGTGGACGGCGGCGCCGCGGCGCCGGGGGAGATCGTGCTCCTGTTCGCGGCGGGCACCGACGCCGAGCAGTACGAGTCCGCGCTGCGGGCGGAGGGCCTGCCGACGTACCGCGCGACCGGCCGCGGCTACTTCGGCCAGCAGCAGGTCGTCGACCTGCTCGCGTACCTCCGCCTGCTCCACAACCGCTACGACGACGAGGCGCTCGCGACCGTGCTCGCGTCGCCGTTCGTCGGCGTCTCGAACGACGCGCTCGTCCTGATCCGCCGGCACGCCGGCCGGCGGCCGCTCTACGCCGGGATCGAGCGCTCGCTGCCCGAGCCGCTCTCGCAGGAGGACGAGCGGCTCGTGCGTGCGTTCAAGCAGCGCTACGAGCGGCTCGCCGCCGCGTCGACGCGCGTCGGCCTCGAGCGGCTCTGCGAGGAGATCGTCGCCGCCCACGACTACGACCTGGCCGTGCTCGCACGCTGGGACGGTCGGCGCCGCTACGCGAACCTGCGCAAGCTGATGCGGCTCGCGCGCTCGTACGAGGAGCTGCGCGGGCCGGACATCGAGGGGTTCGTGCGCTTCATCCGCGACCAGGAAGCGGTCGGCGCCGCGCAGCTCGAGGCGGTCTCGGAGGAGGAGGGCGCCGACGCGGTGCGCCTGCTGACGATCCACGCGGCGAAGGGGCTCGAGTTCAAGGTCGTGATCGTCGCCGACGCCGGCCGCGACACGGGCGGCGCGCCGACCGCGGACGAGATCCTCGTCCGGCCCGACGGCCGCTTCGGCTTCCGCGTCGTCGACCCGGCGTCGGGGAAGCGGAAGGGCGTCTTCAGCTACGAGGAGGTGCGCGAGGCCGAGCGTCGTGAGGACCGCGCCGAGCGGCTGCGCCTCTACTACGTCGCGATGACGCGCGCGATCGACCGGCTGATCGTCTCGGGTGCGATCGACGCCGACCGCCAGCGCGACCGCGACACCCCGATCGGCTGGGTGCTCCAGCGGCTGCACGCGGACGAGGAGGTCGCGGCAGCCGACGGGCCGCGCGAGCTCGAGCGCGGCGACGCGCGCTTCGTGCTGCGGGTCGACCGCCACCGGCCACAGGCGGCCGCCCCTGCGCCGGAGGCCGAGCACGGCCAGCTTCCCCTGTTCACGGAGCTGCCGGCGTCGCCCGCGCCGCGCGGCTACCGGCTCCCGGACCTGCCGCCGCCGCCAGCGCCGCCGCTGCATCGCGTCCGGCGGCTGTCCTACTCGGCGCTCGCGCTCTTCGAGCGGTGCTCGTACCGCTACTACGCCGAGCGGGTCGCCGGTCTGCGCGAGCAGCGCGGCTCGGTGCCGGGCGCGGTCGGGCTCGCCGCCACCGAGATCGGCGACGCCGTGCACCGCCTGCTGGAGCTGGTCGACCTGCGGGCGCCTGCGGCGCCGGACCTCGAGCTCGTCCGGGCGTGGTACCCGGGCGTGACCGACGAGGAGCTCGAGCGGGTCGCGACCTTCGTCGACGCGTACTGCTCGTCGGAGCTCGCGCAGCGGATCGCGACGCTCGACGGCGCGGTGCCCGAGCGGCCCTTCGCCTTCGAGCACGACGGCGTGCTGCTGCACGGGCGGCTCGACGTCCTCTGGCGCGGCGGCCCGCACGCACTCGTCCTGGACTACAAGACGAACTCGCTCGCGGAGGGGACGCCGGAGGAGATCGTCGACGCCGACTACACGCTGCAGCGGCTCGTCTACGCGCTCGCCTGCTTCCGCGCCGGCGCCGAGCAGGTCGAGGTCGTCTACCACTTCCTCGAGCGGCCCGACGCGGTCGTCTCGACGACGTACACGCGCGACCTGCTGCCCGAGCTCGAGCGGCAGCTCTCCGCCGCGATCGCGCGCATCGACGCCGGCGAGTTCGTGCCGACGCCGAGCGAGTTCACCTGCTCGGGCTGCCCGGCGCTCGACCTCGTCTGCGCCGGGCCGCGCCTCCGCCAGCCGCCCTCGCAGCTGGTCGGCGTTGGCTAGAGGGGCTCACGTGGTGGGCCTTCGTCGATCCGGGTGCGATCGGCGCGTGCGAGGCAAGGACGCAGGGAGCGGTCATATGCAGTGCATATGGCCGCGACTGAGGACGCAGCATCGCGCCGCCGAGCGCGGCCGGGCGACACAAGGTTCACCGCGTGAGTCCCTCTAGGTCGTACGTCGCGGAGGCGCGCCGGCGGAAGGTCGCGCCGAAGAAGGAGCG
>CAZBYA010000036.1:0-29582 GCA_964496175.1 uncultured Gaiellales bacterium | reverse complement strand
ACCTGGTCGAAGCCGAGCTCGACCGGAACCTGGCGCTCGAAGATGTCGACGAGCACCTTCAGCTTCTGCTGGTCGGGGTTGACGTCGACGATCTCGCCGTCGAAGTCGGAGAGCGGCCCCGACGTCACCTTCACCGACTCGCCGAGCGCGAACTCCACCTGGGCCCGCGGCCGCTCGCCGCCGGCGGCGGCGCCCGTCTTCAGGATGCGGTCGACCTCCGGCTGCGACAGCGGCACGGGCTTCGAGCCGGCGCCGACGAAGCCGGTCACGCCCGGCGTGTTCTTGACCACCGCCCAGGCGTCGTCGTTCAGGTCCATGTTCACGAGCACGTAGCCCGGAAGCACGCGCTTCTCCGCCTGCACCTTCTGGCCGTCCTTGGTCTCGATCACCTGCTCGGTCGGGACGACGACGCGGCGAAAACGCTGCCGCTGCCCCATCGACTCGATGCGGTGCTCGAGGTTGGCCTTGACCTTGTTCTCGTGGCCCGAGTAGGTGTTGACGACGTACCAGCGGAACATGGGGCTCCTTAGCGCAGGAACACGTTCGAGACGACGTGCTTCCAGACGATGTCGTTCAGGTAGAGGTAGACGCCGACGACGAGGCAGGCGACGAGCACGACGACCGTGCCCTGGATCACCTGGCTCTGCCCTGGCCACTCGACCTTCTTCAGCTCGGCGATCGACTCGGCGAGGAAGTTCGAGCGGCGCCGCTCCTCCGGCTGCCGCTCGGCGCGCGCGGCGGGATGGTGCTCTGGGCGCGAGGCGGCCATCGCGTCGCCTACCGCGTCTCCCGGTGCGGGGTGTGCGTGCCGCACCAGCGGCAGTACTTGCGGAACTCGACGCGGTCGGGCGTGTTGCGCTTCGACTTCATCGTCTGGTAGTTCCGCCGCTTGCACTCGGTGCAGGCGAGCGTGATCGCAACTCTGACTCCGGTCTTGGCCATGGCTTCAGGTGAGGGTGAGTGTCGACCCCGGGCACGCTGACGCACCGCCTCGGGGCCGCGGGATTGTAGCGGGACCCGGCGGGGACCGGGGCGATCGCCCCGGTCCCCTCGGTTGGCTAGAGGACGCGCGCGATCGGCGCGCTCGTGACGACGAACGGGGCCAGCGTCGCGTCGACGCAGCCCTTGGCGGCGAAGCTCGTCCCGGGGGCCGAGCTGCACGCGTCCGTCGGGGAGGCGAGCACCTGGTACGGCGTCGCGGCCTTCGCCCGGGCGTACCACGCGCCGCGCCCGAGGCGGAGCGTCACCTTGTAGCTGCCGTCGGCGCCCGTGCGCACGGTCGCGCGCGGCTTGTTGAGCGCCAGGCGCCGCGAGTGGCCGGCGAAGATCTGCACCTGGACGCCGGCGAGCGGCTGGTCGACCACCGAGACCCGGCCGGCGATCGTGACGAGGCGCGAGCCGGCGAGGCGGTGCGAGGTCAGCGTCACCTGGGCGTCGATCGGCACCGCGGCGGCGGTGAGGACGCCCTGCCCCGCCTGGGCGGTCTTGCCGCCGCTGGCGGCGGGCTCGTAGAGCGCCGACCAGACGTACATGCCCCGCGCCTCGGGGTTGACGAGCATCTTCACGAGGTTGAGGTCGACCTCGGTGACGTTCAGGCCCGTCGAGCCGGCGCACCACTGGAGCGAGTAGCTCGCGCTGGCGGGCAGCTTCGAGTTCGTGTCCTGCGAGTCGACGAAGATCGGGAACTGGGCCTGCAACGTCCCGTTCGTCTGCTTCGCAGCGAGGATCCAGATCGCCTCGTGCGTCGCGGTCGACGACGCGCAGCTCGCATCGCCCGAGTACCGGGTCGGGTCGACGTAGGTCAGGCTGCCGTTCAGCGTCACGCGGCTGCCGTCCGCCTTGGTGACGAACACCTGGGCGGTGCCGACGTTGTTGCCGGTGGCGCCGAAGCCGCCCGGTGCGCGGTAGCCGGCGGGGACGTAGACGGTCGTCCGGAACGTGCCGGGCGCCTGGATCGTGGTGAGGGTCGTGTTCGCGTTCGAGCCGACGTTGACGGCCGGGTTCGAGACGATCAGGCGGCCGTTCGTCGGCGCGGCGGCGGTGGCGAGCGACGCGGCCACGACCGCCGTCAGCGCGGCGAGCGCCGCCGCGAGCGGGAGACGTTTCACGGGCTGCTCCTTTATGCGTTGAAAATCGTAATCCGATCGGTTCAACGCCTGGGCTGCCTCGGCGGTTACTGCACGGAGAGGAGGTGTCAGACACCTTGTGGTGTCTGACACCGGAGAACCGTCGGCGCGGAGTGCCGACGCCGCGGCCTTCGGTGCGAGTCGAGAAGTAGCGGCGGGTGGGCTCGAACCACCGACCTCCGGGTTATGAGTCCGGCGCTCTGACCAGCTGAGCTACGCCGCCAGGCAGCCCGATTCTAGCCGCGATCGTCCGGCCTCCCCCGTAGCCTCCGCGGTCGTGACGGAGGCCGAGAGCTGCTGGCGCTGCGGCGCCGCGATGGAGTGGCGGCACGCGACGTGGCAGTGCCCGCGGTGCGCATTCAAGCTCGGATGCTGTGAAGGCGACCCGCAGACTCCGTGCGACACGGCGCCGCCGGCGCCGGCTCCCGCCGCCTGAACCGGCGCCGGTAGGGTCGCGCCGTGCCGGTGATCGAGGCGACCGAGCTGCGGAGGACGTACCGGACGACGACCGGCGTGCTCCGCCGGCGCCGCATCGCGGTCGAGGCGGTGCGCGGCATCTCCTTCGCGGTCGAGCGCGGCGAGCTCTTCGGCCTGCTCGGCCCGAACGGGGCCGGCAAGACGACCACGATCAAGATGCTGATCACGCTGCTGCTGCCGACCGAGGGCGAGGCGCGCGTGCTCGGGCTGGACGTGGTCGCGAACGCGCGCGAGGTGCGGCAGCGGATCGGCTACGTGTTCGGCGGCGAGCGCGGCCTGTACGAGCGGCTCTCCGCCTACGACAACCTGCGCTACTTCGCGGAGCTGTACGGCGTCTCGGGCCGCCGGCAGCGGCTGCGCATCGACGAGGTACTCGAGCTGGTCGGCCTGAAGGGGCGCGAGCAGGAGCGCGTGGAGGGCTACTCCCGCGGCATGCGCCAGCGCCTGCACATCGCGCGCGGCATCCTCCACGACCCGGAGGTCGTCTTCCTCGACGAGCCGACGATCGGCGTCGACCCGGTGGGCGCGCGCGAGCTGCGCCGGACGATCCGCGACCTGGTCGAGGCCGGCAAGACGGTGCTGCTGACGACGCACTACATGTTCGAGGCAGACGCCCTCTGCGACCGCATCGCCGTGATCGCGCGCGGCAGCATCGTCGGCGCGGGCACGCCCGCCGAGCTGAAGGCGGGCGTCGAGGAGGGGCGCGTCACCGAGATCGAGGTGTTCGGCGTCGACGAACCCACGGTGGCGCGGCTGCGCTCGCTCGACGGCGTCACCGCCGTCACCGTCGAGGAGCAGGACCAGCGCCAGTTGCTGGTGGTGCAGACGACCGGCGCGCGCGAGCTGACCGCGCCGCTGCTCGCGCAGCTCGAGGGGCTCGAGGTCGGGCGCGTGACGTCGCGCGAGCCGACGCTCGAGGACGCGTACATCGCGTTGGTGGAGGCGTCGTGACCGCCCTGCGCATCGTCCGCACGGGCTTCCTGATCAACGTCCGGATGCTGGCGACGTCGGGGTTCTTCCTCGTGACGTCCACGCTCCAGCCGGTGATCTTCGCGACGATCGCCTTCTACATGTTCCGCTCCGGCGGACGCGGCGGCACGCTCCTCTACGCTGGCCTCGGCGCCGGGATGATGGGCGTCTGGGCGACGACGCTGTACGGGTCCGGCGGGATGATCCAGTGGCAGCGCTGGCAGGGCACGCTCGAGCTCGGCGTCGCGTCGCCGCCGACGCTCGGCCTGGTCTACCTGCCGTTCGCGCTCGCGAACGCGTTCACGGGCGCCTACGCGCTCGTCGCGACGCTCGTCTGGGGGCGCGTCCTGTTCGGGATGCCGCTCCACCTGGCGCACCCGTGGCTGTTCGCGCTCGCGCTGCCCGTGACGATCGTCTCGCTCGGCCTGATGGGGCTCGTGCTGGCCTCCACGTTCGTCCTCTACCGCTACGCGAACGCCCTCTCGAACCTGCTCGAGTACCCCGTCTGGATCGCCTCCGGGCTCGTCTTCTCGACGTCGCTGCTGCCGGCGTGGACCCGGCCGATCTCCTGGGTGCTGCCGCCCTACTGGGGCATCCTCTCGATCCGCCACGCGGCGCTCGGCGGCCCGGTGTGGGGCCCGATCGGCATGGCCCTCCTGCTCGGCGCCGTCTGCGCCGCGATCGCGACGCTGACGTTCCGCTGGTTCGAGCACCTGGCGCGCAGCCGCGCGACCCTCTCCCTGACATGAAGCGCTGGTGGAACATCTTCTTCGTCGGCGGCGTGATCGCGTACCGCGGACTGTTCAACTGGATCCGGCCGGCGATGTACATCCCGTCGATGCTCGGCGCGCCGCTCTTCCAGCTCATCTTCTTCACCAAGCTCGGGCAGTACGCGCACGCGGAGTCGCCGAGCTTCTACATCGTCGGCAACTCGGTGCAGGTGTGCGCGATGTCGTCGGTGTACGGGATGACGATGGCGATCGCGAACGAGCGCTGGTTCGGCACCCTCGGCCCGCTGCTCGCGTCGCCGGCCAACCGCTCCGCCGTCTTCCTCGGCCGCGGCGTGCCCGTGCTCGCGAACGGCCTCCTCGTCTCCGCCTTCACGTTCCTCGCGGGCGTCGTCATGCTCGGGTTCCGGCCGCCGCTCGCGGCGGTCCCTGCGCTCGCGGCGGTCGTCGTCGTGACGACGGCGTCGTGCACCGCCTTCGGGATGCTGCTCGGCTCGCTCGGGTTGCGCGCCAAGGACGTCTTCTTCAGCGCCAACCTCGCCTACTACCTGATGCTGCTGCTCTGCGGCGTCAACATCCCGCTGGCCGTGCTCCCGGGGTGGCTGAGCGCCGTCTCGCGCGTGCTGCCGCTGACGCACGGGATCATGGCCGCGCGGCAGGTCGCGGCCGGCGCCCCGCTGGGGCAGGTCGGCGGTCTCGTCGGCACCGAGCTCGGGATCGCGGCCGCGTACGCGGCCGCTGCGTACCTGCTCTTCCGGGTGCTCGAGCGCGAGTCGCGCCGGAGCGCCGTGCTCGACGCGTACTAGTCGCGCACCCTCTCCCCGCGATTCAGGCGATCAGGTGGTCGCGGAGCGCCCGTGCGACGGCCTGCGTGCGCGTGTCCGCGTCCAGCTTCTCCATCGCCTTCCGCACGTGCGTGCGCACGGTCTCGGCGGAGATGAACAGGCGCTTGCCGATCTCCTCGTTCGAGAGGCCGTCGGCGAGCAGGCGCAGCACGTCGCGCTCGCGCTGCGTCAGCTGCGGCAGCTTCGAGCCGACCGACGACGCGGCGAGCGTGCCCGCGAGCACGGGGTCGACGTAGGTGCCGCCGCCGGCGACCGACTGCACCGCCCGCAACAGGTCGTCCATCGGGGCCTCCTTGAGGACGAAGCCGCGGACGCCGGCGTCGAGCGCCTCCGTCAGGAGCGCCCGGTCGCCGTACCCCGTGTAGAGCAGGATGGCCGTGTCGGGGGTGGAGCGCGCCGCCCGCCGCGTCAGCTCGATGCCGCCCAGCCGGGGCATCCGCACGTCGACGAGCGCGACCAGCGGCTTCCGCTGCTCGATCTTCTCGAGCGCCTCGTCGCCGTCGCGGGCGCGCCCGACGATCTCGATCCCGCCCTGGACGAGGAACTCCGTCACCGCCTCCAGCACCGCCGGGTGGTCGTCGGCGACGACGCAGGTGATCGGCGGCCGGGGAGAGGTCATGGCAGGATCCCCGATTCGGGGGAGGGGCGGGTCACGGAGCTAGGGATATCGGATTCGCCGCTCGCTGCCAATAGTTTCCGAGTCACGGAAGGTTCTCCTCGCATCGTGCGGCCGCCTACAACCCTCGGATCGAATTCTGCACGTCAGCGCGAGCTGATCGACGCCGCGATCGCCGTCAACGAGGCACCCAGCCTAGACGAGGCGTTCCAGGTGCTCGCCGACACCGGCCTCGCGCTGCTCCAGGCCGACCGGCTCTCGGTCGTCGTCTGGGACGAGACCCTCCGCGCGGGTGTCGTCCGGGCGGACGCCTCCGACGGCCGCTCTCACGTCGGCGCGGTCTTCGGCGAGCGGTCGGCGTCGGCGGGGACCCTGGCGGACGGCGGTCCGCGGCTCGGCGCCGTCGACACCGCGGGGCTGCCGACAGAGGTCGCCGAGGACGTGTCGGAGCTCGCGTCGGTCGTGCGGATCCCGCTCGTCACCCCGAGCTGCCGCGCGACGTTCCACGCGGGCTGGCGGCGCACACTCGACGACGCAGAGCTCGAGGAGGCCGCCTCGCTGCTGACCACGCTCACGCGACTGACGACCGTCGCCGAGCGGACGCTGCGCGAGCGCGAGCAGGTGCGGCTCGAGTCCGTGCTCGGCGGCGTCGCGGACGGCGTGATCGTCTCGGACGGCGCGACCTCGACGGCGAACGCGGCCGCGCGGGAGATCCTCGCGCTGCCGGACGGCGTCGACTTCCGCAGCGCGCTCTTCAACCCGCGCACGCTCGACGGCCGCCCGTACGAGGTCAGCCTCGCCGACGCGCCGGGCGGCCGGGCGCTCGCCAAGTCGCCGAAAGCGAGCTTCCGGATCCGCGCGACGGCGCTCGACGGCCGCGAGCTGGTGCTCGACGGCACCGTCTCCCAGGCCGGCCCGGGCGTCGTGATCGTCTTCCGCGACATCACCGCCGAGTACCGGGCGCGCCGCCTCAACGAGGAGATGCTCAGCGCCCTCTTCGACGGCATCCCGCTCGCGATCGCCGTCGTCCACCCGCGCACGTACGAGGTCGTCGCCGTCAACCGCTCGTTCTGCGAGCTGGTCGGGCGGCCCGTCGAGGAGCTGCTCGGCGCCGGCCCGCCGTACCCGTGGTGGAACGACGACTCGACGACGCCGCTGGCAGTGGGCGAGCACGCCGAGCGCATCCTCCGGCGCGCGGACGGCACGCCCCACCCGGTCGAGCTGTCGATCCACGCGATCGAGGGCGAGGACGGGAGCCCCGCGCTCCTGCTCGGCCTCTTCGAGGACGTCGCCGCCGAGCGGCGCCTCCAGCAGCAGCTCGTCCAGAGCGGCAAGCTCGCCGCGATCGGCGAGCTCGCGGCCGGTGTCGCGCACGAGATCAACAACCCGCTGTTCGCGATCCTGGGCCTGACGGAGTTCCTGCTCAAGGAGTCGGAGCCCTCCTCGCGGGCCCGCCAGCGGCTGGAGCTGATCCAGCAGACGGGCCTCGAGATCAAGGAGATCGTGCGCGCGCTGCTCGATTTCGCCCGCGAAAACGCCGATGAACGTCATGTGCTCCCCCTCGAGGATGTCGTCCGCTCGACCGTCGACCTGGTGCGCCGGACGAACGCGCACAAGGGAGTCGAGCTGATCGACACCTACGACGAGTCGGCGGCGCTGATCAGCGCGAGCCCGAACCAGCTGAAGCAGATCTTCCTCAACCTGATCGCGAACGCGCGCCAGGCGATGCCGAACGGCGGCAACGTCGTCGTCCACGTCGGCCGCGACGGCGACGAGGCGGTCGCGACCGTCTCCGACAGCGGCCCCGGCATCCCGCCCGAGCAGCTCGGCCGGATCTTCGAGCCCTTCTACACGACGAAGCGCCACACCGGCGGCACGGGCCTCGGGCTCTCCGTCAGCCTCGGCATCGCGGAGGCGCACGGCGGCTCGCTGACCGCGTGCTCCGAGCCCGGCCGCGGCGCCGTCTTCACGCTCCGCCTGCCCGTCGCCACCGAGGATGCCGCATGAGCCGGATCCTCGTGATCGACGACGAGCAGGTGATCCGCCAGCTCGTGCTGGAGATCCTCGAGACCGCCGGCTACGACGTGACCGGCGCGGAGAGCGCCGAGCGTGCGCTCGCGCTGCTCGACCGCGAGGAGTTCGACCTCGTCGTCAGCGACGTCGTCATGCCGGGCCTCTCCGGGCTCGAGCTGCTCGAGGCGGTGCGCGAGCGGCGCGCCTCGCTGCCCGTCGTGCTCGTCACGGGCGCCGGCACCTACGACACGCTCAGCCAGGCGCTGACCCGGGGCGCCGCCGGCCTGGTGACGAAGCCGTTCGCGCACGCGGACCTCCAGTCCGCCGTCGCCGATGCGCTCGAGCGCGCGAACCGCAGCCGCGAGGAGCTGCGCGAGCGGCTGCTGGCGCCGACGCTCGCGAGCGCGCTCGCGAACGCGATCGAGGCGCGCGACTCGTACCTGCACGGGCACTGCGAGCGGCTCGCCTCGCTCGCCGTCCGGCTCGCCGAGCTGCTCGGTCTCTCGGCCGAGGAGGTGGAGAGCGTCCGGCTCGGCGCGATCCTCCACGACGTCGGCAAGATCGGCATCCCCGACAGGGTCCTCCTGAAGCCGGGGGCGCTCGACGACGAGGAGCGGCGCATCGTCGAGACGCACCCGGAGATCGGCGACAAGCTGCTCGAGCCGCTCGACCTGCTGGCCGCCGCGCGGCCGATCGTCCGCCACCACCACGAGCGCTGGGACGGCGCCGGCTACCCGGACCGGCTCGCCGGCGACGAGATCCCGCTCGGGGCGCGGATCGTCTCGGTCGCGGACGCGGTCGAGGTGATGACGTCGCGCCAGCTGTACCGGCAGCCCCGCTCGCCCGAGCAGGTGGTCGAGGAGCTTCACACGTGCTCGGGCGCGCAGTGGGACCCGCGCGTCGTCGACCTCACGCTCGCGCTGATCGATTCCGGCGAGCTGGTGCTGCGCACCGACGGGCTGCACCTGCTCGAGCGGCCCGAGCCCGGAGCGCCGGCAACCCGGCTCGCGGTGCTGCTCGTCGAGCACGACGACCACCACGCGGCGCTGATGACCGAGACCCTCGAGCGCGCCCTCGACGGCGCGGTGGTCGCGCGCGCGACGAGCGTCGCGTGCGCGACGGAGCTCGCCACGAGCTCCGAGTGGTCGCTCGCAGTCGTCGACCACCAGCTTCCCGACGGGCACGGCGTGGAGGTCGTCGACACCCTGCGCGCCACGCACCCGGCGGTCCCGATCCTCCTCCTCACCGGGCACGGTTCGGAGGAGCTCGCTGTCGAGGCGTTCCGGCGGGGTGCGTCCGACTACGTCGTCAAAGGCGGTCCCTACCTCGAGGCCCTGGCCGCGCGCGTGCGCGGGCTGGTGGCGGTGAGCGCGTGACCGGTCGCACACCACCCGGGGGTGAACCCAGATGAAGGATCCACGCTGCCTGCTCGCCGACGACCACCCCGCGCTGACCACGGCGGTCAGCGGCTTCCTCGCGGACAACGGCTTCGAGATCGTCGGGCCCGCGCCGGACGGCCGCCGTGCCGTCCAGCTCGCGGCGGGCGAGCGGCCGGACGTCGCCGTCGTCGACTACCGGATGCCCCGACTCTCGGGCGCGGAGCTGATCGCCGCCCTGCGGGAGGCGTCGCCCGAGACGCGGCTCGTCGTCTACACCGCGGACGGCGACGAGCGGCTCGCGCGCGAGGCGCTGGCCGCGGGCGCGATCGCGATCGTGCTGAAGGAGGCGCCGCTGGCCGACCTGGTGCGCGCGCTCGAAGCGGCGCTCGCCGGCCGCTCCTACCTCGACCCGGCGCTCGCCCACACCGACGGCCGGTCGAGCTCGCTCACGCAGCGCGAGCTCGACGTCCTGATCCTGCTCGCCGAGGGCCTCCAGCACGAGGAGATCGGCCGCCGGCTCGGGATCAGCTCGGAGACCGTCCGCACCCATCTCCGCAAGGCCTGCGACCGCCTCGGCGCGGCGACCCGCACGCAGGCCGTCGCCACCGCCCTCCGCCTCGGCCTGATCACGTGACCGAGGCGTCCGTCGCCGACCTGGTCGAGCGCCAGCTCGAGGTCGCCTCGCTGTCCGGCGAGGTGCACGCCGTGATGGCCGCGATCGTCGACCGGCTGCTGGAGCTGCGGGGCGCGGACGGCGCGTGCCTGTCGACGATCGACGGCGTCAACGCGCACTTCAAGGTCGCGGTCGGCGCCGACCTGCCGCTGCTCGGCCGGACGATCCCCCTCGTCGAGACGCTCGGCGTCGATTGTCTGCGCGCCGGCGACGTCGTCGTGCTGCGCGGCGGCGACGACGCCGCGGTCGAGCGCTCGCTGACGCCCGACGCCGGCACGATCGTGCTCGTCCCGGTCTCCTACGACGGCGGCGCGCGCGGCATCCTCGGCGTGCGCAGCCCCGACCCCGGCGCGTTCGACGAGCACGACGTCGAGACCGTCCGTCTGCTCGGGCGCGCGGCGGCCGTCGCGGTGCGCAACGCGGAGCTGGTGGAGCGGCTCGTGCGGAGCGAACGGGCGTACCGCGAGCTGCACGCGCAGGCGCCGGAGGCGATGCTCGTCACGGATCGCGAGGGGGCGATCCTCGAGGCGAACGAGGCGGCGGCGAAGCTGCTCGGGCGCTCGCCCGAGGAGCTGCGCGGGCGGCTGTGGGCGAGCCTGGTCGCGGAGGAGAGCCTGGCGGAGACGCCGTTGCGGCTCGACGAGCTGCGCAGCAGGCGCGAGCTGCGCGGCGAGCGCCCATTCGTGCGCAGCGACGGGACGACCGTCGACGTCGAGTACTCGTGCCGCCTGCTCGACGACGGCCGCACGCACACGCTGCTCCGCGACGTGACGCAGCGGCGCCGGGACGAGGAGCGGCTGCGGTCGACCCTCGGCCGGCTGCACGCAATCGTCCAGACGCAACGCGAGATCTCCGAGCTCGAGCTCGACCCCGACGCCGTCACCACCGCGATCGTCGAGCGCACGCAACGGCTGACGGGCGCCGACGGCGTCGTCGTCCACGGCTTCAACGAGCGAGAGAGCGTGTACCGCTTCGCCTCCGGCATCGCGGCAGGCCACATCGGCCTGCGCCTCGACCGCGGCAAGAGCCTCGTCGGCGCCGCGGCGCTGCTGGGTGAGGTGCTGCATGCGTCGGACACCGAGCTCGACCCCCGCGTCGACCACTCGGCGACCCGGCAGGTCGGGGCGCGCTCGCTGATCTGCGCACCGCTCCACCGCGGCGACGTCGCGGTCGGCGCGCTGGTCGTGCTGGCCCGGGAGCCCGGCGCCTTCGACGAGCTCGCCGTCGAGACCACGCGCCTGATGGCGGAGTTCGTCAGCACCGTCATGCGCAACGCGAGCGAGCTCGAGGCGCGCAGGCTGCTGGTCGACGACCTGCGGCTCCAGGGCCAGGTCGTCGAGCACATGCAGACGAGCCTCTGGGTGTGGGCGCTCGAAGACGACGGCGCCTTCCGGCTCGCCTACGCGAACGCCGCGAGCGAGCGCTCCACGGGCCGCCGGCGCGTCGACGTCGTCGGGCTGACGCTGGCCGAGATCCTGCCGGCCGCCGAGGAGGCGGTCCAGGCCCTCTTCCACCGCGTGCTGGAGACGGGCGAGTTCGTCGACGCCGGCGAGATCGAGTACGGCGACCAGTCGATCGCGCCGAGCATCTTCTCGATGAAGGCGTTCCCGCTGACGGGCGACCGCATCGGCGTCACCTTCGAGAACGTCACCGAGCGGGCGCGGGCCTCGCGGGCGCTCCAGGAGAGCGAGGCGCGCTTCCGCGGCGCCTTCCACAGCTCCTCGGTCGGGATGGCGCTCACCGCCCTCGACGGCACGTTCGTGCAGGTGAACGACCGGCTCGCGGAGATGCTCGGCTACGAGACGGACGAGCTGGCGCGGCTGTCGGTCCGCGACATCACGCATCCCGACGACATCGAGCTCGACCTGCGCTACGCCGTGGAGCTGCGCGAAGGTGTGCGCGACTCGTACAGCCGCGAGAAGCGCTACGTCGCCAAGGACGGCACGATCGTCTGGGGCGAGCTGACGGTGTCGGTCGTGCGCGACTACAACGGCGAGCCGACGCACGTCGTCTCGCACGTGCAGGACATCACCGACCGCAAGGAGGCGAACCTCCTCTTCGGCGCGATCTTCGAGCGCTCGATCCTCCCGAAGGTGATCCTCGACGACACGCGCCGCATCGTCGACGCGAACGGCGCCGCCACCGAGCTGGTCGGCCTCGCGCGCGACGACGTGCTCGGGCTCACGATCGACGACCTTCTCCCGGGGTCGCCCGTCGCCCGGCTCTGGCAGCGCTTCGTCTCGACCGGGACGATGGAGGCGGAGGCGAGCCTGCGGCGTCCCGACGGCCACGAGCGCATCGTCGAGTTCGCCGCGACCGCCAACGTCCGCCCCGGGCGGCACATCGCCGTCGTCCGCGACCTGACGAAGCAGAAGGAGCTCGAGGAACAGCTGCGGCAGGCGCAGAAGATGGAGGCGGTCGGGCGGCTCGCCGGCGGCATCGCCCACGACTTCAACAACCTGCTGACGGCCATCGCCGGGTACAGCGACTTCCTGATCGACGGGATCGAGGACGATCGGCTGCGCCGCCACGCCGAGGAGATCCGCAAGGCGTCCGCGCGCGCCGCGGCGCTGACCGGGCAGCTGCTCGCGTTCAGCCGCCGGCAGGTGCTCCAGCCGCGCGTGCTCGACCTCAACGACGTCGTCTCCGACATGGACATGATGCTGCGCCGCCTGATCGGCGAGGACGTCGAGCTGGTGGCGCTGCTCGAGCCCGCGCTCGGCGCCGTGCGCGCGGACCCGACCCAGATCGAGCAGGTGATCGTCAACCTCGCCGTCAACGCGCGTGACGCGATGCCGAACGGCGGCTCGGTGACGATCGAGACCGCGAACGTCGAGGACGAGCACGGCGCATTCGTCGAGCTGCGCCTGACCGACACCGGCGTCGGCATGAGCGACGAGCAGCGCCGCCGACTCTTCGACCCGTTCTTCACGACGAAGGCCGGCGGGACGGGCCTCGGCCTCGCCACGGTCTACGGGATCGTCGACCAGAGCGGCGGCACGATCGAGGTCGAGTCGTCGCTCGGCCTCGGCTCGTCGTTCCGGATCCGGTTCCCGCGCGTCGCGGAGCCGGCGGAGCGCACGCGCGAGCTGCCGGCGCCGGGCCGCGCCGACCAGGGCACCGAGACGATCCTGCTCGTCGAGGACGAGGCCGTCGTGCGGTCGCTCGTGGCGGAGATCCTCGAGTCGAGCGGCTACACCGTGCTGCAGGCCGCCGACGGCCCGTCTGCGCTGGAGCTCCTGCGCCGCCACTCCGGCGACGTCGAGCTCCTGGTCACCGACGTCGTCATGCCGGGCATGAGCGGCCGCGAGGTCGCGCAGGCCGTCACCTCGATGCGGCCGGGCACCCACGTGCTCTACACGTCCGGCTACACCGACTCGGCGATCGGGCACCACGGCGTGCTCGAGCCCGGGATCGCGTTCCTCCAGAAGCCCTTCAGCGCCGACGACCTGACGCGCAAGGTGCGCTCGCTGCTGGACGAGTCGGTGCAGGCGGAGGTCGCGTGACGACAATGCGTGCGTGATCCCGCACCTGCTCCGCGAGAACGTCTCCTTCCGCCGCCTGTTCGTCGGCCAGAGCGTCTCGATGTTCGGCGACCAGGTGACGGGGATCGCGCTCCCGCTGACCGCGGTGCTCGCCCTGCACGCCGATGCGGCCCGGATGGGCGTGCTGACGACGCTCTACCTCGTCCCGAACCTGCTCTTCTCGCTGCACGCCGGCGCGTGGGTCGACCGGCGCGGCCGGCGCCGCCGGACGATGCTCGCGGCCGACCTCGGGCGCGCGCTCCTGATCGGCTCCGTGCCCGCGGCGTACGCCTTCGGGCACCTGACCTGGCCGCAGCTGTACGTCGTGGCGTTCGTCTCGGGCACGTTGAGCGTGCTCTTCTTCGTCACGTACGGCGCGCTGTTCGCCGTCGTCGTCGACCGCGACGACTACCTGCAGGGGAACTCGCTGCTGAACGGCAGCCGCGCGTTCTCCTTCGTCGCCGGCCCGAGCGCCGGCGGGCTGCTCGTGCAGGCGCTGCGCGCCCCCTACGCGCTGGCGGTCGACGCCCTGTCGTTCGTCTGGTCGGCGCTGTTCCTCGGGCGCATGCGCGTCGAAGAGCCCGCCGGCGCTCCCGTCGACGACGGCGGCGTCCTCGTCGGTGCGCGCTGGATCTGGCGCAGCCCGATCTACCGCGCCGAGCTCGGCGCGGTCGCGACGATCAACTTCTTCAACTTCGTGTTCTTTGCGTTGTTCGTCCTCTACGCGACGCGGAGCCTGCACGTGCGGCCGGGGACGCTCGGGCTCGTCCTCGGCGCCGGCGCGGTCGGCGGCGTGCTCGGGTCGTTCGTCACGCCGCGCATCTCGAGGCGGATCGGGATCGGGCCGACGCTGGCGCTCGGCTGCCTGCTCTTCCCGGCGCCGCTCGTGCTCGTGCCGCTCGCGGGCGGTCCGCGCGCGGTCGTCCTGCTCTGCCTCTTCGCCGCCGAGTTCGGCTCCGGCTTCGGCGTGATGCTGCTCGACATCAGCGCAGGGACGATGGCGGCCGGCCTGGTCCCCGTCGCGCTGCGCTCGCGGATCTCCGGCGCGTTCATGATGGTCAACTACGGCGTGCGCCCGCTGGGCACCGCGACCGCGGGCATCCTGGGCTCGACGATCGGCCTGCGGCCGACGCTCTGGATCGCGACGGTGGGCGCCGTCGCGGGGATCCTCTGGCTGCTCCCCTCGCCGATCCCGGCGCTGCGGGAGCTGCCCGAGCCGGCCGACACGCCGGCCGCCTCGTAACACCCCGGCAGGACTCCCTGCACAGCGCCGGATTCCCGGAACGCTTGTAACAGTCTGTTACTAACTCCCGGCGGCGCTCCTCCCCCGAAGCGGGCATGGCGGGACGGGGCCGGAGCGGCTACACCGTGCCACGTGAGGCTGCTCGCCGCCGCAGCGGTCACCTTCCTGCTCACCGGCGCCGCCGCCCCGGCGCCGCGCGTCGCCGGCTGCCCGCTCTTCCCCGCCTCGAACCCGTGGAACCAGCGCATCGACACGCTGCCCGTCGCACCCGACTCGGCGACGCTGATCCGCTCGATCGGCCTCGACACCCCCGTCCACGCCGACTTCGGCTCCGGCCTCTGGGACGGCTCCCGGATCGGCATCCCCTACGTGGTCGTCCACGGACGCACGACCCCGAAGTCGCGGGTCACCTTCGACTACGCCGACGAGAGCGACAAGGGGCCGTACCCGATCCCCCGCAACGTCCCGATCGAGGGCCAGCCCGCGCACGGGGACACCGGCGACCGGCATGCGCTGATCGTCGACGCGGACTCGTGCCGCCTCTACGAGCTGTACGCGCTGCGCCGCACGTCCACGGGCTGGGCCGCCGGCTCGGGCGCGATCTGGAACCTCCGGTCGAACGCCGTCCGCCCCGCCGGCTGGACATCCGCCGACGCGGCCGGGCTGCCGATCCTGCCCGGGCTCGCGCGCTGGGAGGGCGACGCCTCGACCGGCCGGATCGACCACGCCCTCCGCTTCACCGTCGAGCGCACCCGCCGCGCGTACATCTACCCGGCGCGCCACTACGCGAGCGACTCGACCGATCCGTCCTTGCCGCCGATGGGCCTGCGCGTGCGGCTGAAGGCGAGCGTCGACATCAGCCGGCTGCCGCCGCAGGCGCGGATCGTCGCGCAGGCGATGAAGACCTACGGGCTGATCCTCGCCGACAACGGCTCGAACTGGTACGTGACCGGCGCCCCCGATCCGCACTGGTCGAACATGGAGCTACACGCGCTCGGCGCGCTGACCGGCGCCGACTTCGAGGTCGTCGACACCTCCCACCTGCGGCCGTAGCTCGACCGCGAACGCGGTGCGCCCGGGCTCGCTCGTCACCCACACGCGCCCATCCATCGCCCGGGTGAGCTGCTCGACGATCGCGAGCCCGAGGCCGCTGCCGACCGGACGCGTGCGGTCGGCCTTGTCGTACAGGTAGAAGCGCTCGAACGCGCGCGGCACGTCCTCGGGCGCGATCCCGGGCCCGGTGTCGGCGACCACGAGCCGCGCCGGCTCTGCGGCGACCGTAACGCTGCCGCCCGCCGGCGTCGCGCGCAGCGCGTTCTCGACGAGGTTCGACGCGACCTGGAGCAGCCGGTCGTGGTCGGCGGTGACCCAGCTCTCCTCGCCGGTCGCTCTGAGGGCGACGTCGAACTGCCGCGCCTCGGCCTCGTGGCGCGCGACCGTCTCCCGTGCCAGCTCCGCCAGGTCGACCGGCTCCGCGCGCACGGAGAACTCGCTCCGGTTCATCCGGCCGAGGTCGAGCAGGTCGCGGACGAGGCGCTCGAGCCGCCCCGCCTCGAGCGAGATCGTCCGCGCCGCCTCCTCCGGCGCGAACGCGCCGTCGGCGAGCCCCTCGGCGTAGCCGCGGATGGCCGTCAGCGGCGTCTTCAGCTCGTGGCTGACGGAGAGCAGGAACGCGCGCTCGGCCTCGCGCGCCGTCGCGAGCTGCTCGGCCATCTCGTCGAACGCGCGCGCGAGCTCGCGCAGCTCGCGCGCGCCGCGTTCCGGCAGCGGGTCGTGCCGCTCGCCGGCGGCGAGCGCGCGCGTCGCCTCGGCGATTCGCCCGACCGGCCGGGCGATCGAGCGCGCGAGCAGGAACGTCAGCGCCGCCGCCAGGCCGACTCCGGCAAGCGCCGCCAGCAGCAGGTCGTTCAGGAACGGCCGCCACGCCGCCGCGCGTGAGCTCGCCGGGCGCAGCAGCAGCAGGCCGCGGTGCGGCAGCGTGCGGTACGAGTAGAGCTCGCGCTGCCCCTGGTACGTGGTCGTGCCGTCGCTCGAGCGGTTCGGGTCGGGGACGACGCCTGCGAAGACGGAGCGCGGCTGGATCATCGTCCGCACCTGCCCGACGAGCTGGTCCTGCGTCCGGTAGCTGACGTTCTGCCGCCGCTGGAGCGCGAGCGCGTCCGCCTGGCGCGCGAGCTGCGCCGCCTGCGACCGGTCGACCTGCTGACGCGTGAGCACGGCGCCGATCCCGATCGTCAGAGCGAGCGTCCCCGCCAGCGCCGCGAGCGTCGCCGCGAACAGGCGCCAGCGGAGGCTCACGACGCGACGGCCTTGTACCCGGCGCCGCGCAGCGTGCGAATCAGGCCCGGCCGGTCGAGCTTGCGCCGGATCTGCGCGACGTGGACGTCGACGGTGCGCGTGCCGCCGGGGTACGACTGGCCCCAGACGCGGTCGAGCAGCGTGTCGCGCGAGACGACGACGCCGGGGTTCGAGAGGAAGAACGCGAGCAGCTCGAACTCCTTCGCCGTCAGCTCGACGGGACGCCCGGCGACGGTGACGTCGTGCGACTCGCGGTCGAGGGCGACGTCGCCGAGGGTCAGGTGGTCGCGCCGGTCCTGCGGCTCGGCGCGCCGTAGCACGGCCTTCATCCGCGCCACGAGCTCGCGCGGCGAGAACGGCTTGGTGATGTAGTCGTCGGCGCCGACCTCGAGGCCGACGATGCGGTCCGGCTCCTCGTCGCGCGCCGTCACCATCAGGATCGGGACGTCCGAGCGGGCGCGCACCTCGCGGCAGATCTCGAACCCGTCCTTGCCGGGCAGGCCGATGTCGAGCAGCACGAGCCGCACGTGGTGGCGGCCGAGCTCCGTCAGCGCCTCCTCGCCGGAGCGCACCCAGATCACCTGGTAGCCCTCGCGCGCCAGGTAGCCGCGCACGAGCTGGCCCACGGAGGGCTCGTCTTCGACGAGGAGGACCGTCCCCGCCATCGCTCAGAGCGTACTCAGCGGAGCGGCGCGAACGCGCGCACGCGGACCGCCGCGCCCCCGTCGACCCGCAGCGTCTCCGCCGTCATCCGCCGCCGCAGGTCGAACACGGTCGCGCGGCGGCCGTTGACCATCACGATCGTCTGCTGCGACAGCGGGATGACCGCCGTCGTGCCGTCGCTCTCGAGCAGCG
This sequence comes from uncultured Gaiellales bacterium, assembly GCA_964496175.1. Classification (GTDB taxonomy): domain Bacteria; phylum Actinomycetota; class Thermoleophilia; order Gaiellales; family Gaiellaceae; genus PALSA-600. The sequence continues at coordinate 11,836 of CAZBYA010000036.1, read as the reverse complement.
TGATCTGCAGCGGCTGGGGCGACGCCTGGACGATCCGCCCCCGGTCGAGGATCAGCGTGTGCGGCTGGCGGGCGATCGAGACGTTGATCTCGACGTGCGACCAGGCCCCGGGGATGCGCGGGAACGGAGGCACGCCGCCGGCGCCGGCTGCGATCCCGGCGCTGCACGCGAGAGAGAGGGCGGCGAGGACGGCGGCGAGCCTCCGCATGACCGGACTATCCCCGCTCGGCGTCACCGCCGCGTTGCCCGAACGTAAGCGGACGGTAAAACGCGGAGCCGCCGGGGCGTTCCCCCGGCGGCTCCTCCAGTTTCCTGTTCGAGCCCCTCGCGCTCGGTCGGTGGGCCGGTTGGCACCTCAGCCCGACGCCACCCGTCAATGTGCCTTCGACCTGCGCTCCTTGGACCCGCGAATCCTGTCCTCCCGTCCGGACGGACCGGATCGCTCGTGATCCGGAACGGCCGGACGACGAAACCGGATTCGGCTTCGAGTTTGCGACTCCTCCCAGTAGGGTCCCGGTCGTGACCAGCACGCGGCTCCAGGGCAGCGTGTGCCTCGTCACCGGCGCGACGAGCGGCATCGGCCGTGCCACGGCCCGCGAGCTGGCGCGGCGCGGCGCGCGGCTGACGGTCTCGGGCCGCGACGAGGGCCGGCTCGCGGAGACGGCGGCCGAGACGGGCGGGCGCGCGCTCCGCTCCGACCTGACGGCGCCCGACGCGGCGGCGAGACTCGCGGCCGAGGCCGGCGAGGTGGACGTGCTCGTGCACGCCGCCGGCGCGGGCGCGTACGGGCCGGTGACGGCGCTCGCCGACGGGCGCATCGAGCAGCTCGTGGCGTTGAACGTGACCGCGACGGTGGCGCTGACCGCGGCCCTCCTGCCGGGCATGCTCGAGCGCGGGCACGGTCACGTCGTCCTGATCGGCTCGATCCTCGGCCGGCTCGGGCGGCGGCGCGAGTCGCTGTACGCCGCGAGCAAGGCCGCGACGTCGGTGTTCGCCGACAGCCTGCGCGACGAGCTGCGCGGCACCGGTGTCGGCGTCACCCTCGTCACCCCGGGCGTGGTCGAGACGCCGTTCTTCGCGCGCCGCGGCGCGGACTACGACCGGCGCTGGCCTCGGCCGATCGCGCCGGAGACGGTCGCGCGCGCGCTCGCGGATGCGGTCGAGTCGGGCCGCGGCGAGGTCGTCGTGCCGCGCTGGCTCAGCCTTGCCGTGCGAGCTCGCGGCGCTGCGCCCGGCCTCTACCGCGCGGTCGCCTCCCGCTTCGACTGAGCGGCGTCGACGCGACCATCGCGCGCACGCTCTCCCTCAGCGACGACGTCGACGCGAGCACGGCCGTCGGCTCGTAGCCGCAGTGCGCCATGCAGTTCGCGCACCGCTCGTCGCGTCCGCGGCCGTACGCGCTCCAGTCCGTGGTCTCGAGCAGCTCGCGATACGTCTTCGTGTACCCGTCGCCCATCAGGTAGCAGGGGCGCTGCCAGCCGAAGATCGAGTAGCTCGGGATGCCCCAGGGCGTGCACTGGAAGTCGACCTTGCCCTCGAGGAAGTCGAGGAAGAGCGGCGTGTGGTTGAGCCGCCACCGCTTGCGGCCGCCGTCGGCGAACGCCTCGCGGAAGAGCGCGCGCGTCTTCGTCACGCCCGGGAAGTGCTCCTGGTCGGGCGCCTTCTCGTACGCGTACGCCGGCGAGATCTGGATGCCGTCGACCTCGAGCTCGTCGTTCAGGAAGTCGAGCACCTCCTGCACCGTCTTCGGCGTGTCGGTGGAGAGGAACGTCGTGTTCGTGTTCACGCGGAAGCCGCGGGCCTTCGCCTCGCGGATCGCGTCGACGGCCTTGTCGAAGATGCCGTCGCGCTCGACGAACTGGTCGTGCCGCTCGCGCAGGCCGTCGAGGTGGACGACCCACGAGAAGTACGGCGACGGCTCGAAGCGGTCCATCCGCTTCTCCATCAGGATCGCGTTCGTGCAGAGGAAGACGAACTTCTTCCGCGCGACGAGCTCCTGCACCATCACGTGCACCTCCGGGTGCACGAGCGGCTCGCCGCCGGCGATCGAGACCATCGGCGCCCCGCACTCCTCGATCGCGGCGATCGCCTGCTCGACCGGCATCCGCTGCCTCAGGATGTGCTCGGGGTACTGGATCTTCCCGCAGAACGAGCACGCGAGGTTGCACTGGAAGAGCGGCTCGAGCTCGACGAGCAGGGGGAAGCGCTCGCGCTTCCGGAGCTTCTGCTCGGCGAGGTAGCGCGCGATGACGAGGTTCTGGCGGAACGGGATGCTCAATCCCTCACCTCCTGTGGCAGCTTGAACCGAAGCGATTCGGTTGCGGTCGTGGTCTGCTCGACGTCGGCGCCGCCGAGGGCGGCGATCGACTCGACGAGCCGGTGGACGAGGCCCTCCGGCGCGGACGCGCCGGCGGAGATGCCAACGGCGCCGGCGTCGGCGATCCAGGCGAGGTCGACGTCGGTCTCGTCGTCGACGAGGTAGGCGCGCGTGCCCTCGCGCTCCGCGACCTCGACGAGGCGCAGCGAGTTGGACGACGTGCGCGAGCCCACGACGAGCAGCACGTCCGACTCGCGCGCGACCTCGCGCACGGCCTGCTGCCGGTTGGTGGTCGCGTAGCAGATGTCGTCCGACCCTGGGCCGCGCAACGCGGGGTACCGCTCGCGGAGCCGGTCGATGATCTCGGCGGTCTCGTCGACGGCGAGCGTCGTCTGCGTCAGGTAGCGGACGCGGCTCGGGTCAGGCGCCTCGACCCGGCCCGCCTCGCGGACGTCCTGCACCAGGATCGTCGCGTCCGGCGCCTCGCCGTACGTGCCCTCGATCTCCTCGTGACCCGCGTGCCCGATCAGGAAGACGGTGTTGCCGGCGGCGGCGAAGCGGCGCGCCTCCGCGTGCACCTTGCTGACGAGCGGGCACGTCGCGTCGATCACGTCGAGCCCGCGCTCGGCGGCGCGGCGGCGCACCTCCGGCGAGACGCCGTGCGCGGAGAAGACGGTGGTGGCGCCGGCGGGGATCTCGTCGAGCTCGTCGACGAAGACGGCGCCGCGGCTCTCGAGGTCGGCGACGACGTGCTCGTTGTGGACGATCTGCTTGCGGACGTAGACCGGGGCGCCGCGCTGCGCGAGCGCGAGCTCGACGATCTCGATCGCCCGCTCGACGCCGGCACAGAACGACCGCGGCGCGGCGAGCAGGATCCGCCGCCGGCGGATCGCCGACGCCCACTCCTCGAGCACGGGCGCCGCCCGCCGCAGCGAGTAGAGCGCGCGCGCGCCGGCCGCGGCGCTGCGCGGGTGGATCAGCTCCCGCCCCGCCTCCTCGACGACGACCCGCAGCACGGCGAGCGGGCGGCCGTCGGCCGCCTCGGCGAGCCAGGCCGACTCCATGTCGACGGCGGTGACGCCGTCCTCGCGCAGGAAGCGCCGCTCCGACGGGCCGGCGACCTCGTCGACCGACGCGATCGTGCCGACGTGCGGCCTGAGGCCGCGGCGGCGCAGCGCCGTCGCGAGCAGGCGGCTCGCGGGCGCGGCGACGGGCGCGTCGCCGTTCCGGCGGAGCTCCGAGCCGAGCACGACGTCCCCGGCCTTGAGCCCCGGCGCCGTCGCCGCGCAGAGGCCGGCGATCGCGACCCCCCGCGCCCCGTCGACGGCCAGGCCGCGCGCGGCGGCGATGCGCGCCCGCTCGGGTCCCATGCCGGAGCGGATCACACGGGTGCCGCGGCGCGCGGGCCCGCGCAGGCAGGCGGCCTCGACGCGAAGCGGCGCGAAGACGAGCAGCGTCGGGTCGGTCATGGCCGTCTCTCCTCTCTCCGCACGATCCGGCCGAGTGCGGACACGGGGAACACCTGTCGGTACAAGTGATAGTTCAGATAGAAGTCTCCTGGGAAGCCCGTGCCCGTGAACCAGGGCTCGTCCCACCCTCCGTCCGGCCGCTGCGTGGCCACGAGCCACTCGACGGCGCGCGCCGCCGCCGGGCCCCGTTCGCCCGCCGCGTCGAGCGCGAGCAGCGCCCAGGCGGTCTGCGACGCCGTCGAGGCGCCGCGGCCGCGCCAGGCCGGGTCGCGGTACGAGCGGAGGTCCTCACCGAAGCCGCCGTCCGCGTTCTGGACGCGACCGAGCCACGCGACGGCGCGGCGGACGCTGTCGTGCCCGGCGAGCCCGCAGGCGGCCAGCGCGGGCACCGCGGCGCCGGTCCCGTACACGTGGTTCGCGCCCCAGCGCCCGAACCACGAGCCGTCGGCCTCCTGCTCCGCGAGCAGCCAGCGGAGGCCGCGCCGCGCCGCGGGACTGCCGCTCTCGCCCTCGAGCGCGAGCGCCTCGAGCACGTGCGCGGTCACGTCCGCGCTCGGCGGGTCGGTCACCTCGCCGAAGTCGCAGAACGGGAGCAGCCGCGGCAGCCGGCTCGAGTTGTCGACGTCGAAGGCAGCCCAGCCGCCGTTCGACGACTGCATCCCGACCATCCACGCGACGCCGCGGTCGGCCGCCTCGGCGCCGACGCCCGCGCGGCGCAGCGCCATGACGATCTCGGCCGTGTCGTCGACGTCGGGGTAGTTGTCGTTCGCGAACTCGAAGGGGAAGCCCCCGGGCTCGAGGTGCGGGCGGCGGACCGACCAGTCGCCGCGGACGCGGACCTCGCGCGAGGCGAGCCAGCGCGCCGACGAGACGACGGCCGGATGGCCCTGCGGCAGGCCCGCGTCGAGCAGCGCGATCAGCGCGAGCGCCGTGTCCCACACCGGCGACTGGCACGCCTCGATGCGGCGGCCCTGCTCGTCCTCGATCGTGAACGAGTCGAGACCGCGGAGGGCGCCGGCGAGCACGGGGCCGTCGACGGCGTGGCCGCGCGCGTGCAGCGCGATCATCGACCAGACCCACGGCGGCTGGATGCCGCCCCACGAGCCGTCCGCCTCCTGCCGGTCGACGATCCACCGCTCGGCGGCCGCGAGCGCGCGGCGCCTGAGCGGGCCGACCGGGTGGCGCGCGTACGCGTGCAGCGCGCGGTCGAGCAGGTGGCGCTCCGCCGGCGCCCCCGTCCGCAGCTCGTCGATCGCGAAGCCGACCCGCTCGACGGGCCGGAGCGCCGTCGCGAGCTGGAGCGCGACGACGGTCTGCCGGGCCCAGCAGCCGAACGAGTAGATCGAGAGCGGCGCGCGCGGCGGCAGCAGCATCTGCTCGGGCGGCAGCACCGGCACGGTCTCCCAGCGCCACAGGCCGAGGAGCGCGAGCCACATGCGCGTGAAGACGCGGCTGCGCTCGACGCCGCCAAGCTCGCGGACGACCGCGGCCGCGCGCCGCATGTGCTCGGCGTCGGCGGGGTCGCCGGCGAGTCGGAGCGCGACGTACGCCTCGGTCGTCGTCGACAGGTCCGGGGGGCCGCCGTAGAACGTCGCGAAGCTGCCGTCCTCGCGCTGCCGCGACCGGATCCAGCGCGCCGTCGGCGCCGTGATCTCCGGGCCGAGCAGGCCGAGGTAGTGGCGAAGGAACAGGTCCTCCGAGTCGATCGTCACGTTCGTCTCCAGCTCCCCCTTCCACCAGCCGTCGGGGTGCTGGAGCGCAAGCAGGCGCTCGACGCCCCGCTCGAGCGCGCGCTCGGCGGCGGAGGCGGTGGGCGCGTCGACGACCGTCACGCGGCGGCTCCGAGCGGCTCGGCCTCGCGCCGGCGCCGCGGCGCGGGCTCGGCGAACGCGGCGTCCGCGGCCGCGTTGCCGCTCAGGACGGCGCTCTCCATCGTCGCCGGCCAGCCCGTGTCGGTCCAGGAGCCCGCGAGGAAGACGCCGGGCAGGCGCGTGCGCGGCCCCGGCCGGAGCGCCGCGGTGCCGGGGGCGCCGCGGAACGTGGCCCGCGGCTCCTTCGTCGCCGACGCCGCGAGCACACGCGCGCCGCGCGCACGCGGTAGCAGCCGCTCGAGCTCCGGCAGGTAGAGGGCGAGCAGGTCGTCCTGCGCGAGCGCCACCTCCCGGCGCGCGCCCGAGAGCGAGAGCGAGAGCAGCTGCCCCTCGTCGAGCCCGGCGGCGCGCGTGCGGTCGAACAGCCACTGCACCGGCGAGTCGACGGCGGCCGCGAAGGGCTCGTCGAGGACACGCCGGTCGTAGTGGACGTGCACGTTGACGATCGGGCTCTCGCCGAGGCCCTGCGCGACCGAGCGGTCGACGATCCCGAGCTGCGCGGCCGCGTCGGGCGGGACGGCGACGATCGCGCGGTCGACGAGCGCCCGCCCGTGGCCGAGCACGACCGCGACGCCGTCGTCCTCGAGCTCGAGCGCGCGCACGCGTGCGCGCAGCTCGATGCGCGCGCCGCGCTCGCGCAGCGCGGCCTCCGCGGGCTCGCCGTGGAGCTGCTGGAGCGGCACCGCCGGGACGGCGAGGTCGCACGCGTCCGACTCGTCGAGCAGGCCGGTGCGGAAGACCTTGACGGCGAGCCGGAGCGACGCCTCGTCCGCCGGCAGGTTCAGCGTCGGCAGCGCGATCAGGTTCCAGAGCGCGGCGATCGCCCGCTCCGACTGCCCGTGCGCACGCAGCCAGTCGCCGAACGTTCGCCCGTCGAGCGCACGGTCCTCGGGATCGAGCGCTCGCAGCGCGACGACGGCGCGCACGGCGGCCAGCCGGTCGCGCAGCGAGAGGTGGCCGTAGCGCGCGAGCGAGGGGCCGAGGTGGAGCGGCGCCGGCAGCGGCGCGCGCGCGAGCACGGCGCGGCGGCCGCCGGGCGCGAGCACGACGATCCGCAGGCGCGACTGGAGCTCGAGGCGGTCCTCGGTGCCGATGCGCCGGAGGAAGCCGCGGTAGGCGGTGCAGCAGCGCAGGGCGACGTGCTGGCCGTTGTCGAGCCAGCGGCCCTCGCGGCGCAACGAGAAGGTGGCGCCGCCGAGGCGGGGGCGGCTCTCGTAGAGCGTGACGGAGGCACCGGCGTCGGCGCAGCGGAGGGCCGCCGCCAGGCCGGCCAGTCCGCCCCCGACGACCGCCACCTCGAGCCGGCTCATGCGACCCCGACGAGGCTGCGGGCGAGGACGAGCTGCTTCTGCCACGCCGGCAGCGAGACGCGGGAGCGGAGCGCCAGCGACGGGTCGTCGGCGATCCGCTCGATCAGCCGGCGGTACGAGCCGGTCATTGCGAGCACGCACGTGGCGCTGCGGCGGTCGAGCAGCGGCACCAGCTCCAGGCCGCGGGCGAGCCAGCCGAGCGCACGCTCGGCCTCGAACGCGACGAGCAGCTCCGCCGGCCCCTCGATCACGCCGTCCCCGAGCGTGCACCCGAAGCGGGCCAGGTCCTCGCTCGGCAGGTACGCGCGGCCGTTGCGGAGGTCGTCGCCGAGGTCGCGGAGGATGTTGCCGAGCTGGAGCGCGACGCCGAGGTCGTCGGCGAGCGGCGAGGCCGCCGGGCGGTCGGAGGCGTCGAAGACGCCGAGCGAGAGGCGGCCGATCGAGCCCGCGACGCGGCGGCAGTACCGCTCGAGCTCGGCGAAGGTCTCGTAGCTCGTGCCGCGGACGTCCTCCTCCGCCCCGTCGAGCAGGTCCTCGAACGCGTCGAGCGGGATCGGGAAGCGCCGGGCCGCGTCGGCGACCGCGACGAGCACGGGATCGCTCGAGCGGTCGGCGGCGGCGAGCTCACCCCGGATCGCCGACAGGCGCGCGAGCTTCTCGGCGGCGGGGAGCGGCCCGTCGGCGACGTCGTCGATCCGCCGCGCGAGCGCGTAGACGGCGTAGAGCGCGGGCCGGCGCGCCGCCGGCAGCAGGCGCATGCCCGCGTAGAAGCTCGAGCCCGACTCCCGGGCGATGCGCCGGCATTCCTCGTACGCCTCGGCCAACCCCACGCTCACGGCCCACCTCGCAGCACCCGGACGGTCGCTGACAGCCGCCGTGCGCCTCCGGCGCGTGGCGGCCCGCCGCAAACATCGTAGTTACAGCGGTCAAGCGCGCCCGCCGCGGCGAGGCCGCCGCCGACGTAGCCCGCCACCGCGAGCCGCGCGCGGCCGCGCAGCGAGGCGACGAGCTCGACGCCCGAGCGGAGCAGCTCGACGGCGCGCGCCGTCTCGAGCTGGAGCAGGCGGCGGAGCGGCTCGCCGGCCGGCCCTGCGACGAGGTCGTCGCGGGCGACGCCGAAGCGCTCGCGGTCCTCGGCCGGCAGGTAGACGCGGCCTCGCTCGGCGTCCTCGCGCACGTCCTGCCAGTGCTCGACCAGCTGGAGGCCGGTGCAGACGTCGTCGGAGAGCGCGATCCGTTCGGGCGTCGCGGCCCCGAAGACGTGCAGGACGAGCTCGCCGACGGGGTTCGCCGAGAGCGTGCAGTACTCGAGCAGCTCCTCGTAGGTGCGGTAGTCCGTGTGCACCTGGTCGCGGCGGTTCGCCTCGATCAGCCGCAGGAACGGGCCGCGCGGCAGGTCGCAGGCGCGGATGGTCTCCGCGAGCGCGCGGAAGAGCGGGTGCAGCGGCTCGCCGGCGAAGGCGCGCTCGACCTCGCGCTCGGCCTCGTCGAGCTCCGCGAGGCGGTCGCCCGCGACGGCGTCGCCGAGCTCGTCGACGAGCCGCGCGAAGCCGTAGATCGCGAGCAGGTGACGGGCCGTCCGCCGGCCGACGAGCGCGCTCGCGACGGTGAAGTTCTCACCGGACGCGCGCGCGAGCACCGCGTCGGCCGCAGGCAGCACGTCGGCGGCCGTGGTCGCACGGGCCGCAGGCGCGGGGGTCATTCGCCGATGACCTGGATGAAGACCTTGCGCGGACGCGAGCGGTCGAGCTCGCAGAAGAAGACGCGCTGCCACGCGCCGAGCATGAGCCGCCCGTCGACGATCGGGATCGTCTGCGACGACGACGAGAGGATGCCCGCGCGGCAGTGGGAGTGGCCGTTCGGGAAGTCGGCGGTGTCCTCCTCGATCCCCTGCGTGCGGATCCCGAGGTCGTCGTGGCGGTAGTAGCGGCCCTGGGACGGCGCGAGCTGCTCGAGCAGCTCCTCGAAGTCCCGCTCGAAGCCGCTCTCGGCCTCGTTGATCACGACCGCGCACGTCGTGTGCGGCGAGTAGACGAGCACCATCCCGTTCCGCACCTCGGCCCGCTCCACGACCTGCCGCACGTCGTCGGTCACGTCGACCAGCTGCGACGCGCGCTCGGTGACCAGGTCGTGGTTCTCGAACCGGTGTTTCATCGGGGTCCGTTTCTCCTCGGCCGACTGCGTCCAATCCTAAGCAAGACGCGCGCCCCGAACCACCGGCGGCGCCGCTAACACGCCGAAAGGACACCGTAAGGGCTCGGTAAAGCACGCGCTGGCGGGGGCGCGGATCGCCCGCGAGCGGGCATCACCCCGAGTATGAGAATCCCGATCACACTCACCGCGGCCCTGGCGGCCGTGGTCGTCGCGGCGGCCCCGGTCTCCGCGGCGAAACCGAGCGACACCACGATCGCGGCGTCGAAGCCGTCGGTCGTCTACGGGCAGACGGTCACGCTCTCGGGCACCGTCGGCAACCAGCAGGCGGGCGAGAAGGTGATCGTCATGGCCGAGCCGTACGGCGGCGCGTCGTTCCTGCCGGTCGCGACCGTCGACAGCTCCACCGGCGGCGCGTGGAGCTACGTCGCCTCGCCGACGATCCAGACCGCGTACGAGGCGCAGTGGGTGACCTCCACCAGCCGCGCGATCTCGGTCAAGGTGAGCCCCGAACTGACGCTCGCGAAGACGAGCCTCGCCAAGGGCCACGGCACGTTCACGGTCGGCGCGAAGGCCGACCGCTCGTTCGCCGGCAAGTACGTGCTCGTGCAACGCCTGACGGCGGGCGGCCCGGTGCAGGTGAAGAAGGTCGTGCTCGGCAGCGACTCGACGGCGACCTTCACGATCCGCGTCCAGCGCGGCGAGTCCCGCCTGCGCGCGGTGATGCCGACGTCGCAGACGCAACCGGGCTACATCGCGGCGCGCAGCGCGACGCTGACGATCCACTCGTAGCCGCGGAAGGGTGCGGCTCCAACGAGGCGGCGGCCGGGAGGAGGGGCTCCCGGCCACGCCTCGCCTCACGCCGAGCGGCATCATTCGCGGTATGAGGCTGATCGTCGCCATCACCGGGGCGTCCGGCGCGATCTACGGCGTGCGACTGCTCGAGCGCCTCGCCGAGCTGCCGGTCGAGACGCACCTGATCGCGACGCGCTGGGCGCGCGTGACGATCGAGCACGAGACGGGGCGCTCCTGGGCGGACGTGCGCGCGCTCGCGGACGTCGTGCACGCGGAGGGCGACCAGTCGGCGAGCATCTCGAGCGGCTCGTTCCGCACCGACGGGATGGTGATCGCCCCGTGCAGCGTCAAGACGCTCGGCGCGATCGCGAACGGCTTCGCGCACAACCTCGTCTGCCGCGCCGCCGACGTCGTCCTCAAGGAGCGCCGCCGACTGGTGCTCGTCGTGCGCGAGACGCCGCTGCACTCGATCCACCTGCGCAACCTGCTCACGCTCAGCGACCTGGGCGTCGTCGTCTTCCCGCCGACGCCCGCGTTCTACAACCGGCCGCAGTCCGTCGACGAGCTCGTCGACCAGACGGTGCTCCGGATCCTCGACCAGCTCGACCTCGAGCTGCCGTCGTCCGCGCGCTGGGCCGGGCTGCCGGTCACGGGTGGCGAGCTGCCGCTCGCCGACGACTGAGCAGCGGCACCAGGCCGAGCGCACCGACCGCAACGAGGGCGACGAGCGCGACGAGCGGCCACTGGGGCGAGCCCGTCCGGCGCGATGCCGCCACCGCGACCCGCAGGGGTGGCGCGGGACGCGCGTGCGCGCTCGACGGCAGCCGGAGCCGCGGGCGCTCCGCCGCCGGCGGCGAGTGGCGGATCAGGTGGCGTGCCGCGAGCAGCTCGCGCCAGACGTAGCGGGCCTCCTGGCGGAGCGCCGGCAGCGCCGGCAGCGCCGGGTGCGCGGGCAGCGGCGCACGGACGTGCACCAGCCGCGTCCAGCGGGCGAGGTAGCTCGACGGGTCGACCGCGCCGTCGTAGCCGAGGTGGAGCAGCGGGCGCGGGTGGATCTCGAAGTGCACGTGCGGCTGTGTCGTGAACGCGTCGCCGGTGTTGCCGACGAAGCCGATCACCTCGCCCGCGTGGACGACGTCGCCGTGCAGGACGGCGGGCGCGTAGCCGGCGAGGTGCGCGTAGTAGAACTCGTCGCCGCCGGTGTCCCTGACCCACAGGCGCCAGCCGCCGAGCTGCTCCCAGCCGACGCGGTTGACGGTCCCGTCCGCCACCGCGACGACGGGCGTGCCGAGCGGGGCGAAGAGGTCGTCGCCGTGGTGCCAGTTGCCGCTCACGTCGGCGCGGAAGCCCCCGTACGTGTCGCCCCAGGCAACCTGCCCGGCGACGGGGAAGACGTAGTGGCGCAGCGCGAGGGGCGGCGTCACCGTCAGCGGCCCGTGGGTCGCGCGGCGGCGCCGGACGGGCCGCGACGAGCCGCCCGCCGGCACGACGAGCACGGCTCCCGCCGGCAGCCCGTCGTGCGCGCGGAGCAGGTGGACGGCGAGCGCCGCCTCGGCGAGGCCGCGACGGCGCACGGCCACCGGAGCGCCGACGACGACGTACCCCCAGGTCCCGACGGGGACCCGCACCCCCGGCCGCGCGGGCGTGGCCGCGCCGGCGACCGTCAGCCCCGTCACCGCGCTCGTGTCCTTGCGGCCGAGGAGGAGGCTCACTTCGGACGCGGTGACGGCGCCGCCGAACAGCGACAGCGACCGCAGCTGCGCGGTCGCGCCCTGCGGCCTCCCCTTCCGGCACGCGCCCGGGCGGAGCTCGACCGCGAGCGCCCGCACGAGCGCCCCGCCGACCGGGTAGGCGAGGCCGCGGGCGCCGGCCGGGGCGACGAGCAGCGGCTGCTCGCCGGGCACGAGCACCGCTGCGGCGGCG
>CAZBYA010000035.1:26570-29596 GCA_964496175.1 uncultured Gaiellales bacterium | reverse complement strand
CCACGTGAAGGCCCTGGTAGCAGGGCCTTCTTCGTCTAGTCCGCGGCGGCCGCGCAGATGAGCGAAACGGCCCATGCGCCGGCGCGGCGGCGTGTCTACGGTCGAGCCGAGGGCCGTGGTCGCGAAGGGGATCGTCATGGTGGCGGCGCTCGTCACGAGCACCGTGCTCGCGTCGCCGCGGGCGGCGCCGCCCAGGAGCGCCGCGAACCTCTCGCGCGCCGTCGCCGCGTACGCGTCGATGCAGCGCTTCTTCGCCGGCAGTCAGGCGTACAACGACGCGTACCCCGCGTCGGGCCCCTCGAGCGCGTGGTCGTTCTCGCAGGCGCTCGCCGCGACGCTGTCGCTCGCGGCGACGAGCCCCGCGTACGTCGCGGACGTCCGCTCCGAGCTCGCCGCGCTCGACCTCTACTGGCAGCCCGCCGGCTACCTCTCCTTCCCCGCCCCGCCCGTCGGCACGGGCGGGTCGCAGTACCTCGACGACAACGAGTGGATCGCCCAGGACCTGGTGCGCGCCTACGGGCTGCTGCACGACCCACGCCTACTCGCCCGCGCGCAGCAGGTGCTGGCGCTCGTCACGGCCGCGTGGGACCGGAACGGCGGCGACGCCTGCACCGGCGGGGTGTTCTGGACGCACGACCCGTCGAACGCCGACCGCAACGCCGTCTCGACGGCGAACGGCGCCGTGCTCGCGCTCGACCTCTACCAGCAGACAGGCGACCGGCATCAGCTGCACTGGGCGCAGACGATGTACGGGTGGGTGCGACGCTGCCTCTCGGCGCCCGACGGGCTCTACGCCGACCACCTCGACCCCTCGGGCGCCGTCGACCGCCACGAATGGAGCTACAACCAGGGCGCGATGGTCGCCGCCGCCGTCGGTCTCTACGAGGCGACGGGCAGGCGCGCCTACCTCGCACAGGCGCAGGCGCTCGCCGCCGCGGCCCTCGCGCGCTTCGAGGCCGACGGGTTCGCCGACGACCCCGCGTGCTTCGTGGCGATCTTCTTCCGCGACCTGAAGCGGCTCGACGAGGCGGCGCCGGATCCGGGCTACCGCGCGGCCGCTCAGCGCTACGCGGACGACCGCTGGGCGGCGGCGGGCGAGGGACCGGCCTCGACGCTGCTCGACCAGGCCGCCGTCGTCGACCTGTACGCGCAGCTCGCCGCCTGAGCCACGCCATGTTTTCCCGGGTACCCGGGGGGCATCCGAACGGCCTTGCAGACGTCCGGGACCAGGGTCGCGCGCGTCCCGCTCGAGCGGCTCGAGACGCTGGCGCGCGCCGAGTCGCCGCCGGCGGACGCCCGCTTCGCCCTCGTCGCGGTCGAGCGGCGCTGGACGACGGAGCGCGCCGCCGCCTACCGCGCGATCCTCTCGTGGTGGCTGGCCTCGCGGGTGGTCGTCGTCGGCACCGCGCTCGCGGTGCAGGCGCTCGGATGGCCGCGCAGGAGCTGGTACCCGAGCGTCGCGCGCCATCCCTTCGCGCTGCTCACGTCGTGGGACGGGCGCTGGTACCGGATGGTCGCCACCCGGGGCTACCTGCTGGTCCCGCACCACCAGAGCGACGTCGCCTTCTTCCCGCTCTACCCGGCGCTGCTCGCGGCGCTCCACCGCGCGGGTCTGTCGCTCGACGCCGCCGGCCTGCTCGTCGACAACCTCGGCCTGCTCGTCGGGCTGGCGGCGCTGTACGAGCTCGCCCGGACCTGGCTGCCCGCCGACGCCGCGCGCCGGACGGCGGTCTACGCCGCCGTGTTCCCGGCGGGCTACGTCTTCTCGATGGTCTACCCGGAGGGGCTCGTGATCGCGGCGATGGCGCTCGCCGCCGTGCTGGCGACGCGGGGCCGGTGGCGTGCGGCTGCAGTCGCAGCCGCGATCGCCGCGCTCGCGAGGCCCGAGGCCCTCTTCCTGGTGCTGCCGCTCGCGGCGCTCGCGCGCAACGCGTGGCCGCGGCTCGACGCGTCGGGCCGCTGCCGCGCGCTGGTCGCGGTCGGAGCGGCGCCGGCCGCCGTCGCAGGCGTCGCGCTCTACGACTGGCGCACGTTCGGCGACGCGACGGCGTTCAGCACCGCCGAACGCGCCTGGGGCCGCCGCCTCTCGCCGCTCGGCATCCGCCACGCCGTGGTCGAGGTCTCGCGGGTGACGGGCCCGAACCTGTGGCTGCTGCGAGACGTCGCCTTCTGCGCCGTATACGTCCTGCTGCTCCTCGCCGCCTGGCGGGCCGGTGTCCCGCGCAGCTGGCTCCTCGCCGGCGCCCTGATCGTGCTGCTGCCGCTCGAGACCGGCTCGTTCACCTCCGACGCCCGCTTCGGGCTGCTCGCCCTGCCCGTCTACGCCGGGGCCGCCGCGCTGGGCCGCCGCCGCTGGGCCGACGTCGCGCTGCGCGCCTCCTCTTTCATCCTGCTCGTGGGGCTGACGGCGACCATCCTCGAGCGCTGGCCGTGACCGTGATCCGGGGCCTGGCTGCGGTTCTCTCGGTGGCCGCGATCGTCGCCGTCTCGTACGGGCTCGTCTCGACGCTCCCCGCGCCGAGCGCGGGCGACCGCCTCGCCGTGCGCGTACTCGAGCGGCTCGACGCCGCCCGCGGCACCGGCGGGACGATGGAGCTCGCCGGCCGGGTCGTGCGGGTGCGGTGCAGGCGCCTCCCATCGCACGCGACCCTCCTCGACGTCGGCGGCGACCGCCTCGAGCTGATCGGCACCCACGTATCCGTGGTGCGTGCACCGCGGGCACGGACGCTCGCGGCGGCGACCCGCGGCGCCGCGACGGCCGCCGCCGAGGCCGACCTGTCGGGCAGCTACCTCCTCTACCGCTCCGAGCTCGCCGGGGTGCTCGAGCGCCCCGGCGCCGTGCTGCTCGGCAGGACGCGGGTCGGTGGCAGGCAGGCGGAGCGGATCCGGCTGACCGGCGCCCCGCCGGACGTCGAGCTGCTCGTCGATGCCGCGACGCTGCGCCCGCTCGCCGTCCGCTTCCGCTCGCGACGCCTCTCCGGGTGGACGCGGCTCGGCCCGCCCGCGCGCCTCGCGGGACGCGCCGG